>JBDONA010000005.1:0-2139 GCA_039831575.1 Fuerstiella sp. | reverse complement strand
CTCCGCTCGATGGCCCATGCCACCGTGATACTGTCGATCAGCCTGGTCTGCTGTTGTGTCTCGTCCGCCAGATCGTGTGTTGACTGTTCTGACTCGGCAGCGTTGATATTCGCCCCAGAACTTCGCTGCTGATTTGGTCGTGTTCATGACAAGACCTCACCGAGTGCCCAACGCTTAATCCTGAACCGGTTTGTCTCGGTTCGCCGCACGGCTTCAGGAGGAATAATTCCTTCACTGATCCATCGCGATATTGTGCTGCGTGAACAGTTTGCGAGCACCCTGAATTGAGCCGTCGTTAGTTCATCGCTGGGTTTCGGTTTTGCCGTGTTTGATTGCATCTCGTTTCCTGCCACGTTTGGGACAGGGGGATACTACGGCTGGATTTTGGGGCCTTCTGGGATCGACCTCAGACCGACTCAAATAGTCGGGATGTCGACTCAAATAGACACGCAATCGATATTGACGCGGGTTTTGTCAGGCGATGAGACGAGGGACATTTGGTGCGTTTGGCAAGTTAGACGCTTGGTTGAATCCCAAGGAGGTCACACGTTCGACGACAACGATGGTGGTGACAGCTTATGGTGACAGCTTATAGGACGTGAGGGACGTTTTTGGGGGTACTCAGCAGTCAGACCGCCTGTAAAAACACACGTTCACGCCCCTAAAGTTGGTAGTTTGGGACCAGGAGGTCGCATGTTCGAATCATGTCGCCCCGATTTGTTTAAGTAATTGCTGTTGCTCACTTTAGAGCAAACCTGCCAACTGGCAGTGCGGTGTGGAAAGCTGGTTCTACCACTTTTCTACCACTTCCTTCAAAGGACGCACTGCCATGACGCACACTCCCAAGTACACGCTGCACAAGCCCACCGGACAAGCACGAGTCCGGATTGATGGCAAAGACCATTACCTTGGGCCACACGGCTCAGAGGCTTCTGAGCAGCGATACAATGAGTTGATTGCCCGGTTCCTCACGTCGGTTCGCAATCCCGATTCCGTCAACATCACGCTGAACCGTCTGTGCGTTGCGTATATCGAGCACGCTACGACGTATTACGTCAAAGACGGCGAACTCACCTCCGAACTCTCGGCGATTCGTACCGCGTTGCGCGAGGTTGTGACTGACTGTGGGCGGATTTCTGCCCATGAATTCAAACCGAAACGACTCAAGGCTGTTCGAAGTCGCATGGTCGCAAAGGGCTGGAAGCGGTCGAGCATCAACAAGCAAGTGAACCGAATTGTCCGTATGCTGGCATGGGGTGTCGAAAACGAGCTTGTGCCTCCTGACATTCACTTGGCCTGTAAAGCTGTGAAATCACTGGCACGAGGACGGACGGCTGCAGTCGAAAGCAAGCCTGTACTGCCGGTGCCTGAAGACGACATTGCAGGCATTCACGATTTCGTTCCGCGACAAATCTGGGCAATGATACAGTTGCAACTCGAAACCGGCATGCGTCCCGGTGAAGCCCGAACTTTGTGTCTGAGAGACCTCGACCGCAGCAATGCGAGTTCATGGGAGTATCTCCCATCTCGACACAAGACTCAGCACCATGGAAGGGACCGCCGGGTGTATCTCAATGTCCGGGCCCAGGCAATCGTGACGCCGTTCTTCAAAGCCGATCCAGATGCCTGCCTATTCTCACCTGCAGATGCATATCAGGAATCCCAGGCACGGCGAAAAAAGAACCGGATTACGCCGGTGACGCCATCACAGGCGGCGCGTACACCCGTAGCAGTCCCGCGAAGGTCTGCTGGCCCCGTCTACACGAAGGACAGCTACGCTCGTTGTATCAGGCGAGCATGCGAAGTTACTGGCATTGATAGCTGGAGCCCTGGTCGGCTACGACACAATGCCGGTACGATGTTTGAGCGCGAGTTCGGTGAAGATGTCGCACGCGCGATTCTTGGGCATTCCTCAAAAGATACGACACGAATCTACGTGGAAGAGGATTTTCAGAAAGCCCGCGACGCAATGGAACGTCGGGCTTGAACTGTGTAGAAATTGAACTCAGCATGCCTCACCCGACGGGGGACAAGCAGTATTCCGAACTGCCTGGCGTGTTGTTTCGTTATCGGATCGATCGACGGAGGATTGAGGGATGGATGAGAAAGCAACACACAGCGACCTTGCCACGGCGACGG
>JBDONA010000670.1:0-2139 GCA_039831575.1 Fuerstiella sp. | reverse complement strand
CCTGGTCGTAATAACAGCTCCCTTGGTATTCGGTTCGACGGCAACGTCGGCTGACACCAGACCCAACATTCTGTTTTGTATTTCAGATGATCAAAGCTATGCCCACACGGGTGCCAATGGCGATCCGGTGGTCAGGACGCCGGCATTTGATCGGATTGCGGGTGAAGGTCTGAGATTTGTGCACGCCTTTTGTGACGCGCCGACATGTGGGCCGTCCCGCTCGGCGATTCTCACCGGCCAGCACATCTGGCGTCTGGAAGAAGCCGGAAATATTCACAGCACGCTGCCGGCAAAGTTTGCGACCTACACCGAGTTGCTAAAAAAGGCAGGCTACGCCGTCGGTTTTACGGGCAAGGGATGGAGCCCGGGCCGTCTGGAACCCGGTGGAAGGACGGTAAATCCGGCCGGCCGGGAATTCCAAAAGTTGAAATCGAAGCCTCCCTACAAGGCGATACGAAATACCGACTATGCGGGAAACTTCCAGGACTTCCTTAACCAGGTTTCAAAGGATCAACCGTTTTGTTTCTGGCTGGGGACGTCTGAACCACATCGCGGATACCAGGCGGGAGCGGGGCAGCTGACCGGTAAGGACCCCGCACAGGCCATCGTGCCGCCAATCTTTCCCGACAACGACATCGTGCGCAATGACATCCTGGATTATCTTGTGGAGGTCGAGCATTTCGACGGGATGGTCGCACGAGCAATTGCGGCGCTGGAAGCGCGTGGTGAACTGGACAATACGCTGGTTGTCGTCACGAGCGATCACGGGATGCCTTTTCCGCGGGGAAAAGCGAGTCTGTACGACGCGGGTTCGCGGGTGCCACTGGCGGTGCGGTGGCCGGGCGGGATCGTGAAATCAGGCCGTGACGTGAAGGCATTCGTTAACCTGAGCGATCTGGCGCCAACCTTCCTGGAAGTGGCGGGTCTGGGTGTTCCCGAAATGATGACCGCCCGCAGCTTGGTTGACGTTTTCAAAGGGCACGCCCCTGCGAGCATGGATGCGGCCTTTGTAGCGATGGAACGTCACGACGGGTGCCGGAAGGGCGGCAGAGGATACCCTTGTCGCGCGATCCGGACCCAGGACTATCTCTATATTCATAACTTCGAACCAACGCGGTGGCCCTCAGGTTCGCCGGATGCAAGCGTGTGTGCTCGGTCGATTCCGTTCGGGGAGATCGACGGCTCACCAACGAAGACGTACATGATGGAGCATCGCAACGAACACGGAGTGGCACGGCTGGCGGAACTTGCCTTCGGGTTGCGTCCGGCTGAGGAACTCTACGATCTCAGGAACGATCCGCACCAGATGGTGAATGTGGCAGGAAGCAACGCGATGGCTGACAGGCAGGCGACGCTTCGCCAGCGACTGTTCGATCATCTTCGGAAAACCCGTGACCCCCGTGTCGTTGGTGGCACTGTGGATTGGGATTACTACCCGTATTACGGGAGGATCAGCACAAAGGGATGGAGTGTCGATGAGAAACCTCGCTAGGACGCTAAGCGTATGGACCGTTTTTGCAGCGGTCTTCCAGCCAGCGATTGCGGATGACCGGCCCAATGTGCTGTTCATCGCGGTGGATGATCTGCGAGATTGGGTCGGGCACCTCGGTGGACACCCTCCGGCCAGGACTCCCAATATTGATGGTCTGGCCAGTCGCGGAGTGTCTTTCACCCGGGCCTATTGTGCGGCCCCTTTGTGCAACCCTTCCCGCATCAGTCTGCTGACAGGGATCGCTCCATCGAAGTCAGGCGTCTACGGGAATGGAGAGAAACTGCGGGAGAAACTTCCGCAGGCGGTCACCCTGATGCAGCACTTCCGGGCATCGGAATACGTTGTGCGGGGCAGTGGGAAGATCTTCCATGGAACGCAGCCCTACGACGACGATTCGTGGGACGAGTATTTCGTCCCGCCTCGAGCGAAGAGGCGACAGGCAGCCCTGCGTGACAGAAACCTGCCGAAGTCGGCGTGGACACCGTGGGGGCCACTCTCTATCGGCGATGAGGAGCTGTTTGACGGCAAGGTCGCTGACTGGGTCGTGTCCGAACTGGAGAAGTCTCATGAGAAACCCTTCTTCCTGGCCTGCGGATTCACCAAGCCGCATCTGCCCTGGTATGTTCCGCAAGAGTACTTCGACCTGC
>JBDONA010000696.1:0-2140 GCA_039831575.1 Fuerstiella sp. | reverse complement strand
AAGTCGTGAAGCGTGCAGGCCTGGGTTAGAGCGAGCTGCACTGAAGTGTCACTACTTCCGCCACCGTTCCGCTGCGAAATGGGTCGCCGATCCCGCTACACGTCTGTGCGACACGCACCAACGGATGAATTATTTGTCGGCCGGCAGAATGACGATATTCGGCTGCTGCGGTGTCTCGTCGCTGGCAACCGGTACCGTGCCCAATGCCACATAAAGCAGGGGGACGGCGAAAAGAAGACTCTGTCGGCAACTGATGAGCGTTCGTCTGACCAACAGGGTTTGGGATCACGCGTCGACGTTGTTGGAACCCGTTCCGTCGTCATCCTGCTGCGGAGGCTTTTTCTTTGCCGACTTCTTCTTGGCAGTTTTCTTCTTCGTCGGTTTTTTCTTTGCCGTCGCCTTTTTGGTTGTGGTTTTGGACTTCTTGTCGGCCTTGGCGCCTTCTGCCTTCTTTTTGGGTGGTGCGAACTCGAAGCCAATTTTTCCCGTGGCGCGGTCCAGCGTCAGATGAGCGGCGAACTTGCGGCCCTTTTTCTTAGAGACAAAATCGGGCATCAAATCCGTCTTGCCCTCCATGAACAATTTGAATGCCTGATCGGTCGGGATCTCTTTCTGCAGAATGGTCTTGCTTAACCGAACTCCACGCTCGTCCTTCTTGGTCGCCATCTTCGGAGCCAGAAAGGCTAGTTCCGTTTCGTAGACTTTGACCAACTCATCGGCGCCGTCCAGAATCGGAACTTCGCACAGCAATTGATCCTCGGACAGGTTCTTCAATTCATCTTCGCGTTCCGAGTCGCCTTCGAAAACGAAATTCACTTTCCACGATCGTTTGGCTTTCTCCAGCGTCAGTTCCGCGGTGAATTGAGCTCCAAACCGATTCTTGAACGTTTCGATCGGTCCGACTTTGCGATTCGTGATCAGTTCGCGAGCTTCCGCCTCTGTGATTTCGTGACTGGCGATGTGTTTCTTGATCCGAAATGAGCACTCCGGATTTTTGCATTCGAACACGCCATCCGTCTGCTTCATCTTCGTGCCACCGCATTCCGGGCACTTTGCTTCGAGGTCCGGGAATTCGCGGTTGACAAGCTGGTTGGTGAAGTCACGCGTCTGTTCGACGATGTCGACTGTGAGCGTCTTAATCTCGTCCATAAAGGCTTCGCGTTCCAGCTCGCCTCTCTCCATCATCTTCAGCTTGTGTTCCCATTCGCCCGTCATTTCCGGCGATTGCAGGGTGTCGATGCCGATTTCCTGAAGTTGCTCAAACAGTGCCAGGCCCTTGTTGGACACCACCAGATCACGGCGATTGAGTTCATGACGGAACAGATATTTCTGACGAATCAGACCTTCGATGATATTCGCCCGCGTCGCCGGAGTTCCCAGCCCGCGTTCACTCATCGCTTCCCGCAGTTCTTCGTCGTCGACTCGCTTGCCGGCCGTTTCCATCGCGGACAACAGGGTGGAATCGTTGTATCGAGCGGGCGGTTTTGTTTCCTTCTGCTGGGATTCAACGGGACTGGCCGCGGCCGGTTCGCCATCTTTTGCAGCCACCAACTCATCCTTGTCACCAGCAACGCCCGGTTTGCGACCGTAGACCTCAAGCCAGCCGGGAACGACAAGGACGCGTCCATCCGTCTTGAAACTGTCTTCGCCGATGCGCGTGACGCGGCTGGTCAGTTCGAATTCGGCATGCGGGTAGAAAATGGCCAGAAAGCGGCGCAAAACCAGTTCGTAAATTTTCTTGGCACCGTCGTCCAGCTTGGCGGTTGGTACTTTGCCGGTGGGAATGATCGCAAAGTGATCGCTGACTTTGGACGTATCAAACACACGCTTCGTTGGCGTAATGCGATTGTTGTCCAGGATCCACTTGGAATACACGGGAAAGCCGGCATCGAATGAGTCGCCGGTTTTGCCCTTGGAGAATCCCTTCACGGTGTCCTTCACGACGTCGACGTAGTCCTCGGGCAGGTACCGGGAATCGGTACGAGGATAGGTCAGCAGCTTGTATTTGTCGTATAACGCCTGAGCGACCTGCAGAGTTCGCTGAGCACTGAAGCCATGCTTGCTGCTGGCCTCACGCTGCAGACTGGTGAGGTCGAACAATCGTTCGGGAGCCTGTTTTTGCGGCTTTTTGGTTTCTTCG
>JBDONA010000022.1:0-2140 GCA_039831575.1 Fuerstiella sp. | reverse complement strand
TTGGCCCGCTCGAAATCCGGTCGGGTGCGGTGCCATCTGTGCCCCAAAGCATGTCATGGTATTCGATAAGCCACCTTGTTGCCTCATCGTATGTCATCGCGCTGCCACGACACAGCGAAACGGAACGACACCCCGTCATGATACCGATTTCTTGACCAGATATTCGTGTGTGATGCTTTCCTGTGAAAGAGCCCGGGCGGTGGTCGGAAGGAAGTCGTGTTCCACACATGCGATAGCGGTCCTGACAGTTGCTCTGAGATCTGGTTGGGCGGTGCGTGTCCGCCGGGCGGTACGTTATCCCACTCGGATTTCCTGGCTGCTGATGAAGATCCGAGGCTTCGCGGGGAAGCAGGGACAACGCAATTGTTTTCCCTTATGAACAATACACCGAGACCAATGAGCGTAAGCCTCCGACGCAATTCAGGAAGCAACCGAATCGATGACGCAGAATTCAATTGTTGTTAGTATTAAGTGCAATGAATCCGGGCCGTTTCCCTGCGAACCGTCCAGGTTGCTCGCCACGCCCGGGAATCTGAATCATGTCCCACCATCCTTCTCGCAACATCGAATCGAAACCGGGGATTCCCGCAGGACGTCGTGGGTTGGTCGTACTGATCATTCTGAGCATCGTTGCAGCTGTCGCGTACATCAGTTCCAGCGACCGGGATCTCCAAAGTCCGCCGGCACAGGTCGACTGGGCCTCGATTCAACAGGCTGAAAACCGTCAGGACTATATGCGTGCCCTCGAGCTGTGCATCGAACTGGGAAACAGGGATCCCTCACTGTCGGCCGAGACAAATGCTTATGCCAGTGAAATCGCGTCCGGAGCCCTGGGCCAGTTTCGCCGCGGCGAGTCTCTTGCCCGCATCGCTTTGTCACAGGACCCTGAAAACCGAAGGGCCCTTGCGAATCTTGTGCGCCTCATGACCATGACGGGGCAGCGCTGGAAGTCACTTCCCCACCTCGCTCAATTTGTCGTCCGTTTCGACGATTCGTTGCAGGAACTCATTTGGTTGTCGGACGCGTCGGTCGTAATCACAGATTGGGATCTGTTGAAGACTGCCCGCAGCAACGCTCCGAACGATCCTCTTCCTGTGTTGGGGCTCGCCTTCGACGCCGTTATGGACCAGCCGCAGCACGCCTTGCTGGAGCTTCAGGAATGCCTCCGGCGAGACCCGGGAATGATGGAAGCGCTGGCGCTCATGGGACGCGCCCTGGTGGATGTTGGTGACGAGGATGGTTATCGGCGCTGGAACCGCGACGTGGCGCCACAATGTGAAGAGCATCCCAATGTCTGGATCGCTCGTGGTCTGTGGTGGCAGAACCGTGACCGCTCTGCCGCGCTGCGATGTTATCTTGAGTGTTGTCGGCGTGCTCCGGGAAATGCTCAGGCGAATCTGCAGATTTCCCTGCTTCTGGATCAGATCGGCGAATCAACAGCGGCGTCTGTCTTCCGTGCTCGCTTCGAACAGATCAGCGAGTATCGCGACCTGATTCGCGCTGTTCGGGAGCGGAATGATCTTTCAGTTGCCCTGAAAGCTGCTCGCCTTGCCGAGGCGTTACAGCGTCCGGCTGAGGCGTTCGGATGGTACCGCGTTGCACTTCAACATGGACAGGACGCAGAAAAAGACTTTGAACGACTTCGTCCGTTGCAGACGAAATGGCAGAGCGTCGCTGTATCAGATTTTAATCCGGACGATGTCATTGACCGACATCAGTGGTCCATTACGACATCAGAACGAACGCTGCCCGACACTCGGCCTGTCGCATCCGGTAGCTTTGGGATTCCTCGTTTCCGCAATATGACTGAGTCCACTGGCTTGAGCTTTGAGTATTTCAACGGTCTGGAGAAAGGTGCGCGTCTTGAATTCCTGCACACTGTGAACGGAGGCGGAGTTGCTGCTGTGGATTTTGACTGTGATGGCTGGCCCGATCTGTTTTTTACACAAGGAGGATATTCGCCCGAGGAACTTTCGCGAAACACAACGTACAGCGATAAGTTGTTCCGCAACAGGAACGGCGTCCGCGCCAGCGACGTGACAGCAGTCGCTGGCATTACGGAGTTTGGATACGGACAGGGGTGTACCGTCGGTGACTTCGACTGCGACGGTTTACCGGACTTGATGATCGCAAATATCGG
>JBDONA010000661.1:0-9212 GCA_039831575.1 Fuerstiella sp. | reverse complement strand
ATATGCATCAGGAACATGCAGATGTAGAAGTAGTCCTGATATGTCTGAGTCGTCCACCACTCCAGCGTCTTGACACCAAGCAGGTAAGCACTGTTGGCACCGATCAGCGCCAACAGGACCAGCATCACGTTAAAGACGATGCGCAACCGAGGGCCGATTGCCTTCCTCACGACCTTCTTTTCCACCGACGTCGATTCGTCTGGAGCGGTAGATATTTCAGGATCCATTTGAATGGGTCGCCATGGCCGGTTCGTATGCTTTGAGCGAATGTCTGAAACAGTTCGCGGAATATAGTCGCTAAGACAAGAGGGTCGCCCCGTAACGAATCTTACGGCGGCGGCCCACCCTGTGCTGGAACTATTTTCGCGCCGTAAACACGCGAATCACTGACAATTGCTGATTCTCAGAAAAATCCAGCAGACTCAACGTGAGATCGTCTGCGCCCCCACTTCTGACCGTTCATCGAAGTCTGTCAAATCCGATCAGGGTGTCGTAAAGGCATACAGGGCCGAAGCAGTGCGGACGTACAGCACACCGTCGCTGATGGCGGGCGACGAACACGATTTCTGCAAAAGACGAATTGCGTGCTTCCGATGGCAGCTCAATAGGGCCACCGCCTCATCGAGAATTCGCCCCTTTTCGTCTCGGCTTGCCTTCACGTAACGCAGTCGGATGGCATTCAACAACTCGTCGCGTGCGCTGCGACTGATTTTCGCGGACATCGTTGCCTCCTGTGTTGGGTAACACATTTATGAGGCAACGACCCAGGTTCGGTAACCTTTTTAGTGAGTCAATGCGAACCGTACGACTAATTGTCGCTAAACAGAGCGGTCACACCGACGTTTTCCGATCCAGTCCGGACGGCGTCATGTCGGTGTTTCTGATCAGCAGGACAGAAGCGTGCCTTCGCCCTGCGTTTCATGAGTGGTACATCGTCACGGCCACAAGGCCGGCCGGTTGACTGAGTACCGGCTGAACGCCCCAGACGAGTATGTGGCTGTCACAGGATTCGCCGCGAGTCGCTACTTTGCAAACGCGTCCAATTCATCCAGCCTGAGCCGAACACTCAGAATGTAGGGAGCCTCACCCTGTGACCAATGTCCATATGTCGTGATCAGGAATGTTCCGTCCGGCAGGACCTCGACGCCCGGATACGTCGTGTCGTAGCCCTTCGTATTGTCTTTCAAGCGGACTGAGTATTGCCCATCTCCGCCATTCACGATGTCGTCCCATGTTCCGACCCAGCCCACCCAGTCACCTTCGAATGGCCGCCCCTTGGCACTTTGCTTTGGCGAGCGACAGCGAAAACTGATGAACAGTCGTCCATCGGGGCCGTACTTGCCAGTGTGCCGATCCCCGGTCAGAGCCAACGGGACTTCGCGCGGCGCAGTCCACGTGCTGCCTTCGTCGTCAGAGAAGATGACGTGGGAATTCTTACGTCGGGCATTCTCTCGAAGCAGGACCGCCATCCGCTTTCCATCCGGCGAACGGATGCAGCCAGGCTCGCACAGATGAATGTCCGATGATTGAAAGACGGATTCCGGAAAGGACCACGTGAGGCCACCGTCCCTGGAAAACGTCTGATACAGCGTGAAAGTCGCAGGACCCTTTTCTGTGCTGAAGAAACGCCCGTCATCGTGAAACATGGCGATGTAGTGCCCCGGCCCGGTATTCAGGGCTTCAACAAACCCCATCACCACAATACCACCCCAGTCACCGACGGGTTTCAGCTCGCTCCAGTTCAAGCCATCATCCTCAGTCACCGCCAGCCGCGCCGGATATAGCCCCGACCACATGATGATCCGCTTTGTTCCGTCCGGGCCAATGACACGATGCAACGTCGGCACTTCTTTAGACGTCGCCCAGCTTGCAGGAACAGGCAGGCGATCGCTCCAGGTGAGACCACCGTCATTGCTCCGCTTGTACACGATGGCTCCACGACCGTGCCCCCGGGGATACACACACAACACTGTTTTGCCGTCGTCCAGCAGGCAGGTCGTGGGATGGCCGAGGTACTGGCCGGCCTCACGATCAACAACAACCTGACGATGTTCGTGATCATTCAGATCAACTGTTGTCGGATAACGGTGCTGCGGTTCATCCGCGACGACCGTCACCGCTGCAGAAATCACGATCGCAATGAGGATACGCATCATTCAGCACTCTCTGTTTGTTTTGGTTCGTTAACCGGTTGACTGCCTGGAATCGTCCGTTGCAATGTCCTCCGTCGATACATCGCCTGAATTGTCCACTTCACGGTTCCGTCATGCAAACAACGAAATCGAGCAGCAAACTCGGCGGTTTCGTCATAATATCCGATGGTGTGAAATTATGTGGTCGGGGTCAACCAGCTTCTGACGTGCATCGTCGCGCCCACAGCATGTGCATGGGTATCTACACATCTATAACGTCCCGACTTTACGGGAGGGTCGGACGCAGTAGTGGCCCGGGGAGCGGCGATTGAAAGTCGAGGTGCGAATATATGGTTAAAGTCAAAAGGCCCTCTCCGGGCCTGATAGCCCGACTCTCCCCAAACGGGAGAGTAAACACGTGAACCGAACTGCTTGCAGACGCGTCGATCGTCGTCTCTCTGGATTTGTGTAGACACCAATGCCACATTTGGCGGTTAGCAATCTCTACAGGCGTCCCGGACGAGAAACTGTCGACGCGTCCCAAACATCATGGGCGGACAAATCCTGCGAGACACAACGACGTCCCTTAAGTAGCGTTGCTTCCGGCAGCGCGTTTTGGGACAATCAGTTGCTTGTGCAATCCGTGGCTGCTGCTGACATCACAAGCTGGCAGCACGTTTCCTGAATCCCGATGGGGCAACCGATGTTATCTGTGTTCAATACCAGACCATCACGTCGCCGAGCGATGCTGCAGATTGGTTCATTGGGAGCCATTGGCCTGGCAGATCAACTAGCCATGGCCGCATCATCGCCGGATCTGCTCAAAGGACGTTCCGTTGTATTTCTGTTCCTGCACGGCGGCCCCAGTCAGATCGAAACCTTCGATCCAAAAATGACAGCACCAGCCGGAATCCGCAGCGCTACGGGCGAGGTGTCGACCAAAACACCGGGCATTACCTTCGGTGGTACGTTTGAGCGACTGGCCGAACGTTCTGACAAACTGGCCATTGTCAGATCATTCACCACGGGAAACGGAAACCACGACATCAAACCCGTGGTGTCACAGGCTTCCGGGAAAGCCTCCGTCGGTGCGATCTATTCACGTGTGGCTGGAACAACCAATCCGTTGAATGGCATGCCGACAAATGTGACGTTGTTTCCGCGATCGGTGGACGCAGATCGCCAGCCGGCCAACATGAAGTTCGGTCGCTTCGACAGCACGGGATCGCTGGGATCAGCTTACAGCCCGTTTATTCCTGGCAGCGGTGGTCCGTTTCAGGAAAGCATGAAACTAAACCTTCCGGTAGATCGCCTTGACAATCGCCAGCAGTTGTTAGCCAGACTTGATTTACTGAAACGCACGGCGGACACGTCGGGGCTGCTGGAAGGAGTTGATCAGTTTCGGCAACAGGCATTCGACACGATCATCGGCGGGGCCGCAGAGGCCTTCGATCTTGCTCAGGAGAGCCCGGAAACAGTCCGGCGCTATGACACGGCGCCACTGCTGCCACCCGATCGGATCAGTCGCCGCTGGAAGAATTACAACAACTATGTCGACAACGCCAAGACACTTGGAAAACTGCTGCTGATGTCTCGACGACTGGTGGAACGCGGCTGCGGCTTTGTCACCGTCACGACAAATTTCGTGTGGGACATGCATGCCGACGTCAACAACGCCACCGTCGAAGAGGGCATGCGTTACATGGGCAATCCGCTGGACCATGCTCTATCAGCGTTCATCGACGACCTGGAAGCTCGAGGCCTGCGCGATAAGGTGCTGTTGGTCTGTTGCGGCGAGATGGGACGGACACCGCGAATAAACGCTCGCGGAGGTCGCGATCACTGGGGTGGACTGGCTCCGTTGCTGTTTTACGGAGGCGGCACAAATCCAGGAGCTGTGATCGGACAATCGACCAAAGATGCCGCCAAACCGCAGTCAGAACCCTGGGGCATCAACAATCTGCTGTCCACGATTTTCCATTCCGTGTTTGACGTCGGTGAATTGCGACTTGAACAACGTCTGCCCGTGGACCTTGTTCGCCTGATCACCGGAAGTCAGCCCATCAACGGCGTGCTGAGTTAGTGCGTGTCGCACGGACGATTAGCGGATCAGACGGGCAATTTCACAACTGAACGGTGACGGAAGTCGCCACATCTTTGGTGAAGCGCGCTCCTGCTGCGGCTGCCACAAGGCTGTTTGACGGAAGCAACACGTCGACGTCGAGCACGCACAATCAGAACCAAAGGCAACGCCGGTGGTATGGAAGAGGCCGTGCAAGGTGCCGCGATACAAGCTATGAGCGCCAGCGAGTGAGTCTCGTGCTCTGGTCAAACACACATGCAAACGTCGCCTGCGTGTCACAAACAGCGGCAAAGACTAATAGTGCTTACCACCAGACCTGGTGGTTTGCGGTCCGGAACAAGCGCCGCAGGGCGACGTTATTCGCTTTGTTCGCGCACGGCTTCCTGACGACTGGCCAGTTGTCGGTTGTAGGCGCCGATCGTTTCCTTGCGGCGCAGCATACCCACCAGCTTTCCCTGCCCGTTGGGACACAGCACCGGAAGTTCATCGATGTTCAGAGCCGTGAATTTCCTCATGGCGACGTTCAGGTCGTCGTCCGGAAGGACACTCAGGAAGTTCGTCGTCATGACATCCGACGCATCCGCCAACTGCCAGATTGTTTCATCGTAGATATACGACCGCACGTCATCTGCCGAGAAAATCCCCACCATTCGATCGTCACTATCCATGACAGGAAAATACTGTTGGTGTGTACGGGCGAGCAGTTTCACCATTTGTGATAATGGCATTGCTTCAGGAACGTGTTCGATACTGCGCCCCTTGCGGTAAACATCATCAACTTTGATGCCTTCCAACACGTCCACCATAAAGTCGCCCCGATGAGCGGGCGATTCGAGACGTGAGGCCACCTGTTTGGTGTACAGAGTGTGTCCGTTGCACAGCAGAAAACAGAGCGTTGAAACCCACATCGTCGGCAACAACAATTGATAACTTCCCGTCATCTCGGAAACCATGATGATCGTCGAGATCGGAGCACGCGCGATGCCCGCGAAGAATCCCGCCATCCCGACAACTCCGAAAGCACCAGCAGAAATCGGCGACCACCACACCTGTTCCACGATTTTTCCGGTCGCGACACCCACACATCCGCCAATGACCATTGATGGTCCGAAAACTCCGCCGGAACCGCCGGAGCTGATCGTTAACGACGTGGTCACAATCTTCACGAATCCAACCAGCAACAGAATCTTGATCGTCAGCTCTTCCGGCGAACGCAGTCCTGTCTGCAGAACACCGTAACCCGTCGATAGAACGGCCAGAAGGTTCTGATCCTGGCCGCATGAATAAAACAGAGCAATGGCGACACATCCGGCCAGACCAGCTCCCATAGCAGGTTTCAGATGTGGTGGTCCAGGAACTTTTTTGAAGAGATCATGGACGCCATAGAAACATTTGATGTAGGCGATGCCCACAGCTGACAGCACCAGCGACATAATCCCGTACGGAATCAATTCCGACAGGGAGTGCATTGAGTAGCCCGCCAGTCCTCCAAAGACGTGGGCAAACGTCTGATCACCGGGTAGAAACAAACCGTAGATGGAGTAAGCGAGGATCGATGAAATTGCGGTCGGCACAATCACATCAGATTCCAGATCCGCGTCGCGGTACAGAATTTCCCCTGCGAAAATGGCGCCAGCCAGAGGAGCCCGAAAGATGGCTCCGACACCGGCCCCCATCCCAGCAGCCATCAGGATGCGCCGGTCTCGCGCTGATAGTTTCAGGCGTTGGCCCAGAAAGCTGCCCAACGAGGCACCGATCTGAGCAATCGGACCTTCGCGCCCGCCGGAGCCCGCCGTGCCCAGCGTAATTGCCGAAGCCAGCGTCTTCACCACCGCTACCCGCAGCGTGATGTTGCCACGTTTGCGATGAAAGGCGTCAATCGCACCATCCGTGCCGTGACCTTCGGCTTCGGGCGCAAACGTGTACACCAGACACCCGGAAATCAACCCGCCGATGGTCAGCACCGCCAGCAGTGCGCCAAAGGATAACGCGGTACTTCCTGCTTCGAACAGGTGATGCTCACCTGCCGCGCCACCCGGTGAGTAGCCCGAAAGGTCGGTTAGGACGTAGTGTGACACCGCCTGTCCGAGCACGTCAAAGATGATGGCCCCGAGACCGGCCGCTACGCCGACCGCCATTGAGAGTAGGAACCACTTTCCAGTGACCTGTTCAGGGAGCGACTTCATAGAATGGCGGAATCTGTCAGAAACGTTGGCCGGCACGAACCGCGGGCTCATGTGCGACCAGTTCATCGGCGGCTGTTGAATTCAGCACCGTCTGTAGTAGAACGCCTGACCAATGCCAAGCCCAGACGACGGTATCAACAGGTTAAAAAGAAAGAGGGTGGACTGACAGATGCCAGTCCACCCTTTAAGAATCAGTGGATCGATGCGTTTGCGTGTGTTGTTGTGGATTTAGCGAACGCGGCCTCGAACAGGAGTCGGCTGTGGATCAGGGTTGTCGCCACGTTCACGAACTCGCCCGACGGCCGTTGTACTGATCAGTTGTGCTCCCCGAAGATCGTTTCCGGTGAAGTAGGGAATCTTGTTCCCGACAACTCCATAGGAAAACTTGTTGGACAGTTCCTGCCAGCTCATATTGTCCGTCCGGTTCCAAACCGCCGCCTGAGCTGCCTGCGGAGCCAGTCTTCCGGTTCCCACCATTGAAATCAATTCCTGCAGAACGGGATCCTGAGTGTATTCTTCGACTGGAATTATTACGTAGTTGGCTCGTGGAGTCGGATCCGGCTTGCCATGGTTCAGACACGCAGCAACGTAGGGCACCTTGATTGTCTTTTCGGGAGGAATCGAAAAGAAGCCCCCGCCACCGCCGCCTTGTTGTCCACCACCGCCAAAGCCACCGCCCTGCTGACCACCGCCCTGCTGGCCACCTCCGCCGCCGCCAGCCTGCTGGCCACCCTGCTGACCGCCCCCCTGTTGGCCGCCGCCGCCAAATCCGCCACCCTGCTGTCCGCCGCCACCGCCGAACTGCTTCAGCACATGAACGACCACGAAGGACTGCGGAAATACAACGGTCAGAGGCTTTTCGGTCGTGTTGGTCACCAACACACTTCCGTGCATCGGCCCCAATGCGATAACCTTCGATTCAAAAGTGCCCTCTTTCATGCCAGAGAACAACGGAACTCGTTCAGCCGACGGATCAAACTTTGGTCGAGTGATGGGCCGCGATTTTGTACGTTCTCGTCTCGATCCATCTGCACTGACCTGAGAGGCGTGGCTCAATAAAAGGGCTGCAGCCAGCGCGACCAAGGTGGTGTTTCGAATCCGCATCACGTGAACTCCTGAATGGTTTGACCGGAAAATACGCTCAAATCGGGACTGCTTATCACAGTCCGGCCGCTCAAACGATTTTTGTTGTACATACTTCCCTGAGTTTATCGCCGATTTCACGGACTTCGCAACAAAAATCCTGGTCGAGAACCCATCCTTCGCCGGAGAAGTCGTCAGCAGGAGGGATGAATCGGACAGACACGACTCGGCAAACCTTGCGAGATATGCACCGCAGGCCTCTTCAAATGCTAGCGATTGGACCGGTCCAGACAATCGTTTGGGCAGGATTTCGTGGTTTGTGCGGCATTGCCTGCCAACCAACTTCGTCCCTACCACACGACCATTGCCGCGTAGCCACCAAAACCGTGGTATTTGTGGGCCGCGTGCGGCACCGGATTGCCTTCCGAAATCTCCAAAGCTGACTGTCTGACCTGCCATATGGGCGTCCGGATGATACTTCTCCCTGAGTCCCCGCCCGGGTTTTGCTCGTTTTCGCGGCAGACGGTCACATTTCGGAGCTGTGCGCGATTCGGTTCACTCCGATTCATCGCAATCCGAAACCGCCGGCCCCCGGGTGGATTCACTGACGGTGCCCGATGTCGAAGTTCAATTCCGGATTCATGTTCTGACCCACGTCCTGCCGGAAGGACCATGCTGTCTCAAATGGTTCGGGTAATCCAGATTTCGGAGGTCTGAGCGAAATCCGTTCGCGGAACCAACAGTCGCGCCGTCACACGCAGAGCAATAGCCACAATCGGCCGCGTGACTTCTACGGCTATTGCGGTACGCTGCTGGAAGATTCGAGACTTTCAGCGAGTAATATTCTCTGCATTGAAAATCACGAACGGCATGATTTTAGGGTTCATCAGCACTTCAACACGGTGTCTTACCAGGCGGGACGTTCATCGTCACGCCGATACGTGGGGGGTGTTGTCGGTCCGGGATGGAATCAAACAGTCCTCACAGGTTGACCGGAAATCCTGACTGGCCCTATACTTCCGCGTTCAACACCCGGCGAAACGTCTTCAGTGCCGGTGACCCGAAAACTATCAACGAAACAGTCCGAACCGATGTCGACATCAGAAACTCGCAGAGACCAGACCGAATTGGAAAAAGCGCTGCGCAGCACCAAACCCTGGTTCGCTGAAAACGGCACCACGTTAATTTATGCGTTGGCAGCTGTGCTCACCGTGGCAGCCGTAGTTGTGTATATGCAACGGCAGTCATCCGGCGACGTGCAGGCCTCCGGAGCATTGCTGCTGGCCGCCACCCCCGAACAGTATCACGACGTCGCCGACCAGTTTCCTGAAACAAACATCGGAATTTGGGCGCGTCTTCGCGAGGGCGACCGACTGCTCGACAATGCCGTTGGAAACATGTTTACCAATCGCGAAGTCGCGATAGAAAAAGACGGAGAACTGGATCAGGCCGAAAACGCCTATCAGCGACTTGCTAAACGGTCCGACATCCACGAGCAGGTGCGTGAACAGGTGCGTGAACGGGTCCTGATCGGCCTGGCTCGCGTGGCCGAAACTCGCTGTGATGGCCAGCCGGAAGCCACCAATGCCGCCGTCGACGCATGGAAGCGGGTTCTGGCCGAGTTCCCGGAATCGATTGTTAAGAAGCATGCCGAGGAACGTATCGCCCAGTTGCCAAGCAAGGAAAGCAGAGCGTTCTACACATGGTTCGACGCACAAGATCCCAAAC
>JBDONA010000440.1:0-9217 GCA_039831575.1 Fuerstiella sp. | reverse complement strand
AGGCACTGCACAGTGGCAGTAGCGTCGACAGGGCTTCGTTGTCGACAGGGTGTCCGGTGATTTGCACAACGGGTGCCGGGTTGCCGCTGAGAATCTGCCGGACGTTGTATCGGTGAATCAGCACGTCGACCGGCAGTACCAGCAGCAGATAAACGGCCGTCGTCAGAACCCAGAGTTGCCGACGAATGAGCCACAGAAATCGGTATTGCCGGTTGATCTTGAACAGCACCAGCACAAACCCGCCCACCACCGACGTGATTCCCAGAAGACCAATGGTTCTCATGCGCGTCATACCGTTGTAATCGATGTAAATGAACAGTCGATTGTAGACAGCCAGCGCCAGGACGAGATTTAGTACTGACCAAATCCACGCCAGTCGCCGAAGTCTCGGCAGCCGTGGATCCCGCAACATGAGGCCTCGAAAAATCAGCGACAATGTCAGCGTCGCCAGGCCAAGCGCGACGGTCAGCCATGCCGCACCTTCATGAGCATAACCTGAGTAATGGAACCCCTCTGGAAACTCGCGAAACCACAACGTTCGAAATTCGAAAGCCAGATAAACAGAGAACAGACCAATGACCGTCAGCAGTGTGTTTCGAAAGGCGGTGAACAGCGGTGTCCGGGCACTTCCCGACGCTCCTGAATCACGGTCAGATTCCTGCACAAGTGAACTGACAATCGGACGCAGAAGACCGCCCGTCCACCACGCCGTCGCCGCCCAGCAGAGCACCTCAGGCAGTGAAAACCGGAACAGAAAGTGTCGCACCGACGTCACAATATCACCAAGCGCCGCTGATACCCACGTTACCATATCCGGGTTGGCCATCACAAAGATGCCCCCAAACAGAAGCGCCGTGACGGCGGGCAGAGCGACGTTCAGAAAATGTGACGAACAACCTTCATCGACAGGGTCCAGGACCGTCCGGCAGAACCGCTCATTGATGCTGCTGAAAAACGCGTACCCTCCGGGAATGCACTGTGCTGCGAAAACGAACGACTCCAGCACAAACGGTTTCTGTCGCCTTAGCGTCAGGACCAACGCGTTCAGGAGCCAGAACCCGGCGACGACATGCATCGGCCCACCATTGCAGGCCAGACGAAATGACAACAGCAGCAGCAGCGCAACAATCAGCAGTGTCAACGGCCCCGAGGATCTACGCGGGATGCCAACCACCAGCAGAACGGCGGCACCGACAAGAAACGCAGCCGGTCCGGCAAAACCGTTGGCGTGATACAGACAGACATCGACCAGCCCCACCATCAGAACGATGATAATCATGGCGAACCGGCCACGGATCATGTTCCGGGAATCCGGCAGAGAGTCATGGCCAGTGGATGAATCACCCTGCGTTTGATCACCGCCGGGCGTTGTATTGTCATCAACGCTGCCTTGTGCGTTTTCATCGCCGGGCGGTACAGCATTCATCAAATGGCCTCCTTATCGGGACTGAAAGATCAGTTTCGATTCTGCCTGTAATCACTCCTGAATCCAAAGTGCGAACGATGTGAGCAGTACAGCGTCAGCGTTCCCGTTGTCAGCACGACTGGCCAGCAACATTCTCTACCCCCGTTGCAGATACTGGCCTCGCGCGGCCACTCGCTCCCTGAAATACGACATCGACATCAACAATGTTTGCGGTGTTCCGATTTTCCTGATTGGTACGGTCTACGTTCATGTGCATAACGATAAGAAAGCTGCGCACAATCGCACCACACAGTGCGTCAAATCTCCGGTTGGCCAGCCCAGCAAGTCTGGACCACTCAGCGGCTGCACGTTACAACCCAATGCAGCTCAGCCACCACTTCGCCGGCACTCAACAGACAGGTCGACAGCGTGAAATTTGTCTATTCAATGAAACAGGTTGGCGATATTTCGCTAAGCGTCGTAGAAACGGAAAGTGAAGAACCAACGTTAGTCATGCTGCACGGAGTCACACGGCGGTGGCAGACTTTCCTGCCTGTTGTCAACGCGTTTGCACTTCGACATAGAATAATGCTGGTCGATTTTCGTGGACACGGAAAATCTGACCGAGGCAACGGATATGCAGTGACCGACTACGTCGAAGACATTTGCGATTTGGTTCGCGATCGCGTTCCGGGACCCGTCGCGCTGTACGGCCATTCGCTGGGAGCCATGACGGTCGCCGGTGTGGCCGCCAGACTGGGACACCAGGTTTCTGCGATTGTGATGGAGGATCCCCCGCTGCAGTCGATGGGAACACGCATCGACTCCACGCCGCTACTGAGTTACTTTAAGGGCGTATCAGAATTTGCCAGCAGTACACTCGATGTCGGAGTACTGGCGCGACAGTTGGGGGATGTCAAATTTCATGATCCGGATACGGGAATAGAACTGAGGATCGGCGGGACCCGAGACGAGGCTCAGCTTCGATTCGCGGCTTCCTGCCTGAAACGACTCGACCCCGCCGTATTTTCGCCGATTCTGCAATCACAGTGGCTTCTGGGATACAACATTGAAGAAGTGTTCAGCAATCTGAAATGTCCATCCCTGTTGCTACAGGCGGACTATCAGACGGGCGGAATGTTGACAGAAGAAGACGCTCAGTGCGTGTGCGACCTGAACGCTGACATCTCCCGTGTCAGGTTTCCTGGCGTTGGTCACGGGATCCACTGGACGGCCTCGCAGCAACTTCTGAACACAGTGCTGCCGTTCCTGGAAAGCGTACGCTGACATGCCATGGGCTGCCGATTCTGCCCCTTGGTACTACTTTTCCCATGACGAGCCACCAATCGTCTCTCTGACCGAGTTCACTTGCCGCTTCCCTCCATTTCCGGACTTTGCGCCCCCACGACGGCCGACGCCTGCGTATCCAAGTGACGGGGACGGTGCGCAAACGCCGCCTGAACAACGATTAACGCTGATTGTGGCTTGTCCGCCAGCACCAACCGCCTGAATTTCACTTCCTCTTCTGACGTGTCATCCGTGATTTTAACCGCTTCACCTACATGTTCAGCGCGACGATATCTTCGGTGGTCGGTGACTGCAACTTTGCTTTGCATGGCCGCTGGAGCCTGTTCTGCGGCTGAACTGGCGTCGCTTCGTTTGGGTTATGACGGCGTCGGCAAGACGGGAAAATGGCTGCCTATCACAGCGGAAGCGGTTGATCTGCCGGCAGGCGAACGTGTTCAGCTGCGGGCCGCCTTCTCTGATCCACGCGGCGACACCTGTATTCAGATCGTGGACGAAGTTGAAGTTGCCGCTGACGGATCGGCAACTCTCACGGGCTGCTTTCGGTGCGGCAGAACGGAGGGCCTCGGGACCGTTTCTCTGAATGTCACGGGGGCGCCTGACAATTCAATTCTCCGAACGCCTATTGTCCACGCCGAGGATCTGGCACAACCATCCTCGAACGACCGGATCCAGCGCACGCTTAAACTCAACAAAGCCGGTATCCCGACACTTATGACGATCGGCGAAGTCGCCGGCATCGAAGAACTTCTGAGGAATGCAGAGCACTATTCGACAACTCAGCCGCTGCTGCAGGGCGTGCACGTGGCGTCGCTGCAGCAGCTTCCCGATGTCGCTGTCGCTTATGAATCCATTGATTACCTGTTGCTGACAGACCAGTTCGCGATGTCCCCAGCACAGACCGCGGCAATTCAACAGTGGGTCAGAGACGGCGGCAATCTGCTGGTCAGCGCCGGGAATTCCGTTGCTGAACTCAACGAATCGGATCTGGGAGCCTGGCTAGGCCCCATCTTCGGTGTTGGCCAGGAACCAACTTCGACAAGGGATCTGACAAGCCTGCAGGGCTACGTGCCGGGAGCAAGTCGTCTTGAAACCAACCGCGACCCCAAGAACCCCGTGCGCTTAGCCGACCTTCAGAGCGGCCAGTCGATTCCGGACGTTGACTCACTGAACGGCCTGATTATTGGACGACAAAGTGTGGGGACCGGAGTGGTGACATTCATTGCGGTGGACCTCAATCAAAGTCCGGTGAATCGGTGGCCGTCGCTTCCGCAGTTTTACGAGACGCTTATTCTCGGCGAAATACTCACCATGCGTTCCGGGAAGGCGTCCCGAAATATGCGTATCTCGCAGTCCGGCGTCTCCGACCTGGCAACTCAGTTGATGGCCGCTGTCGACGCGACGTCCGATACCGGACGCTGGTCAACGTGGGGCGTAATGGGAATCATTGTTGGGTGGCTGCTGCTGATTGGTCCGATTGACTACCTGTTGGTGACTCGAATTCTTAAGCGGCCACATTCAACATGGGTCACGTTTCCATTGCTGATCATTGGAGGTACAGCCGTCATCTATGCGTTTGCGGCTGACAATCAGGTGCTGCAGTTGAATCAGTGGCATGTCGTGGACGTAATTGCGGAAGATGGTCCAAGCCATATTACGGTCAGGTCATGGATGAGCGTAAGGTCCCCACAGACCATGCGAAGTGATGTCAGGGCCGTACCATCGGTGCTTGCCGACACCTCCGCAAAGACTTCAACTCGGTTGACGTGGGCAGGCCGACCGGAGGACGTGTTTGGGGGAATGTACCGCACCGGCGGAATCGCACTGGGCCGTCAGTTTTATACTCACGAAGGATTTGACGATGGCCGTCTGACCGGCGTGCCGTTTCTGACGAATGGTTCACGATCGCTGTTTGCGGAATGGAACAGTGAATCCGATAGTCTGATTGATACGCGGCTGTCCGTATCGGGATTCGGGCTGCTGACGGGCACGTTTTCACACAAACTGCCGTTCGCAATTTCGGACTGGATCATTGTCTACGGGAATCGCGTCTACCGCACGCGGGACAGTGCAGGCGAAACGAGCCAACTGTCTGCCGGTGATGTCTGGGATTCCAGTTCGCCGGACATTTTTGCATTTGATCTGAAAACGTGGCTCAAAGGCTCCAGAATCATGCGACCGGACGCCGGCGGTCAGGGTTCAAACCGCGGCTCGTCACAGGTGAACACGCCCTACGACAAGTCGTCTACCGATCCCCATTACATTTTGACCATGGCCAGTCTGTTTGATGCGGCTGGTGGTTCCGACTACACCGGACTCGCTCAGTCGCTGTACAGACAAATGGAATTAAGCGACACCGTTCGACTGAATCACGCCGTATTAATTGGCCTCACGGAAACTCCGGCAACGTCTCTTTCTGTCGACAACGAAATTATTGACCCAACCACCAGCCGGACAGTTATCCGTCTTATCCTTCCCGTTGACCGAAGACCGTCCAGCGGTCTCGCCCCGACGAAGGAAGAACTGGAAAAGAAGCAGACCGCAGAGTAATAGGAACATTGACTCGTGATTGAAACTCGCAACCTGACAAAGCGATATGGAAACCTGATCGCTGTCAACAACATCAATCTGAAGCTTGGCGCGGGCGATGTGTTTGGCTTTATCGGTCCGAATGGATCCGGTAAAACAACAACCATGCGCATGATCGCCACGCTGTTGAATCCGGACCACGGCGAAGCGTACGTGTGCGGTCAATCCATCTACACCAACCAGGAAGACATTCGTCGACTTGTTGGATTCATGCCGGACTTCTTCGGCGTGTACGACGACATGACCGTCATCGAATACCTCGAGTTCTTTTGCGCGGCGTACCGAATTCAAGCGTCAGCGCGACGCAAGATCTGTGAAGAGAAACTGGAACTCGTGGACATGGCGTTCAAACGAGACGCCATGGTTAATGAACTGTCCCGCGGACAGACTCAGCGAATTGGCCTGGCTCGAACACTGCTGCACGATCCTCAGGTACTGCTGCTGGACGAACCTGCCAGCGGTCTCGACCCACGTGCCCGAATCGAAATTCGAACGCTGCTGAAACGACTCGGCGAAATGAAGAAGACAGTCATAGTGTCCAGTCACATTCTTCCTGAACTGGCCGACGTCTGTACTCGGGTGGGTATGATCGAAAAGGGAAACCTGATCATTGACGGCGACGTTGCCGAAGTGATGAAGCAGGCTCGGCAGCGAATCGTACTGAACATTCGTGTCAAAGCTCGGACGGAGGATGCGGCCAAACTGCTCGAGCAGTGTGACTCTGTCGAAAAAATCAACATCACCGAAGATCAAATGATCGAAGTGACTCTGAAGCAGGACATAGAAGATTACAGCGATATCCCATCACAATTGGTCAACACAGGTTTTGCCCTGCAACTTTTCCGGGAAGAAGAAGTGAACCTGGAAACCGCGTTCATGGAACTCACGAAAGGCCTTGTGCAGTAGCTGCGGAAGAGCTGCGTTTAACGTCGTTCAGATGGAATCACCGTCCCAACCGTTCAATTGCAGAAACGTGTCTTTCCAGTAGTAGTGATCGAGCAGACCATCCAGAGGACGTTTCATGATTCGCAGAGCTGCGTAGACCGCCTCGACGGTGGCAAGTCCGCCGGTCGGATCCTGAAATATCTTGGAAGAGCGTGGGTATGCCGTCTTAATCGCAGGCAACGTCCGGACGGGGATGTCCTTATAGAACGGTTCCATTTTCTGCGCCAGCTTCCATGTCCCATCCAGAACCAGCAGTCCCGCCGCAGCGTCATTTTCGTGTAGTTCTTCACCGCCCATCCCCAGGCGCACGAAATTGTCCAACGGCAGAGTCACCCGGTCCGGGAAGGTAAAAAAGGAGAAGTCCTCACGTCCGCGCAGTGCTTCGACCGAACATTTGCTGCGTTTTTCTCGCGGGTGGACGACAATGACGGTTGGCGGAAATCGTGAGGGTGCCGGACCGACCACCGAAGTACGTCTGTCCGGCCCCGCATTTTGTGCGGCTGAATCCGACATTTGTCAGGCGTTCTTGATTTTCTCGATTTCCGCCTGCATGTCGGCGATCTTTTTTTCCAGACGAGGCACGTCGGCGGGATCGTCGGGTTGATCTTTCGCTGCGGATAACAGCTGCTGATCCTTGAGAATCTTGTTCTTCAACGCCTCAATCTGTTTCTTTTGTTTCTTATTCAGGGCCATTCGTGTGCAATCCGCTCCGTGAAAGGACATGTTGTGAGCAATCGACGCGCTTCGTAATTCGGAAGTGTAGTGATTGCGTCCGGGAATGCGAAACATGAGTTCAGCCAAAGAAAAACTGTATCTGCTGATTAGCCAAAGTGTGCTCGACAGCACATTTCGTAAGGCAGTATTCAGCAAACCTGTGCACAAAGCTGCCGACGGACCCATTCGAATCGACGTTCGGCCCGTGACCGTGAAAGGTCAGCGGAAGCTGCAGCTGACCCGTCGAATGGGAACTCAGGAACATCACGAGAACGTCGATGCAGACGACGGAGTTGAGCAAATGCAGCAATTTACCGAACACACGTTTCGTGATGTGCATCTCACGACATCCGACGCCGAATGGACGGCACGCCACAGCAAGAAGGGCACCTGCACACTGACGAAAAGGGAAACGACGGACAATCAGTCCGTGCCGAACACCAGCCACAACAGGAACCGAAAGTACCTGATTCCGGACGGTGAGCCGTGTCCGTTCCTGATCGCCACCGGCATTATGTCTGCAAATGGTCGCGTCCGGGCGCAGCAGTATGCCAAGTTCCGCCAAATCAATCGCTATGTCGAGTTCATCCGCGATGTCGTGGACCACCTTCCCGGCGACCGCACAATCAACGTTGTTGATTTTGGGTGCGGTAAAAGTTATCTCACCTTCGCCACCCACTATTTCTTTCGGCATGTGTCAGGTCGTGATGTACGCATTACGGGGCTTGATCGCCGACAGGACGTCGTGGATACGTGCAGCAGTATCGTGCAGCAGCTGGGGCTCGACGACATTCGATTCAGCGTCGGCGATATTGCTGAATTTCAACCGACCGAACAGATTCATCTGGCGATCTCTCTACATGCCTGCGACACAGCAACCGACGACGCTCTGGCCGCCGCTGTCAGCTGGGGAACTGATGTGATTCTGGCCGTGCCCTGCTGCCAGCACGAACTCGCCGCGCAGCTGGGAAAAGATCGGCAGCCATTGTTTTCTGACCACGGCATTCTACACGAAAAGTTTTCGTCGCTGGCAACAGACGCAATGCGGGCCAACCTGCTCGAATGTGCAGGATACAACACCCGCGTGATGGAATTCATCGACATGGAACACACCCCCAAGAACCTGCTGATCCGAGCGATCAAACGTACCAACAGTGACATTGTTACGACCGGCCGCAACCGTGAGCAGATACAGGCGTTTTGCCAGCAGTTGGCAATACCACCGTTGCGGCTACAGCAGAAACTGGAAGAATACGGACTTCTGTAGAGGCGGTCATCGTGCGATGCCGCGGCTTCTTTCTGCCAGTTCCTCTATCTGACCTGGTGTCTTTCGCTACGCTCAATGAAACGTCTTCTGATCACCGTCTGCACGTATAACGAATTGCAGAACATCCGCTTGCTGATTCCTGAACTGCGTTCCGTCGCGCCGCATGCCGACATCCTTGTCGTCGACGACAATTCGCCAGACGGCACGGGGGAGGCGGTTGCGGTGATGGCAACGTCGGATCCGCACGTCCGACTGCTGCACCGTCCCGCCAAAATGGGACTGGGAGGGGCCTCACTTGCCGGCTTTCGGCATGCCATCGAAAACGACTACGATCAGCTGCTGAATCTGGATGCCGACTTCAGTCACAACCCCAGATATATCCCCGATCTGCTGAAAACAGCCAAAACGTGTGACGTGGCTATAGGTTCTCGCTACGTTGATGGAGGAGGCGTGGTGGGCCTGACCCTGAAACGTCACATCATGAGCAAGGCTGTCAATACCTACGCACGCCTGTTTCTGGGCCTGAAGACGCGCGACAATAGTGGCAGTTACCGCTGTTACAACGTCAGTAAGCTGAGCGAAATCGACTGGGACCGCACAATGGCCACGGGCTATGCGTTTCTGGAGGAGGTCCTGTTCCGTTGCCGGCAGGTTGGCTGCACTTTTGGCGAAACGCCGATCGTATTTGAAGACCGTCGATACGGGGCAACCAAGATCAACTGGAAAGAAGTCGCCTCAGCCCTGTGGGTTATCTTTCGACTTGGGTTGCAGCGTCTTGTGGGCACGCCGGTGAGAGCCTCAACCTCCACGAAACAGCCCGATCGATCCTGACATACCGTCAGACAAATAGTTCTATCAGATTGTTAAAACGGTCGCGGCTTGCCGATGCGACGGCCTGATAGGTTGCGTCTTCCACACCCAGCGCCAGCATGGCGTCGGCCAATATTTCGGAATCGCCAAACGTAAATTCGGTGTAACCAGCATTCTCAAGA
>JBDONA010001134.1:0-2151 GCA_039831575.1 Fuerstiella sp. | reverse complement strand
TGCGCCGAGTACAGTCGCAGCAGACAGCCAGAGGCCCAGCATCAGAAGACGGATTTGCATAAAGAAGTCCTCAACCGTGGTGTTTCATCGAACGTTCGTGACACAACAAACAAGCCTTCCATCGTAATTGCACGAGACCGGCCGTTGCGACAAAAAACGGGGGCAATACTGCTAAGGCGTCGCAGATTCGGTGACTCCGAAACGATTTTTCCAACTGCCGTGTGCATGGCATGTCATGCAGGTAACAGATGTGACAGGCATGGCACACAAACACATCCCTGAACTTCGCTGGTTGGGATGTTCCTGGCTTTCCGGAAATTGACGCACCCGGCAGGCAGATTTGACGGACACCTTGATAGACTGGACGACTGGTCTCGTCCCCAGCTCCGAATCCACTCAGGTCAGCGTTTTTTTCCGGCTGTCATGATCTCAATCAACAAAGACTTCCAGGACACACACCTTGGCGACAATGTTCCAAAGTTCGCGCCGGGGCAGCTTGTGCGTCACCGGCGTTACGGTTACCGCGGTGTCGTCGTCGCTCACGATGGTCACTGTAAAGCAGATCCGGAATGGTACATGGCCAACAACAGTCAGCCGGACCGCGATCAGTCGTGGTATCACGTGCTCGTCCACGACAGCGCGATGATCACCTATGCAGCAGAATCCAGTCTGCGATCGGATGATTCGAACGAGCCTGTCCACCATGCGCTGATCGAGCGTTTCTTTTCAGCGTTCGTCGATGGAAGATTTGTCCGCAACGATGAGCCGTGGCCGGAGCAATAATCCCCGGACGGCGCTGAGACAGTACGACGCGGAGGGACGATAACGTCCAGGCGATGCGTACTGCGGAAACGCAACCGTTGGCCGGGACTTTCGCTTTAAACGAGAACGTTTTCGGGCGTCGCCACGTGGGGGTCTGCAGCCACATACGGGGCATCGGGCGATGTGTTCTGCGCAACGTTCATTCGCAGAGTCACTTCGTTGCCCTTTTCGTTGTGCGTGACTTCATCCAGAAAAGTATGCATCAACGTGAGTCCGCGTCCCGACGGACGCAACAGATTTTCAGGATTGTGAGGGTCCGGCAAAGAAGAGACGTCAAAGCCAGGTCCTTCGTCGCGAATGGTAAAGACGGCTGCCGTGGAATCCAGTTGAACATCGATCGTGACACGGCGATCTGCATACGGCGCCTGTCGTCTTCTTTGTTCGATCAATTCGCCGTAGGAGTTGTCATCACGCGTTCGCAATTCCGAACTGACTTCCAGATTTCCGTGGATAATCGCGTTGCAGAGGCCTTCTGCCAGAGCCACTCCAAGGTGCGTTGCCTTCGAGCCTTTAAACAGGCCCATGCCGTTCACCAGTTTCTGTAAGAAGGCAATCGTTGGCATGATGCGTCCCCGTTCATTCGGGAGCTTCAGGGTAATCGTCTGTTTTTCAACGGAACACAGAAATTCATCTTCCTGTTTATGGCGGGAGGCAGTACTCAGGACGGTCTCGACGATGGTCGCCAGTTCTTCCTGCAGATGATGCTTGGGTACATAACCGTAAGCTCCGGCCTGCAAAGCATACATGGCTGTGGCCTCGCTTCCGAATGCCGTCATCACAATGGTCGGCAGGTCGGGGTGTGTTTTCTGGAGTTTGCCTATCAGTTCCAGGCCAGTCATTACGGGCATATTCAGGTCGGTGATAACCAGATCGAAACTCTGGTCAGTCAACGTACGTAAAGCGTCCTGCCGGTCACAGGCGCTGGCCACTTCGTAGTTGGGTGTCTTCTCCAGAATCAATGTCGCGAGGCGTCGATCAAAGGCCTAATCATCAACAACAAGAATCTTTGACATGTCGTGCACCGGTAATAGTGGGGTTTAGAAGCAATGAGTCTTCCGGCCAGACAGAAATCGCACCAGCAATCCAGACTCATCACAGCGTCAGTGGAGATACACCGCCAGACGCCAACGGACAGAACGCGATAGCGAACTGAAAAATGCCTGGGCGTGTTTATTGCGCGTGGGGCGCAACACAACACTTAAACTAGTGCTTCGTCAGTCTTTGGAATTGGGGTTCCACAAATTGGCGTGATGAGCGAATCTTCTCTTAACTCAAGGAGGAAGTTTCGATGAAAAAGAAGTATATCGTGCGGTTGTCCAAGAAGGAGCG
>JBDONA010000487.1:0-36275 GCA_039831575.1 Fuerstiella sp. | reverse complement strand
ATCGATCCGAAGGTCTTCCGGTTTGGTCCACGTGACCGCCAGTTCCGATCCTGCTTCCACGACCATCAACGTATTGCTGGTGCCATCGGTGATGTTTCGCATCGCGACTCCCGGCCCAGTGCGTCCGAACACACTCTTTGCTGTCAACGGCGCCAGGAAACAGGTTTTTCCTTTGTCGACCTGCGACTGACCGGCGGCCGTCTTTGAGCGATAGATCGCCGGCATTCGGCTGATCAGTTTCCTGTTGTGTTCACTATCCCACGGCTCGTCCAGATGAAATTCCTGGTACAGAGGAGCAGCATCGATCCACGGCAGAATCAGCACGCGCCAGGTCAGCAGTCGTTTGCCCGTGTCGTTAACCAACGACTGCGGCGGAAAATGGCCGTGGACATCGTGAAAGTTGTGCATTGCGAGAGCGATATTTTTCAGCGAATTGAACGCCTGCGGGCGACCTGCTCCGGGGCCGCGCTGCAGCGCGGCCAGTGAATCTGTCAGCGATTCGGTCTGCAAAATGACTCCGGAACCATCGGTGGTGAATTTGAAGGTGGCAGCATTGCCTCGCAGCGTTTTCTTAACCAGGGTATTGGCGACCCCCGTGACCTTCTTTGCAGCCGCCGAGGATTTTGTATCAATTCGAAGAGTCGCGCGTGACGGTGGCAGCTGGCCCGACAGCGTCACCGACGTCACCTTCGTTAGCGCCTCAGATGTTTCTGCCAGCAATGTGGAATCGTTGTCGGTCAGTTGTGGCAGGATGCTGATTACGGGCAGCAGTGCGTGCAGCGGCGTTAAAACGACCAGCCCATGTGGATCTGCGTTTCTGTCCAGCTGTGCGATCAGTGCGGCATCAGGCTTACCGGTTTGGTTTTGCAGGGCAGCGACCTGTTTCTTGCTGCCGACCAGGATCACTCCGTTGACAACCGCAATCCTGTCGTCCGGTGCGGCCACAGCGGCCTGCACAATCAATGCCACAGCCTCCGGCTTCTTTGCGGGGATGATGGTTGCACGTGGCCCGGAAATCATACCCGCGAGATCGCCGACCCAGTACATTCGTGTGACGCCACGAGCAATCAACGCCTGCTGCACGGGAGTGACCTCGGACAGATTGCCAGGCTCGCGTCTCTGAACTTCCTTCATGAACGCAGCCATCTCTGCGACATCGATCTGCGATATGTCCACCCATCCCACGACTGTCGAAGAAGCGTCAAGGTGACTGTAAATGACCGAGTGCGTGGCCGGTTCATCGGCTTGAATTGCGGAAGGCCAGGCGCCACCAGGAAATGTGGCCAGCAGGACCATAATTCCGGCGCGAAAGCAAATTGCTGCCAACATTTCAATGGGCTGTCGAAACCTAAGGATGGAAGTCATGGTGAGCGAACTCCTGTGCGAATGCGTATTCATGAAAGCGTGTAATTCTGTCAGTTTGAAGATTTTGATTTCGTCTCAGTGGATTGGCGGGGTGTTGCACGATTCCGCCACCCGACGGCCCAGTCCCGCAAAAGCGTTATTCGCCGCTGCGGCCGGTTCGGTGGTGAATGAACGGACAGCGTTCCTGGTGAGTGGTTAACGTTCCGGCCCCACCAACTTCAGCCGAACGACTCCATATCGAATTGAATGTTCAGGTATCGCGGATTTCAACACGACCGCCGGTTCGCCATCGTGGATCTCCGGCAGATATTCGAAGGGCAGACCGGTGAATGGATCGGGCATCGCCGGGATGGGGCTGAGATCCGCAAAGTGATTCCGGAAATCGTCCACCGTGTTGTTCAGCGTGCATGCGAATGGCTTCGATCGTCATCAGACGATGTTGCCACATCACCATCCGAGTTTCGGCCTCGCGGGCCTGATGGCCCGCCGGCAAAAGAATTCCCGAAATCACTGCGGCAACAGACGTGTAACGGTTCCGCTGAACCCACTGGTTGAAGTCTGCAGTTGCTCGTTCCACGATCGCCTTCGAAAGCGGTGCCGGCAACAGATGCCCCTTCAAAAGATCATCCCCCACACGCCGCAGTTGAATTGCTCCGTCGGCCATAGCCGCCTGAATTGCCGGCATTCCCGCAACCCGCTCCCTTGGCAGTCCAGCTGCCAGCAGTCGTTCCCTGGCGGGACCAACGGACGTCAGGCTGGCGACTGTGATTGCCACCTGAATCTTGTTGTCAACAATTCCATCTTCAATCAGCATCTTGAATTCATCGAACGCCTCTGCCCATCGGCTTAGTGCTTCGGCTTCCGTCCATGTTGCAGACACCGCCTCATCCAGAACGGGCAGAACTCTGCGAATAACGTTGATGTCCCAGTCAATGGCTTCGCCCATCGGCACCAGCGGATCCGGCAGAGTGGCCAGTGCCCAGTACAGATTGGGACAGCCCGGTGTTTGAATCGCCTGTTCGATGCCGTCACGCATGAGGGACGCCTCAGCAATCCCCACAAGCTTGTGAATAATCGTCTCTCCCTGCCCGACGAATGCGGCCAGGTGATGCCCGTCCGTAATCGCGGCGAACGCTTCATCAAATTCACGACGTTGTAGATGGTGACGGATCTTTAGTCGCAGGACTCGAATCAATTCGCGAGAATCCTGAACATCGTGAAGTGGATAAGAGTAAATGGCCGCGCCACGAAGATCCCGAATGCGATGGTCCCCCCTGACACCTTCACACAACGCCATGGTGTGAAGTTCATCGAACACCTGTTCCATGGAATCGATCGCCGCGGCCAATTCTTCGTCCGTTGGCTCAGCCCGGTCGCTACTCCATTCGCCCCAGTTCTTCCGGTCTTCCGCTGGAAACTCGTGCAGCTGAAGCAACGCACGAGCGAAGTGCAGTTCGGCCGAACCGGGCTTTCGTTGGTAACGAGGAATCCAGAACCGAATTCGCAGTGCGGGAACTGCTTCCGCCTCCGGCCGGATGTGCAGCGTCGGGAATTCGACCTTCGGTTTGCCAGGTTTTCCCGCTGAGTTCCTTTTCTGCAATTGCTCCAGAGTCATTGCCGAACCGAGCTGGCCATCCGCCATCCGCCACCGCAGCCGCTGTAGATTTCTGAGTTCGCAGCGAGGGAACACTCAACACTTTTTTCTGTGGCTGCGCGTCAGCTGAAAGGCCGCCACAGAAAACGCAGACAAGAAGGGCCAGAGGGACCGCCTGACGGGTGGGACGGTCCGGTTGTTCTACCAATCTGCCCCGAAGTGTCGCCATTAAATCAGAAGAGGTCATTGAACTTTTTCTGTACCAAAGATCTTGACGTTTGAGTTCACTGTTCAGCGGCAGCGCGCCAGAGCCGTCGACGGTCACTACAACAAATCATCCAGCCGGATCCCGTTGGCTGAAAATGGACTCAGCGTCTGCGATGTCCCGCCAGTCGACGGCCGTCCGGCCGCCACTGGAATCCGACAGAATCACACGGCTCCAGTACCGGCGGGCCACAGGACTAAGCGCTCGCGCGGCCGCCGGTATCGGCATCTCTGGTTGTGGCTGCAGCTGCCAGTTCCATGGAAGTAATACGGAAGCGATATCCTGTGACACCGACTCTGCACCGCCTCCCGTTGCGAGTGCAGTGTCTACATCAGAGACGGCAACGACAGACTCAGATGCAAGGCCATCAGAAACGTCATTGACCGCAACACTTGATCTCACTGGATCGGTTGTCTCATTGTTCAGTTCCGCCGAGTGCCACAATGCCGGCACGACGACGCCAAACGCCAGTCCGCACAATGTTCCCAATGTAAACCGAAACGTTCTGCGTTCGGCGGTCCGGTTAACTGTCGCCGTAGCGGCCTCGTTTTTAGATTGCGCGACGACAGTGCCTGCATGCAGCTGGTGTTGACGAGTTGCCGCATTCCAGCCGGACTGGTAGAACGTTTCGGCCGTGAGCTGTTCGCAGGCAACGGGGCGCAACGCTTCCAGTTGCTGCTCGAATTCAGACGACTCGTCGTCGCCGAATGAATCATTGATTTTGTTCATCGCTGTGTCCTCTATTTCAAATCCGATGCTGCATCCATGACACGTCGCAGGTCCTGCAGTCCGTTTTCATAACGACGATGGGCTGTCGCTCGCGAAATATCAAATGCCTCGGCGATCTGCCGAAACGTCATGCCGGTCCAGACATGAGCAATCACGATTTCTCGTGTTTCATCATCAAGCGTCAGCAGAGCATTCTGCAGTTCGTCCACGGACGGAGTGTCCGTCAGAATTTCGTGTGACAATTGAAACCATCGTGGGCGATCATATGCGGCAATCTTCTCCCGCCGCCGACGTCCGTTTTGCTCGCGAGAATGCGACAATGCCTCGTTGCGAACAACGGTCGCCAACCATGCCAACGGACAATCCGGTTCCGGTTCCTGAGTGGCCAGTCGAATGAACGCCTGTTGCACGCAGTCTTCCGGACTATCACAACGACTCCGCGCCAGCAGCAGCAGGGCTGCCGCATGTTTTTGCCACAGTGTCGATAGTTGGGCCGCTGACAACACACCTGATCTCGCGTCGCAAAAAAACCGTTCACTGCCATCAAGATGCCACGAGTCTGTATTTGTCTCACGAATTCCCCGGAATCCTGACATCGCGAAGGGCTGTTGACCGGCAAGGGGCAGTCCTGAATGCCTGTTGTCCTCCCGTTAATCGTGCCACTGCTTGCTCGCAAGCAGTGAGAATACCGTTTTCCGTGCCACCGCTTGCTTGCAAGCAGTGAACACGTGGACGCACCACCAGAGGAAACCAACGTGTCTGTCGCTTCTTAGTTGTTGGCTCAGCTCACCGATCTGCGACCTGTGCACGGACAGCCCTGCTTCTCCGAAGCAGGGGCACGACGTATCAGGGACTTCGTCCCTGATACGATGACCGGAATGGTCATGGTCATTGTCTTGCTGCCGCACCTGGCGACCGACCCTACATTCCAACAGGCCACTGGTTCTGAGTGAAGATCCTGCGTACTATGCAACCCCGCCCATTGCCCCCCCGTTCTCTGAAGCCTTCCGATGATTCGATTTCTTGTCCTCGCTCTTTGTTGCATTCCCGTCGTTGGTGTCATTGGCGACGAACAGGAAAAGCCGCAGCGTCCGAAGAACTCAGCGCCGCTCGAATTCATGAAGTGGAGCGGTGACGTCAATGTTCCCGATCCGGTCGCGATTTCATTCGATAACGAAGGGCGAGCGTATGTCACTCAGACTCAACGCCGAAAGGTGCAGGATCTGGACATTCGGCAGCGGACATTCGGCAGCATCGGGACTGGGTTCCCAACGACGTCGGGCTGCAATCCGTGGACGACAAACGAGCGTTCTATCGCAACGTCATGGCGGTGGGGAACGACACGGGTAACGCGAAACATATCGAGGACATCAACGGCGATGGCCATCACGACTTTCGCGACCTGATGGTGATCAGCGAGAAGATCCACCTGCTGGCAGACACCGATGATGATGGCGTGGCAGATTCGATCTGCACGTTCGCCGAGGACTTTCGGACGGAAGTGACCGGGATCGCGGCTGGCGTGCTGCACCACGACGGCCGTGTTTATGCCACGATCGCTCCCGACGTCTGGCGACTGCGGGACACCGACGGAGACGACAGGGCCGATCAGCGAGAGATTATCGCCACTGGCTTTGGTCTGCACATTGCTTACGCCGGTCACGATATGCACGGACTGACCGTGGGGCCGGATGGAAAAATCTACTGGTCGATCGGCGACAAAGGCATCAGCGCGACTTCGAAGGAAGGTCGTCGGTTTCACTTTCCGAATCAGGGGGGAGTCCTGCGCTGCAATCCCGACGGCAGTGATTTTGAAGTATTTGCTCACGGGCTGCGAAATGTGCAGGAACTGGCTTTCGACCAATACGGCAATCTGTTTGGCGTCGACAACGACGCGGATAAATCGGGTGAACGAGAACGCTTTGTGTACATCGTGAAGGGGATGGATGCCGGCTGGAGGTGCAATTACCAGTATCGCGGCCGAGACTACGATCCATGGATGGCCGAGAAACTCAGCGTGCCCTGGCACGAGGGTCAGCCGGCGTACATTCTGCCGCCTGTTTCACAGTCCATTGATGGGCCCGCGGGCTTTGCCTTCAATCCCGGGACAGCGCTCAGCCCTGCGTACAAAAACTATTTTTTTCTGACCGGCGCGCCCGGTGGAACTCAGATTGCGTTTCAAGTGGAAGCGGATGGCGCGTCATTCACCATGGTCAACGAACACACGATTGGTCGTGGTGTTCCCATCGTCGGCATTAACTTTGGGCCGGATGGTGGATTGTATGGTGTGGATTGGGGCGGAGGCTATCCGCTGAATCAAACCGGAGCTGTGTGGAAGATCGATGATCCGAAATACGCCACCTCGGCAGTCAGAAGCGACGTTCGGCAGCTGCTGGCTGCTGGCTTCGAGGAGCGGGACACCGCGGCACTTGTCCAGTTACTGCCCCATGCTGATCAGAGGATCCGACTTGGTGCACAGTTTGAACTCGTGCACAGAAATGCGACTCGCGAACTGACGGAAGTCGCGTTCCGACACCACAACCTCCTGGCCCGGGTGCATGCTGTGTGGGGGCTGGGACAACTGACTCGGAAAGCTGGAACCGCACAGGAACCACTACGCACGCTGGTCGAACTGCTGGACGACGACGACTCGGAAATCCTCTCGCAGGTACTGCGTACCATTGGCGATGTGAACACCTTCGATGGCCAATTGCTGATTCCATTTCTCACTCATTCGAATCCGCGAGTTCGTTTCGCAGCTGCATCAGCGCTCGGCGACCATCCTGCGTCTGACGCCTTCGCCACTCTGGTGTCGACGGCTGACGAACTTCAAGGATCACAGACGTATCTAAGATTCGCATGGATGAAAGCCCTGACGTCGTGTGCGACGGCTTCCCAGCTGGCAGCACTAAAGAATCACGACAATCAGCTGTTGCAGCTGGCAGCGGTCGTTGCACTGCGTCGCAGATCGAGTCCGTTAGTCGTCGAGTTCCTGAACGATTCGACACAATTGGTTGCGACGGAAGCTGTACGAGCGATTCACGACGACTTTTCCATTCCGGATGCATTAGCAACGCTGGCCGAATGTTTGGCGACCGGGCGGTACCGAAACGAAGCGTTCGTCCGCCGGGCAATAAACGCAAACTACAGAATTGGTCAGTCGAAACAGTTAAGGCGTCTGGCCGTCTATGCTGCTCGGTAAGGACGTGGATCCGGCGCTTCGGCTGGCGGCACTGAACGCTTTGGCAGAATGGAACAGCACGTCGGTGCTGGACCACGTGACCGGACGTTTCCGTGATTTGCCTGCTGAACGCCCGTTGAACCGCGACCTGCTTAGTCCGGTGATCTCCGGCCTGATTCGTGATGCCGACCCGCTGGTAAGTTCCGCTGCCCTGGCAACCGCGATCAATCTGAATATTACAATTGCCGCCGACGCACTTTTCGCTTTGGTCAGGTCAACAGGCGCTGACTCAGATGTTCGTATCCAGGCACTTAATGTTCTAAAAAGCCAAAAGTCTGACGGACTGGACAAGGTCATCAACGAGTTACTCGAATCAAACGATGTGCGGCTGCGTATTCGAGCTCTTCAGTTGTTGGCCATGCGAAACCGTGCAGAATCCGCTGCACGCATCACCATGACACTCAACAAGTCGGAGGACGTTCGCGAACGTCAGAATGCTGCTGCCCTTCTCGGAAATGTCGGTACAAAGTCCGGAGACGCACTGATAATCGACTACCTGTTGATGCTGGCTGATCACAAAGCCGCTGATATCGGTCTGGAGATTATGGAAGCCGCAGCGAAACGAGCCGGTCAGAATATTCAGGTTGCTCAGGCGGAAGACGCATTCAGGACACGGCGTTCCGCGAACGCAGACTCGGATCCGACGGCAGGGTTTGACGAATGTTTTGTGGGAGGGGATGACGGACGCGGTCAAAGGCTGTTCAGCACACACATCGCCGCGCAGTGCATTCGCTGTCATCGTATCGGCAAGACGGGCAGCAATGTTGGTCCGAATCTGGACGGCGTTGCCTCACGCCGCGATGCGAAATACCTGCTGCGTTCCATCGTGGCCCCCAGTGCCGACATCGAGGAAAAATACCGCACACAGAGTGTCGTGCTGTCGTCCGGCAAAGTGGTTCAGGGCGTGCTGCTGAAGAAGGACGACTCATTAATGACACTCGCCGACGCACAAGGTAAGGGACTTCTCATCGATCTGGATGACGTGGATGAAACGTTCGAGCAGAAGATCTCGATCATGCCTGAGATGACGAAGACGCTTTCACGCCGCGAAATTCGAGACCTGTTGGCGTATCTGTTGACGTTGAAGAAGAAGTAGCCGCACGATGCTGCGGACAGTTTCGGTCAACAGTTCCTTGTGAAATTGCAGTCAGCCGGGACAGTGATTACCCTGTTGGCTGGAATGGAACGTCTCACCTTCAAACCGCGATAATTCCGCCGGCACATCCGAAAGATACCATGAGAACATTTGCACCGGCTCTGCTGTTCATCATTCAAACATCCATTTACGCTCAGGATCTGACCTGGCCGGATCCCGTTGCCAACCATGTTGTTCCGATGCAGAGTACGTCGGTGACGCACGGGCCTGTGCTGGGCAACGTTACGTCTGATTCTGTACGAGTCTGGTTGCGAGCGGACAGCCAAATCGACTTTGATGTTCTGGTCCGACCGTATCGACCACCGTTTGATGGTGCGGCGATCACAAGGGCGACGACTGCCGCGGGAAATGATTTCACCGGATTTGCCGAAGTCGTCGGCCTCAAACCGAATACGGTTTACGCTTACGCCGTCCGCGTCGGCAACGAAATCATCGACAGCCGCAACAGCATCCGTGATCCGTGGCCTTCGTTTTGTACCTTGCCGGACGAGACCAGCTATGTTCACGAATTCAACCCGCAGGGACGTTTTAACTTTTCGTTCTCCATCGGGGCCTGTCAGCGACAACGCTCCCCTGGCGAAACCTACGGCATTTATCCGAACCCACCCGCGTTTGACACCATCTGGGAGAAGCATCGGCATCGCGTGGCGTTTCATATTGTGAATGGTGACTACACGTATGAAGAAACGATCGACGGAACCCTTGCCGGCATTCAGAGCAATTACAAGCTGTACTTGAATCGAGGCCGCTCATTGAATCGCCTGCTGAAGCATGTGCCGATGCTGACAATGTACAACGACCACGAAGTCACCGACAACATCGACGGTTCCGGCGAAGTCGGTCGAGGTGACGGCAACTATCTTGTGCGCGATCCGGCGATCCGAGTCTGGCAGTATTATGCAGATTGGGCCAACGGTAATCGGCCCCAGACAGGTCGGGTCCGCTTCGGCACTGCTCAGTTGAAGGCCGGTGCCGACGTGCTGCATGACCCCGCTGCCGACTTCACATCGCTGAATCCCGCTCAGATCAGCACGCTGCACATCGGCCCGTTTCTGAAGGGGGATGCGAAACCGAAGGCGGCAGTGCGTGGTGGGAAAAACGTCGGGGTTTACCGAGTCAGCCGGGTCGTCGACGCGACTCATTTGCAGGTTGAGCCCTCGTTTAAGCAGACCAACACAGCTCCTTACAGCATTGGCACGCATCACTACTTCGACAAAGTTGTCGGCAATTGTCACTTCCTGTTTCTTGATACTCGAGGCGAGCGATCCAAGTGGCTGGGCGTAAAGAGGTCCCACGACCCTGATCGTTTTGTTCTGGGCGCAACTCAGAAGGCATGGTTTCTGGATAAGGTGCAGACAACCACCGCGGACTTTATCTTTATCGTGTCACCGGATCCGTGGTTCATCTACCACAGCGCGTATCACGTGCGAGGCGAAACTACGGAATCCAAAGGCGACGGATACTGCGGCTTCGTTCACGAACGAGAAGAACTCACGGCGGTGCTGGACGATCTTCAAAAGCCCGTGCTGCTGCTGACCGGTGACGTTCATCATCCGGTTGCCGCTCAGATCACAGACAACGTCTGGGAATTCCTTGTCTCGCCGGTGAATTCCGCCAATCACCCGATCGGCACGGCCGGTCTGCCTCCTCTGGGCGGCTGGTTCGACAGCGAAGGCCGCACGATCAAAATCAAGTGGCTGGGTGGCTACCCGGATAACGTCCACTATCTGCGGCAGCGTCACACGGTTTATTCGGTGATCTCGATCAACAATATCGTAAAGGCCGGCCGTAAAGAGGGGCCGGGCTATCAGTTCCTCGCGTACGACGCCCCACAGGTCGTGGTGAGTTTTCATGATGGTTATACTGGCGACCTGCTTTACAGCGAAGGCATCTCAACACTGGACGCCATGCCTCCCGGTGAGCCTGCAGAAAAGAAGAACCGTTTCGGGCACTGGAATCGGTAGACTGGTGCGTGGTCAACTCTAGGAACTGGGATTGTTCCGTAGCCGAACTCGCCAGAGTTTGGAGTTTTTTCTCTTTGTCGTCCAAAGTCTGGCGACTTCGGCTACCCCAGGATTAAGACCTGACGAAGCTCTACTTCGATCGGACTTCCAGCTGACCCTGGACGGAATCCTCAGTCATCTGCACAGAGAACAGGACTTCCTGCAGTCTGTCGAACGTCCTTTCGAAGGACGACTGCTGTGGGTTTGGGACTTTTTGCCAAGCCTCTTCGCGGTTGCCGTAGGCTGTTGAGTAGACCTGATCGCGATCGGCGTCGTAACTGTACTCACCGTCGGGGCAGAAATAGGTCACGCCGTACTTAGCGTCCGAAACCGCGTCCACTCCCTCGACCGTCACGCCGTAAAGGTGAATCAGAGTATAAATCGGCATGATATTCTTGTGCGATGCTCGCCGCGACCGTTCCTCCCAGTAAATGCGGATGTCGTCTTTCAGTTTTTTCATTGCAGCCGTGTTGAGGCGAACGGCAAACTGGCCAGAGACCTCGCGCGGCGGAACGTCGGTCGTGGCGGCATCGATGACCTGATTCAATACAAAAGGCTCCGTCGCGGCAACCAGCTGGTCGCCCACAACAGCCACATAGAATCTGATGCGGGCCGCGTAGATTCGGTAGCTGACGACATAGATGCGGTGGTCTTTGTAGGGGGGAAGCTGGTAGGCATCGATGGCGGAACCGATTTCACCGAAGTTCTGCTGATGCAGAAAAATGCGAGAGGACAGCTTCTGCAGAAACCGGTTTGCTTTTTCCTGATCCTCGATGTCGATGCCCACATACATCGGTGCGGCCGCAGCAAACAGTCCGGTGGCTGCTGCCATTTGATAGGGCAGGCCGATTGGAAACGGGGAATGGAGATTCTGCAAACGCGTCGGGTCGACTTCCAGCACTGTATGGGCATCGCAGAACTGCACCGACATGCGGTCCCCCAGCCAGTTCAGGTCCGTCAGTGTCGGGTCATCGTTCAGGACACCGTCAACGCCGGGCAGGACACGCAGTGCCTGGGCGATTCGTTCACGACCAGCCAGTAGATTGAATGAGGAAAAAACGGACGCCGCAACATTCGAAAGCTGCAGTGACTGAGCGTCCTCTCGCAGCAGATTTCGAAAGAACTCCCAGTCGTCTCCGTTGGAAAACGGCAGCAGGCAATAGTCAATTCGAGTCGTCGGCGTCGTGGACAGTCGCACTGCGACAGGGGTGAAATACTTCTGCCAGAACGAAGACAATCGTTTTTGATAGCGTTCGTATTCCTGTTTTTCCCGTGTCGAGATCTTCAGAACTTTCAATTCCCGAATCGGTGTCAGGTACTTGATGCGGTTGAAAACGGAGCTGGTACTTGTGTCCTGCTGCGGATCGAAGGCGTACGCTCCGCCCTGCGGACAGGTGATTGTTGCCGGATTGATGAAGCGACCTTCGATCAGTTCGGTCAGATTATCGGGCGAACGACCGTATTCCAGTCGATGAAAGAGCGACGCATTGTTCAACATCACAAGATTGTTGAGGCTTTGTTTGCGGCGGCGTTCTCCCACTTTGAATGATGGGCTGAAGAGGTACCGCAGAAACGCATCAGAACAATAAAAGTACGCGTCCTGCGGCTGATCAGAGGGCGGTAGAAGTACAGTTGCGTAGCGATAATCTTGTGCTTCTGCCAACGCCGGAATTCGGTCCTGAAGCGTGTCAACGATACGACGAATGCCCACGTGACTATTGCTGATCACAACCCAGTCTTCGTGTTGCACGACAAACGAACTGATTTTTCTGTCGGCCGTGTAACGAGCCTGAATCTTCAGGCCGCGGTAGTTGAATTCACGATCCTGCAGTTCAGGCCGCCGGGCTTTCACCTGTGCGACCCACCTGGTGATCTGAGTGGCCACTGCGTCGCTGCCGTCGGTCTTCAGCAACACCGTCAGGTCGGTGCCCTCGGCCACAAAAAAGTCCGAGCCTGTCACGGCCAGACTCTGAATCTGATCGTTCTGGAACAGTGGCTCAAGGTTCGCAAACACGATCAGCAACTGCGATTCGTATTTACTCCACAAGTGGTGATCACGCGCGTCCTCACAGAATAGTCGCCACAGTGGTTCGAGCCATTCTTCAAAAGACGTGCGAAGATTGTTGGCCGCGTCGAAGGAGTTGAATTGCAGCAGGTATTGATCCTCGGGGATTAAATCTGCCACCGAGTGTGGTTTCGGCAATTTGCCCACCTTTGACTTTTCTTCCAGCAGGTCCTTGTACTTCAACGACTTGATTTCGGGTTCCGGCACTTGAGAGAGATGGATCGTCAGGTCACCCTGCGGCACAGCGGCGCGGAGGCTATTCCTCTGCAGGGACTGCTGCAGTTCAAGGCCGCCGGAAAACAGGCGGTACAGGCCCTCCTCACTGGCGTCTTTGTTGGGCATCAGCCGTGCCAAAGACGGCGGTGTCACTCCATACCGGTGTTTGGACTGCAGCAGCAGGTATTCAAAAAACGACTCGCCCGGGTAATACTCCAGCAGGTCGGCAAAGTGGCGATTCTGGAACTTCGCCCACGACGTGTAGATCGTCTGTGGGCCCCGCGCTTCGGCGGGAACGTCAACTTCGATCTGTCGCTGACGATTGATGACCTTGCGAGAACCATCTGGATTCTCTGAGATTGTTTCGTACGACAATTGCAGCGTGGCCCTGCCGTCACCGCGAAGGCGACCATAAAACTCAGCGTGTTTTTGTCGAAACCGTGTCTCACGCGGATAAATCAAAAACGAATTTTTGTCCAGGGCCTTCAGCCGCAGGTAATTGCTTTTTTCGAATTCCTCTGCAAGGAATGGCTGTTCCAGCTTCACCACAAACGCCCGCACATCGTCATCGTCTTCGTGCTGGAATGTCTCCACCGTGTAGCTGAAGGGAAGAGAGTCCTGAGCGGAGCATGGAATTGCGAGCCCACACGCGGCAAGGATTCCTGTTACGAATGCACGGTTTCTTGACATGTTCTTGTTGCCCATGAGAGGATGAACAGAGGAGATTCCACTGGGAAGTACCCGCGTTCGGAGAGGTGCGTGCCGCTGGAGATGACGCCCGCCTCTTCGAGCACTGACCAGTTCCACACAAAGGATTTGCGGAACACCATTTCCCCGTCGGTGGGACAATGCAAAGCCGGGGCCAAAACTGACGATTTAAGGCTGCGATGGTGCTGATCATCACGCTGTTGCGCGGGGCCTCCCAAAACCATTGGAAATACGGCCGCGGACTGCCTCAGCGCGTGCTTGTTCCGGTCTTTGCCTGCGCTCCGATTGATCAGTGCAACCAGCACGTATCAGTCGGAACGACACTGCAGTCATGTCACTGCGGCTGCCTGCAGTGGCCAGACTGCAGTGCTGACGGCACGACACGTTCTGAGGAATGCCAAATTGAGCGGTGATTGTTGAGTGTGAAAAATGTCGAAAAGATCAGCAAAAAAGTTTCGTCCACCACGACACCACATCTGAAAGTATGACAACGCAATACTTGTGGATTTTGACACGGACGGCACTGAGTCCGCGAAGGAAGGGTTTGGGATTTACTCGTATTTCGCTCCAACCGCCTGTCACCGCCCCTCCCGGTTTCACCAATATTCCGTTCCTGGGCGTCTGAACCATATGTCGCCATTCCTTGCTTGAAATTACAGGACTTACAATATGACCTAGGCCCGTAGGGATTTATGTGATCTAGGCTTGCCAGTTTATTGGACCTACGGAATGTATCTCCCAGCCTTCCCCACACGCTGACCTTCCCCACACGCTGACCTTTCCGATTTCCATGCCATCGCCGCAGTGCAGGCGTCCGGTGCAAGACACGTCTGTCAAAAGACTTCCGTCAACCACGACACTACGTCCGAAAGTTTGACAACGCAATACTTGTAGGTAACGGGCTGGTTCTTACCGGCCAGACAATTGAATGTGGCCAGTAGGAACTGGCGCTACAGACTCACGAATCCAGACGCGTCGTCCCTGTCATTGCTTCGGAAAGTTGCAGGTCCTGAGTAGGGAACGGTCCAGACTGTAGCGTCAACGTGGAACGCAGACGACGTGCGCTCGTACGACAGAAAGTACGTCGCACCAGGTACGGCGTCGGGAGACTGGCGTGTATTGAGTTAAGCACGGAGGACACGGAGTATTATTCTCGGCGTTTCTCCGTGGCTCCGTGTTCTGATCTATTTCGAGTGGTGGCAATGACTTCCGCGGCTACTTTCGATCATACAAAGCGTCGGCCGTTTGAGGGTCGTTCAGGTCTCCGTTGGTCACGAATCCCAGCCGATGCTTTTTCATCAGGTCGGCCTGCTGCTGGCTCAGGAAATTTGATCCGGGAACCGTGACGGCGCTCGCATAGGCGAAGGTTCTGACGCTTCCATCCAGAAATGCGACGTTGGCGGAGTCAGAGTGGCGAAAATGAACGTTTGGAAAGTTGTTGCTCGGCGGTTCCAGCAACCATGTCTCTTCGAAACTATAGGCGGGTGGTGCAAAAGAAACACTCTTGACCTGAGCTGCATCTGCAAAAACGATTGTCTCTGTCATCTGCGCGATATCGCGAAACTTTCGTGTGGCTGGTTTCCTGCTGGGCTGCGCAGCCCAGGACGGCGGCAGCCATTCAATCCCGGAGGATCGCGACAGAAAGTTGCCATTGTATCCGAATCCTGATGCTGGACGACCGAAGCGAACGTTGTCCATCTGACCTTCGCCGAAATTGGGACACTGAAATGCCTTCCAATTGGCCTCCATGAACGGACTCAACGGCCCGGCTGCGAAGTCCAGCTGTTTCGTCGGATCTGCTTCGTCGTAGTCCACAACGCCAAACCAAAACTGTGCTGTCCCCTGTGAACCGCTGAAGGAGCTTAAGTAGTTCATTCGGGCTGTGTTCTCGATCACATAGGGGATCATCGTTTCGGAATAGACGTCAGCGTAATTGTGCAATGCCAGCGTCAGTTGCTTCAGGCGACTGCGGCACTGAGTCCGGCGAGCTGCCTCCCTGGCCTGCTGCACTGCGGGCAACAGTAATGCCACAAGAATTGCGATAATGGCGATGACAACCAACAACTCGATCAACGTAAATCCGCGCGATCTGCGTTTCGTTTGCGGCTGTGACTGATTGGCCATGGTGGCGGCGTTGTGTTTCAGCGAAGACATTAAACCAGACTCCAGGTTAAGGCCACGGAGCAGCAAACGTCCGGCGCTACAGCGCGAACTCAGTGAACACACCCTGCACATTTGCCACGAATGAGGATGAGCCTGAGAGCTTTCGAGGACTGTTATGACACAGAACCCGCGCTGAGTACGGCCGACGTCGCCTTTCCGCGAAGGGACACCAACAACGTTTCAGGCAGGTCTTCTGGCTTCCGGATCGACCGAAAATTCCTTCCTTCCCACCGTCGTTTCCAGGCAAACTGGCGACAACAGCAGTGGTTTAAACAGGAATCTCGTCCCCGGTTACAGCGGCGGGACCGCGACGGAATTGCACCGTCTTCCCTATTACGCCCGCTGCATCGTGACCAAAATCACACAGCGAGCACCTGAACCGTTTACACGCCTCCCCCTGTTTTTCACAAGCAGGAACCGTGACTGAGCACGCTAACGTACTGGGTGTGAATTACAAGAGTTGTCTGGCACGGATTCGGGAATCAGGGCCCCATCAATTGGCTCGGCAGGCTATCCACTCAGGTGTCGGGCAAAGAATTCTCGAGTGCAGGTCCACATTTCGTCGCTCAATACGTGGCCGGTGTCGGCCTGAATGTAGTGAGTGAACTTGTCCTCGGCGTGCACGGCTTCATACGCCCGCGAAATCGTCTGGATGCCACGCCGCACATGTTCAATCGGGCTGCCGCCATCCAGTTCTCCACAATTCAGATGTAATGCCCTGGGAGCAATCAGTGCCGCGATGTCCGGAGTGTCTCCGTACGGAAGAATGCCGGGGATGAAGTTGGGAAAACAGTGCAACATCTGATGTTCGTGAATGGCGGCATATGTCGGCAGGCAACAGTTGCCAACCAACGCCTTCAGTCGAGGTTCCCAGGGGCCCACCAGCCACGTGTGCGTCGAACCCATGGAATGCCCATAACAGCCAATTCTGTCAGTCTTCACTTCGGCACGGCTGCAGATGTAGTCCACGGCGCGGCGCATGTCCAGGATGTTTTTCCACGCCATGCATTGCCCGTCAACCACGTACTTCAGGAACAGAAACCGTTCCAGATTACGGCCCTTCTGCCGGTAGCCCTTTTCACGTTCCTCAAATCCCAGTGCATCCGGACACAGCACCACGTAACCTTCACGAGCCAGCGCGGCGCCGGTGTGGTGCATCGGGTTGCCGGCCAGACCGGCGGGCTCACTTTTGCCCAGATGCCACTGGCCCGCGTGCTGATGCCACACACATATTCCGGGAGCTGTATTCGCCGCCGAGATACCGTCGGGGATCAGCAGCAAGGCCGGAATGTGATCGCCTGGCTCCGCGTCGTATGACAGCTTTTCGATGCGAAACCCATCAGCCTGCGTGGTCTCAGACACGATTGGGTTTAAGGGACCGGGTTCCGGCCATGTGCCGCCGAGACATTCGAGCAATCGATCTTTGAAATCTGCATTCGCCATGCTGCACCCCTGATCGCTGTGATTAACCGAACAACTCTGGTATCGGCTGCCGATTCTCGTCGACAAGATACCGAGGGCGGCCGTTCAAATCGTTGATTTTGGTGCTGTTCACGTCGATGCCAAGAGTCTTGTATAGTGTGGAGAACACTTCCTGTACGTGAACGGGCCGTTCGACAGGACGTCCTCCGTCTTTGTCCGTCTTACCGATCACCATTCCGCCCGGCATGCCGCCACCGGCCAGCAGGACTGATTGAGTTTCTGCCCAGTGATCGCGACCGCCTTTAGCGTTGATCCTTGGCGTCCGACCGAATTCGCCCCACACAACGACCGACGTTGTCTCCAACAGGCCTCGTTCGTCCAGATCCTGCAAAAACGTCGACAAGGCATGGTCGTACACCGGCAGATACTTGCGAGACAGATACTCGATCGTGCCTTCCCGATTCGCATGCCAGTCCCACGCCCCAAACGCGACTGTGACGCAGCGAACTCCGGCTTCCACCAGTCGCCGAGCCATCAGCAGGTGTTTCGGACTCTGTGGAGCACCACCGAAACTGGGATCTGTCCCCTGCCCTGCTCCGTAGCGACGGACGACGGCGGGATCTTCCTTTTCCAGATTCAACGCATCTGCAAGTTTGCTGGATGTCAATAACCCGAACGCCTGACGCTGAAACGCATCCAGCCCCAGGTGAGTCTCGGTCTGTTGTTGCAGCTGACCAAGTGCCGTCAGCACACTTCGGCGATTCTGCAGGCGAACAGAATCGATCCCGTTAAGGACCAGGTCGCGTTTGACGTCGCCTTCCAGCGTAAATGGCACGTTGTCGTTGCCCGTGTAGCCCGGCCACGACAGGGTCGATGCCGGATCGTGAATACCGCGATTGTTGTACGGTCTGTGCCCCATTTTGGGAGCCGCATCGACATACGGAATCATGCCATCACGGCTTGGCCCCAGCACGCTGGACACGGTCGAGCCAAGTGATGGCCAGCCGCCTGCCGGTTCATTATCGCCGGCTCGTCCACCCGGTCGGCCCGTATAACACTGGAACGACTCATGTCGGTTCATCAACCCCACCAGCGATCGCACGATCGAGAATTTGTCCGACATCGCCGCCAGCTTCGGCAACAACTCACAGAACTGTGTCCCTGGAACAGCCGTGCTGACAGGCTGAAATGAACCGCGGATCTCCTGCGGCGCGTGCGGTTTCGGATCGAAGGTTTCGTGTTGAGTCGGACCGCCGGGGAGGTAAATCATCACCACGGAATGATCACGTCGGGCACCGTGATTGACCTCATCAGCCTGCAGCAGATCGGGAAGACACAGGGCCGAGGCACCCAACGTGCCAGCTCGCAGAAACGAACGACGCGTGACTCCATCGCAGAATCGACTTCGATAAGATCCTGTAACTGTGAGCATTGGGGTGTCCGGTGTTGGATCAACGTCACATCTTCGATTTCACCGGGTGGATTCTAACAGATGTCTGCAGGAGAAGTCATTTCAATTGCCCCATCGTACAGGAGTTGAAAGACTCCCGACCCTCTGGGCGCTCTCCTTTTGAAAAGACCTGGACTCTTCACTGGGATCTGATCGCCACATCGTTAAGTTGGGGGCATTAGTCTTTTCATAGGTCCCGTTCTCATGCGAATCCTGATTCTGTTGTTCAGTTTCCTTCCGCTGCTGGCATGCAGCGCACCTGCCAGCGACGAAATCCTTTCCCTGAACTTCGAAGCGGAAACCGTCGGCACGGTGCCCACAGACTGGCAGCCGTTCAACGCTGGCACGGTCTCAAACGTCACGGTCACTCAGGGTGGTCCCGGCGATTCGAAAAAGTGTCTTGTCGGTCGTCGGTCCGGATCTGGTGGGTTGGTGGCGTTGTCAAAACCTTTCGCCGTGCCGCAGGAACGCGTCCAGATCGAATTCTCGTTTGCGTTTTCCGAGGGGCAACATCGTTCACTGAATATCTGGTCTCATGAACCCGGTGGGACAGACGCAAGTCAGTTGAATCTCTGTATTCAGAATGGCACGTTGCAACAATTTGATGGTCGTACGCGTACCTGGGAGATCGTGTCACGCAATGTCGTGCCGTCGGCAGATATCGAGGCGCCGATCTGGCATCGCCTGCGCGTCACGGTGGATGCACGGCGGCAGGGACTGGACTTCCGACTTTCGCAACCGGGCAGCGCTCTGCTGCCCCAGGAAGTAACCAAAACCGCTGGTGCCTATCGAACCAATCTGCTGCTGAATGCTGTTGATCTGGTTTCGGGTAAACGCATTGCCCCAGGTGCGTGGTATCTTGTCGACGACATTGTGGTTCGCGGTGGAACGCATCTTCCCATACCGCGAGATCTGCCTGCTCTGGCGGAACCGTTCAAGCTGTGGACCGGTCTGCCCATTACGCCGGACGTCAAAGCAGTGCCTTTCGTTGCCGGAGTGCAGCACAGCACCATTCATCGCGCCACTGCGGACGGGTACCGGTTTCTGCATGGAGCCGCGATTGTGAACCACAACGGTACGTTTTTCGCCAATTGGGCGAACAGTCCGGCGAACGAGAACGGGCCGGAGGAAACATTGCAGGGGCGGCGATCGATCGACAACTGCAAAACATGGTCCGACCTTGAAGTCATCGGAAGCGGTTTCAAAACCAAAGAACGCCACAGCCATGGCGTTCTGTTTGAACATAATTCCGAACTCTGGGCCATCTGCTCACGGTTCGGAGTCGGCACACCAGGTCGTCGTTTTCCCGGACTCATGGCCGAAGCGTTCGTTTTGAACGAAGACAGCAATTGCTGGCAGTCGCGTGGCATTGTGATGCACAATTGTTGGCCATATGACGAACCTGTAAAAATGAAGAATGGCAGCCTCATCACGGGCGGGCAGGACAAAGACGGATTCCCGGTGGTCGCAATCAGCCAGGGAAACGACGTGACTGTGTGGGACACCGTGTCCATACCCTTTCCGTCACGTCTTGCTCCGTCGTTCGCCGAAACATCCGTGTGGGCGGACGACGAGAATGTCCTTGCGGTGATTCGAGGTGGTCGGGGTGTTGCGTGGGTGGCAACCAGCGCCGACTACGGAAGAAACTGGACACCGGCGGTGGAAAGCAACCTGCCCATGCCCCGCGCCAAAGCCTATCTGGGCAGACTCAGTTCGGGAGAACTTTATTTGCTGTCCAACTTCGTCAATCGTGACACGCTGGTGATTTCTGTCGGCACGCCTGACACGGGGACACTTAACCGCATGTATCGCATTCGTGACGGGAAATCAGAGCCGCCCCGGTTTGCAGGCCACGCCAAAGGCAAGCAATGGTCTTATCCGTATGGTTACGAACACGATGGCAACCTGTACGTTGTCTATTCCATTGGAAAGGAAGACTGCGGCCTGTCGATTCTGCCAATCAGTGCACTGCAGGAGTAACGTGCGGCCTTGATCAAGAGAAGTCCGGTATCAGGGCCTCAACCGGCGATGACGTTCTACAGCGTTTCACGCTGACTTGTGGCCGCGAAGAACGCTTTTCGTTAGCAGTTGGGTTACTCCCGCGAGCCCGTATCGTCGACGACAATAAGTAATCTGCTCTAAGCAAACAGGTCGCTGATCACTCGCCCATTCGGGACCAGACTCACCGGGCGATTGGCGTTCGTGTAATACTCTTTGTGGTGGTCGATCCCGAGTGCGTGCAGAATGGAAGCACCGATGTCGTCGGGGTGGATGTCGGTGTCGTCCGTCGGACCCTCTCCACCAGCATCCGTCGCTCCGATCAGCTGCCCTGGCTTCACGCCGCCACCGGTCATCAGGCTCCAGTTGGCTCGAGGATAGTGGTCGCGACCCCTGTTCTGGTTGATCTTTGGTGTGCGACCGAACTCGCCCATGATGATCACCAGCGTTCGTTCCAGCATCCCCTTTGACTGCAGAGCGGACAACGCCGCGGTGATGGCATTATCCAGCGACGGGATGAGTTTTCTGTGACCGGCGAAGTTGTTCAGGTGTGTGTCCCAGCCGGTATTCGTCACCGTGACAAACTTGACGCCTGATTCAATCAGCCGAACCGACAGCAGCATGCTTTGTCCAAAGTCATCCGCTTCAAACAAATTCTGAATGCTTTCCGGTTCCCGACTGACATCAAACGCTTCGATTGTGCGTTTCGATGTGATCATGCTGTAAGCCTGCTGGCCGAACGTATCCAGGGCTTCCAGTAGCTGGCTGTTCCTGTCGGCTTCTTTGAAGGTGCGATTGAGTTTGCTGAGCAGCTGTTCGCGGCGAGCGACTTTCTCGACCGTCAGGCCTTCCGGTAACGTAATGCCGCGCACGGCGAATGGCTGGCCAGGTTTCGGGATGGCATTTGTTTTGAAGGGAGCATAGGCATCGCCCATGTACCCGGCTGTCCATTCCGTATCGGGAATTGCCATGTACGGCGGCAGATCCGGATCACCGGGATTCTCTTTCGTCACGACGGAACCAAGTGACGGATATTGCAGAGCGGGTGTGGGGCGATTGCCGGTCGAAATGTAGGCCTGGCCCTGAGGATGGTCGCCAACCGTATGACTGATTCCGCGCAGCAGCGTGAATTGGTCCGCAACTTTCGCAAACTTTGGCAGATATTCACACGCCAGCAATCCAGGCAGATTGGTTTGAATCGGCTTGAATTCGCCCTTCGTCTCGCTGGGTCCGTCCGGTTTCATGTCCAGGGTGTCAAGGTGAGCCGGTCCGCCCGCCAGATTCACAAACAACACGGAATCGGCCGTTGCTTTCTCTGCAGCCTCCGCGAATGCAGGCTGCAGAGAACCTGCCAACGTAAACCCACTCAGTCCACACGCGCCGATCTGCAGTGAGTCGCGTCGAGTGATTTTATCGCCATAACGTGAAGTCATCGAATGTCCTCTCAAAAAGACGTCGGAGGTTTCCACTGCAGCAATGAGTTCAGCAGCCGAGCCTTTCAGTGGTTCGTCAGAAATTCCTGAGTATTCAGCAACGCCCACATCAAATCCCGCAGCCCTTCAACGGTGTTCTCGGTCGTCGAAATGTGATCCAGCGATGTCTGAAGTTCTGCCGCTGTTGGTTTGCGATTCACCGTGCGCAGATAGGCGTCGCCAATTAACTCGATCGTTCTTGCATCGTTCGCAAATGCCGTTTCAATTTTCTCATTCGGACTGCGCTGAACGGCTTTTGTCTCAGTGGACAGCGGCTGCCCCAGTTCCTTCGCAACACTCATCAGCCAACCGTCACTGCGTTCGAGCCACCCGAGTACTTCCGAATCATTGCGGACGTATAGCGATTGCAGCAGAGTTGGCTGATCCTGGCGTTCGCAGTCACAGTTTGTCATGCGTCGTGGTTTTCCAAAAACCAGTAACGAGTAATCGATGCCTCGCACTTGATACGATTTCGGGTGCTGGCCGATCTTCCGTACGGTGCAGTCCGAAAGATACTTCGCTGCAACATCGTCGCGAGCCGTCGCCCGCAGAATGGCGTCGATGGTCACTTCTGCCGGCATCCGTCGGACCAGTGAACGACTGAAGTTCCGTTCGTCAGTCCGATTTGTCGGTGTTGTCACGCTGCTGCGCTGATACGTGTGACTGTTGGCGATTGTTCGATGCAGCCATTTGATGTCAAAGCCGTTTGCAATGAATTGATCGCTAAGCCAACTGAGCAGGGCTTTATTGCTCGGCGGGTTGGCCATGTTGAAGTCGTCCGGTGAATCGACGATTCCAATGCCAAAATAGTGAGCCCAGATACGATTCACAAATGCCGGGGCAAAATAGGGATTGTCTTTGTGAAAGAGCCAGGCCGCCAACGGTTCCCGAGGATCTTCAAACTCATTCAACTCAAATTCCTCACCACCCAGGATTCTGGCCGGCCACGGTTTGTCTGACGGACGATCAATCCAGATTTCGTTCCACGGAATTGGCAGGCCTTCCGCAGAAACACGCATATACATCTGCCGTCGCAGAGCGGCCGTATCCAGCTTTATCGGCACGCCGAGTTTGGTTTTCAGGTGCGTTTGCTGAGACTTTGCATCGGGAGCAATCCCGGGACGAATGCGTTTGAAGAAGCCGGCAAACTTTGCGAAATCATCCTTCGACCATTGGTCGAACGGGTGCTTGTGACATTGAGCACACTGCAGGCGTACGCCCATAAATGTGTAACCGAACGTGAGCGCCCGGTCCGTGTCGGTCTGGTTGTTACCGCGGAACCAATAGTAATGCATCGGATTATCAGGAGCGGTGAAATCCGTACCGTCGTCACGCTTCATATGAAGGCTTTGCTCTGCCGCATAGCTTTCGTACGTCTGCCCCGGTCGACGGCTTGTTGCCAGAATAATTCCTGCGGCAATTCGATCCCATCCGACGTTATCCTTCAGACGTCGCGTCAGCCACGCATTCCACTGCAGTGACGCCGGGGAATTCATGTCCGTGGAACCAAGCGACTGAGAATTACTGCCGGTCAGATCCGCCAGTTTCACAGCCCACCACGTCGTATACGCTTCCGAAGCCAGCAGGTCGTCAACCTTGTGCTGTCGCTTTTCCGGTGACGGATCTGCCAGAAATGTCTGCACCTCGGCACTGGACGGCAACGTCCCGACAAGATCAAGACTCACACGACGAAGGAACTCCTGGTCAGTACAGATCGCAGAGGGCACGATGCCCATCGGCGCTAGTTTCTGCACGACAAGTCGATCGACTTCCGTCGGCGTTTCAACAGTTGGATACCGGTTTCCTGTTCTGTCCGAAACGGGCATCATGACCTGACTTGAAAAAATGCCTTTATCGTAGAACGAAACCACGTATGTGTCGCCCGGAGACCTGCACGTGATCACGCCGTCGTCCGACACTTCGGCTACCGTGTCGTTGTTTGTGCGAAAGCGTGTCAGTGCTGTCACGTCTTCACGTTGTCCGTCCGCCCAAACGGCCACACATTGCAGTTGTCTGGATTCGCTGATCCGCTCAAACACGATGGACTGCGGCGTAACATCGAAACGCAGCAGCATTGCGGGCTTGTCTTCGACCCCGTTCGCTCCCCCCGCAATCCAGTTTTTCAGGGTCTGATATTCCCAACCCCCGCGTTCAAATCGCTGTCCGCCACCGTGCTCATCGTCACTGGTGGGCTTGTTCAGAATCAGACTTTGTTCCGGTGCTGCAGTATTGACGCGTGGTTCGTCGCCGTTCGCCAATGCCGTCAGATCGGCGTCAAAGTCATAACCGAACATCGACAGATTGAATCCGCCTTTCCCCTGAAATGACCCATGACACGTGCGGCCATTGCACCCCAGACGCCCCAGCAACGGTATGACGTGTCGCTGGAAGTCGGGGACACCTCCGTCCTGGGTGATCCGGGTCACGGCGTTCACGACATGAGTATCCTGGCCAGAGCCTTCAGCCGCAACCACGGCAGGTGTCTGCCCCACCGGCCCCTTCAGAGTTTCACCCGCCAGATACCTCTGTAGAGCATTCCGCGACGACGTGGCAGACGGAGAAAAAGTCACGACTAACTTCGGCAGTTGTTTCTGAAGTTGCTCAACATCGGCGACCTGCAGGTTTGTTTCGCGAAGATCGAGATGTTCAAGCCCAGGCATCCGGGCCAGCAGCGCGGGCAGATTCTCAGCCAGTTGTGTGCGGCGAAGATTCAATGTCTTCAGTCTGCTTAACGATCCAAGGTGAGCCAATCCCGCACAACTGACGGTCGTGCCGTTCAGTGACAACGTCTGCAGGACCGCCGATTCTGCAAGGAACTGCATCCCGTCATCGGTGATGGCCGTGTCGGAAAGGCTCAATTCCTCAAGGCCCTTCAATCCGGAAATTGCTTTCAGGCACGCGTCTGAGATTTTCGTTCCATTGAGCGACAGTGTTGTCAGCGTCGAGAGTCCGACCAGACCGCTGACTCCCTCGTCTGTTACCGAAGTTCGATCAAGATACAGCCGCTCAAGTTTTTGAAGCTTAGAAAACCTGGACAGTGTTAAATCTGTCACTCCGGAGTCCGACAGGAAGAGCGTATCCAGATTCGTCAGACCTTCGACGGCGGCCAGTCCTTCGTCGCCAACGGTCGGCGTCACGACCGCCAGATAATCCAATTGCTCAAAAGCGGCGATTTGTGCAACGTGTTCATCGGTGGCGACCGACTTGCTGAACCTGACGAAGCGCACCGTGCCATCGCGGTTCTTTTGCAGGTTGGAAGTAATGCCGTTTAACGCATCAACGGCTTCCTGCTGTTTCGGAGGAGTGTCTTCGTAGGCTGACGCCGACACGAGTAGCGAAAGTACGAGCAGAAAACTGGTAGGTTGCAGCATTTTCAGTCCTGGCGAAAAACAGCGACTGGGAGGGACCAACACCCTACCAGTAATGCCAGGCACGGTCCAGTTCTCAGACCGTTTTGCCGTGCCCGCAAGCCATTCGCGTTGCTGAATCGGATTTTTCGTTCTTACCGAAAGACGTTGAATCGCATGTATTCCCAGTGACGGTAGAGTTCTGATGAGCGCATCAGTTCTTCGTGCGTTCCGTCAGCGGCAACGCGTCCCTGGTGAATCAGAACCAGGCGGCTGCATTTTTTCACTGTGGACAGTCGAGAGGGTAGAAAGAGGACAGTGCGATCGTTGCAGATTCGTTGATACGCGTCGTCCAGCATGGCCTTGGTCTCTTCGTCCAGTGTTGCTTCCGGTTCCTGAATCACCAACAGGGCGGGTTTGCGTGCGACCGCCCGGGCCAGACTCAGCCGAAACACCTGACCAGGATCCAGAAGGACGCCGTGCTCACCAAGCGGAGTTTCGTAACCCTTCGGCAGCAGACGAATGAAGCTTTCGGCGTGGACCGTCTTGCTGGCTTCAATGGCGTCCTGACGAGAAATTTCTGACTGCCCGGCCGTGATGTTCTCAAGGACGGTGGCACTGAATACCGGTTCCTGCCCACCGACGTTCACCGCCTCGGCACGCAGCGACTCCAGAGTCACTCGGCGAATATCCTGACCGTCGATCAGCACCTGACCATGCTGCGGGTCACGGAACCGAGGAATCAGGCTCACCAGGGCTTCTGCTTCGTGCATGTCCAGTGCCAGGATCGCCACACGTTGTCCGCATTCAAACTTCAAGTCAAGATTCGAGATCAGCTCCGGGTGTGTTTCCGTTTCCACGCTTACCTGATTGAACTGAAGTGAACGTGACATCGGCTCAAGGAACTTTGCACCGACCACCTGACTGACCGCAGGGACGCGAAGCAGAAACTGATTGATTTCGTCGGCCGCGACGATCGCCGTCCCCGCAAGGACGGGAACTTCCTGCATCCGTTGCAGTGACAACGTGATCAGCACAACCAGCGTTGTCAGTGCAACGGCGGCGGCTGGTCCGATGGCACTGCCGAACAACAGGTGACGAGCAATCAGAAATCCAGGAACAGTCACGCTGACGATTACGATGACCAAAGAAACCCACCGGCCGCGAAGCAGCTGTCGATGCAGTTGTTCACGACGCTGTTGATACAAATGCAGACTGCTGCTGAAATGCTCGTGCTCCAGGTTCTCCATTCCATAACCCGCAACAATCTGTGCTTTGTCCAGGTCTTCTGTCAGTTTCTGAACACCACGCTCCATCTGTTCCGACAGCAGGCTGGACGACGTCTCGTGACGCTCTGTTTCCAGCCGATAGACAAACCAGCACACAATGACAGGAACGACACATTCCAGACCCACTCGCCACTGAGTCGCCAGCAGTAGAATGACCAGTACCACGATGTCACACGTCGATGTCAGCTGGCGAAATCCCCAGTCCCGCGAACTGTCTTCCAGCGTCTGAGCCGTCTGTCGAAAAAGACTCGCAGAAGCTCTGCGTTGAACTCCGGCCAGATCTCCCGGGTTGGACCGCAGCGCATGACGATGGATATGTTCCCGCAGACGCTTCACTGCAGCAGCGACGTGATGACTAATCCGGGTCTGCGCGTAACCTCGAAGGACGCTGCGCATCACCAGCAAAAAAGCGGCCCCGCCGAACAGAAACGTCAGAGTCGATCCGGACTCGTGGAGCAGGGGAATCGCAAGAATCAATTGAATCAGGATTCGATTGATCGGTCCATCAGCGAGTTCCTCCGCCGTCGGCAGCAGTCCACGATTTTCGGCCAGCATTCTTAGTGTCAGAAGTTCCGTCACGCCGGCGACACACAAAATGATGCCGATCAACAGCAAAGCCGCCGCGATACCCGCAATCGTTGACGTGATCAACGGTCGACCAACGAATTGCTGGTTTGAGATCACTTTGCGGAAGGTACTGGGAGCAGCGTCGGACACGGAAGTACTTTCGATGCTGGATGTTGTGAGACTCACCGACGCCCAGGGGCCTGAATCATTCGCCGTCGGTCATAAACGGTCTCACACACGGGACGGCCGGCAAGCCGATTCGAGCTGACGCTCGGAAACAGTTGGCCCGCTCCCGCTGGTCGCTACAAAGATGAACACAAAACGGATCATTATTGTTCAAAAAGACTTTAACCTGCGGGCCGGCATGTCACAACTGCGACGATACAGCAGAGCCGTGGATTTGCCTGCAGAACATTTCGCGAAAGAAAGTCCTTGCCTGACCGGCACCCTCCCGGGGGCAGAAATTGCCCTAGACTGGCGGTGGCGTGACGTTTCACAGACAGATGACCAACAGTCGCACCCTGATGACGTGCGTGCGACCGCCAGCGAATTGGCGGCCGGCAACGTGATCCCCAGGATTGCGCGGTCATGGCCGGTCGTACGGGAACGACCGGCAAGGCTTGCTTTGACGTTGGCATGGACCCGCTTGTGGACCGAACGGACAATACCGCCCAGCAGCCCCAGGAACGACCGTCGAATGGCGGGCAATCCTACGCGAGATCGCGGTCTTCAAACAGAATAAAGGCCACCAGAATCATAGCCGTGGCATAGGCGGCTCCGTACAGCAGACTGGTGCCGAGATAAGACGGCGGCACCGAGCGGCCGGTCGCGACGGCGGCGTAGATGTTGAACGACTCCAGCGACGGCAATATTGTCGCGATAAGCCGGGCGATGAAGGTGACCACCTCATTCTGAATTACGGTTTTTCCCTGGGAGACCATCATCGGCGTAAGATTGCCCACCACGAAGACGGCAAAACACACGACCAGATTTACCACCATCGGCAAGCGGGTGGCCACGGCCACGCTGATCGCCGTCAGGACACAGACCTGGAAAAACGAAAGCACAATGCCAGGCAGAATCTGCGTGACCACAGCAAGACGTGCCGGGTGCGGCAGGGGCAGTTCGATGCCGCCAATGATCTGCTGAGTCTGAAACCAGGCCGTGATCTCTTTGGACATTTCCCGCTGGTCGTAACCGACCTTGTAGAAGATCACAAAGCAGAAGATCAGGGTCAGTGGCAGAAACAACCACAGCACGCCCTGAATGATGCCAATGTACTTGCCAAGAATAAACTGCCGTCGGTTGATGGGCTTCGACAACAGGGTCATTGCCGTTTTACCTTCGATCTCACTTGTGATGCTGGTTCCGGCGGTCCACACCCCCAGCAGCACTCCCGAAATCAGCAATGTTGCCAGTCCACATTCCTTCAGCATCTTGACGTCGTCTTCCAGCGTGAAGAATGGCATGAAGGTGTTGACCACCAGTACCACCGCCGAAATCAGCAGCAGCAAAAAGAACAACGGCTGCCGAATCGCCTCTTTGGTCGTCGCCCGAGCAATGATTCCGGCGCGCGTGCCATAGGAAAAGCCGATGAGCGCAAAGAAAAGCAGCAACGCCACGACCCACGTGGATATCCAGCTGGGAGATTCTGTGGCCGCTTGAGCGAATACAAGGATATTGTTCATGGAACCAGAGGTCACACTTACGTTGGAAGGTGTTCAGAGATCGAGTTGATTTGGCCGTCACGCACAGCGGTTGGACCGGACCGTGCGACAGTTTGAAAGCCTGCGGCACGGTCGCGTTATCCCGGTGAGGGACGTGACGTATCGCAAGATTCATGCATACGCAGCGAGTTTCCGCAACGTTGGGAAGAATTCTCAGCCTGTCGAGACAGTGGTCTGGTCAAGTTCCCATATTTCGGCACGGGAATCGCAACTGCTAAGCACCAAACAGTTTACGGCCACGATTCAATGGCGGATGGAGAATCCGAGAATTGTTTCTGTCAGCTGAATTTGTTCCTCTGCTATTGAGTCAATCATGCCCTGGAAACGGTCACAAACGTCTCGAATCACGTTGGCCGTGGTTTCAGGGCTCCCCGTGACAACTAATTCCACTCGACCGTCGGCCAGATTTCGAACGAAGCCGGTGACCGGATACGCCGTTGCGACCCGATTGGTCGTCCACCGAAAGCCGACTCCCTGAACCTGTCCTGTGAACAGGGCTTGTCTTGTGATTTCTGATGACGTCTCGATGTGTTCTGGCTCCTGCGATCACGTGATTATTGGCTGCTGTTGCTCCTGTCGTTTGCCATCAATGGGCGCATGCCGATGCTGGCTGCGGTAGGTATGACAGAATATGCCGGCGGCGATTGATACATTCAGAGAATCCGTGCCGTTGAGCATTGGTACGGTTAGCCTGGTGTTACATCGAGATATCAGCGACGAAGCAATGCCATGAGCTTCGTTGCCAAAAACAAGGACTGTTCGTTCTGGAAAGCTGAAGTCTTCCAGTGCGGTTGCGGCCTCATCCAATACTGTTGCACAGGGCGTGTAATTGAGCCTGTTCAACTGGTCCAGAACAGTTTCGGTATCCCGTGCTTCGATCACCGGCAGCAGCAGGTTATTAGCCATTGAAACTCGCATCACGCGGCGTGAAAAAGGATCCGTGGAACCACGACTGAAGACCACCGCATCGGCTCCGAAAGCCGCAGCAATTCGAATCAGGAGGCCCACGTTTTGCTGGTCCGTGATGTGATCGCCCAATAGTATCAGGCTGCTACCGGAGGCCGGCACAACATTCTGGATGAGTGGCGTGGGTTTTCGTTCGGCGACAGCAAGTACGCCCAGATGAAACTCGAATCCTACCAACTGTGAGGCAAGATCCCGGGTTACACGATGGACAACAACGTCAGGCGTAAGACGTGATTGAAAGTTGGCAAATTTCGGATCTGTGACAAGTACGGAACGAACGACGTAGTCACTCCGAAGCAAACGTTCGACAACTGTTGTCCCTTCCGCGACCAACAGGTCTTCGCGGCGATTCTCATTTTTCTTTTTCAGGTGGCGATAGACGTCCAGACGCGGGTCATCGAGTGAATCGATACGCAGGTGAAGGGGATGCGTTTGCTGAAAACTCTGGCTCATGGCGGTCGATTGTAGCCGTAGCGAATGACGATCGTACCGACTGCGACGAATTAACCGTTGCACGACATATCAGTCAGTGCCAGCGGTCAGGAATCGTCCCGTGAAGAATCATCGCTGCCGATACGACTGAATATGCCGGTCTCATTCGGCATTGGCACTGACTTCTCCAACGTCCGGCCTCGATTTGGCGCACTACACTATGGTGACGGGTGCTTCCGGCCGGTCGCATCATTTTTGGTACAGTTTTCACGTTGAGAAACGGATTGAGATGGCAGACGAGTCCAAAGTCAAGATTATTGCAGTGATGCCCGCGTACAACGCGGCAGCGACACTCGAAAAGACCGTGCAGGATATCCCGGACGGCGGTGTGGACGAAATCATTCTCGTGGACGACTGCAGTCACGATAACACCGTGGAAGTGGCCGAGTCTCTGGGGTTAACCGTCATTCGACACGAAACAAACACCGGCTACGGTGGAAATCAGAAGACGTGCTACGCGCGGGCTCTGGAACTGGGAGCCGACATCGTCGTGATGATCCATCCGGACTATCAATACGACAGCCGAGTCATCCCGATCGCGGCCGAACTTATTCGGCTGGGCAACTGCGACGTGATTATGGGGTCTCGCATTCGCACTCGAGCAGAAGCGCTGGAGGGTGGAATGCCCACCTGGAAGTACATCGCCAATCGCTGTCTGACGATTACAGAAAACGTGGCACTGGGACAGAATCTGGGAGACTTCCACAGTGGCTTTCGAGCGTACCGACGTGAAGTACTCGAATCGATTCCGTGGATGAACAATTCAGACGACTTTGTCTTCGACACTCAGTTTCTGGCTCAGGCTGTCACCCAGGGATTCCGACTGGCGGACATTCCTGTGCCCGTGCGCTACTTTGCCGAAGCGTCCAGTATCAACTTTCGCCGCAGTACCCAATATGGCCTGTTAACGTTGTGGGTGATGTTTCAGTTTTGGCTGAATAAACTCGGGCTCTATAAAGCAAAGATCTTTCGCCCTGCAGAACCTGCCGCGGAGGTTGCGTAAGCGCTCTACCTGTCGCTGTGTTCATTCATGCGGTACAGCGGCAGCAGGCGGTAGTAGACTTCGAGCGTCATTGTGGATATTGCCGTCGAGTACAATCGGCCGCCATAACGGCCCCACGGGCCGTTCGGATCCCAACTGCCGGCGAACCGTCCGTCGCGGCGTTGTTGACTGATGAGCGTATCGCGGACGACGCTGTTCCAGTCTTCCCACGGCTGGCCACCATATTGATACATCGCCAGCGTGCCGTAATACCAGTAGTACATGTTTAGCTGGGAAAGTCGTGGCAGATTTCTCAGCAGATATTGAACTGCCTCGCGACTGGCCAGGGATTCACGCGGATAGCCGAGCATCTGCTGGCAGAACAATGCTTCTGCGGTCATGACGGGCGTGACCGGTTCCGTTTCCTGTCCCGCGATGATTACCGACCGGCGGTATCCGAACAGACCTCCGTGATCGCCCTGTCGCACGCTATTAAGGAATTTGATCATTCTCTGACGAACCGTAGGATTAATGCTCACTCCGGCAATTGCCGCACTTTTCAGTGACATCATCTGCCATCCGAACATACTGACGTCACCTTCCTGACCGAACCGATATCTCCAGCCGCCACTTTTGGGGTCCTGCTGGCTGACGGTATAGGTCGCGGCTTTCAGCAACGCTGTCCGCAGACGGAGTTCATCAACTCTTCGAAGACCGTACGCGATCGCGTCGGCGTTTGTGTATACGAGGGAATTGGCAGTGGCAGCTGCCACGTGCGGCGACAGTCCCTGTTGCAGCATTATCGAGGCTGCAATTTGCTGTGCTGCGTACGGTCCGGCCGCGGGCACGAGCGGGTCCACGATTGGTCCGACCAAAACGTCGGTCTGCATACCCAGTGCCTCGGCCAGAGCATACGTGGCCATGGCGTGGCAATACATGTTTGCATAATGACTGGCTCCACCGGCCAGACTTCCATCAGAACCCTGTTGATCGATCAGCCAGCCCAGGGCCCTATCGACACTGATGGCGTGCTTTCCGTTTTCGTGAGTGTAGCCGGCGCCCAGAAAGGACAGCGTTACCAGGGCAGTGATGCCGGTGTCGGCGTCGCGACCAGCATTGTTACGAGCTACTCCATTTTCGTCGACACGAACCAGCCCGGACCCGTGCGATTCCGCATCCCAATGTCCGTCTGGTGACTGCATGGCGCTAAGCCATTTCAGGCTGAGTTCCACCGCAGCCTCTGATTCCACCGTTCCGCCAAATCTGGCCGCGGCCTCGCGCCGTTGCTCCAGATTTCTCAACACGTAAGTGGCTGGCCGCGAGTCGCGACGCCTGATGCTGTGTACGTCGGTGTCAACCAGAGTCGCGGCGGACCGCAGTGCATCGGTCAGGATTTCAGACGACATCCCGATCCGCACTTCGTCGTACTCGGAAGACAACGGGATTGGCGTCTGCGGCGTCAGCGAATTCTGACGTACCGGCCGTCGACCTGGGTCCATACTCGACAGGCTTCGCGACGGTCGCGGCAGACGTGATTCAAACGAACGAGCCATCGATGTGCGATTTCGCGGTTGGTCCAGACTCAGCCCTGCGACCTCCAGTGGATCTGTCCCCGTCAACGGTGCGGCTTTGTTGCGGACGACATCAGCATCGGGCGCCTGTGGCAGCGAAATCGGTGATTGCAGATCCGTAGAGGTTGAAGAAACCGATGTATCCTCGACCACGATGTTGGTGTCGATGCGGTTAACGCTGCCGGCGGACATCTGGGGTTCCTGTCGTGCGTCGTTCGCCGTTATGTCTCCGCGCTCTGTTTGCACACGTTCTTTCTCCGGCACGTAGACGTCCGCCTTGCTCTGTTCGAGCATCGTCCGGAGCTCTGCAGCCGGGTCATTGGCGGCGGCGACGCGTGGAGCTACCCTGCCAGCGTCGACCGGTACGGCGGACTCCGGATTCAGGGATTGTTCGAACTGCGAAACGTCTTCCGCCAGAGTCTTCAGACTGTCCAGCTGCTCCTGCTGGCGGTTGGGAGCATCCGGAACATCCATCAGTCGGGCCTGTTGCGGCAATCGCGCCAATTCGGCGTCCGGTGCTGTCGGTTGATCGGGAACCGGCGTGTTGCCGGATTCACTTAACGAGACTGTGTCTTCACTTTCCACCAGAATCCGAGTCACGATTTCCGGCGGCGTGTAAGCCTCGGCAGCCGCGGCCGTTCGAGTTGGATCCAGGGGATCGAAAACTTCAAGCCCCAGCAGGCAGACGGCGTGAACCATCAACGATGCCAGCAACGACTTTACCGCGATGTGCCGATCGCCCCACCGGGTTACCAACATCGTAAACAGGTGCGACAACGACGCGATCATCGCCAGCAGCAGGCACAACGCCACAATATCGTCGCCAGTCAGCTGACCACCGTGCCAGACCTTTTGCAGCACCAGCTCCAGCACCGTCATGGTGAATCCCCGGATGCCAACGGCTGGAAGGCCAGTGAGAACCGGTGAATCTGTGCCTTGTGGCACACATCCATAACATCCACAATCGATTGGTACATGCCTTCGCCATCGCCGCGAATCAGTACGGACTGCTCAGAATATGCTTTCCGAGCAGATTCCAGTCGTGACTGCAGTTCGGGAAGAGACAACTTTTCTCCATCGATCCTGACTTCACCCGAGCGTGCGACGTTCAGGACGATTGAATCAGGCCGACTGGTCATCGGTTCCACAATCGAGGCTGTTGGCAGTTCGATGTCGTATTGCTGTTCGATCTCGCTGAAGCGAGTGCCGACCATGAAGAAGATAATCAGCAGAAACACGATGTCGATCATCGGGGTCAGGTTCAGCTGAGGTTCTTCCAGTGATTCAGTTCGCAGCGGCATGGAAAGGTGGTGCTTTGGGCTTCATCGACAAGCTGGCGGTTCGGCAGGATTATATCCCGCGGTTCAAGGATTACAGAACCCGGTTTTGGCAGAGATTTCCAATCTGCCACGAATCCTGGCTCAGCGCAAACTGACAAGCTCTCCAGTCACAAGCCAAAATTGGCGAGGCTCGCGATGAAACAACGCCTGCTGCCGATCTTTCTGACGACGGTCACCGCCATTTGAGGTCTGCATCCATTGGCAAACCATTTTGAGACGGGAAAGGGCCAGCTGACTTACGCTGTTTCTCGACCCCAAAATCACAGGCTCTGCTGGTAATCACTCTTGCGGCGTTGCAGTTCCTGATACCGACCCGACCGACCCGACCGACCCGGGCACGCAGCGCAAGCGAGCGTGTTTCGCAAACGCACGAGACCCATTCGCTTCCACGTCGCGATTGTGCTGCGGGGCCATAAAGGTGCTGTCGTCACACTGCCTGCTCTGCCAGTGGTTCTGATTGTAAATCTGCCGCTATACGTTATGTTCGGCGCAACGTCTGTCCGCGTTTGTAGCAGCGATAAAGACCAGGAAAAGCGGCCGCTGCAAAACCGTGTTTCGGAGAGCAACCTGAAGATGAGATGGGCGTACTCAGTGGCAGGGGCGCACAGAGGCTAACTGAAGACACGTTTTTGACTGATCGGCCGTCCGAATCGAACCAGTTCACACATCTTGAATTGCAGTCGGGGGAGAAGATGCTTGAAGAAAGCCATGTCTACTTTCACAAAGCCGCCGATGCCATCGGGTTGTCCTCAACGCTCCGCAACGTGCTCCTTGCGCCATATCGAGTCATAAAAGCGGAGATCATTACTGAAGGTGATGACGGGAAACTGATGCAGCACTTTGGATATCGCGTGCAGCACAACCGAGCGCGCGGCCCCATGAAAGGAGGTCTCCGCTATCATCCAACTGTCGACGAAGCCGAGGCCACGGCGCTGGCCAACCTGATGACCTGGAAGACTGCCGTTGTTGATGTCCCATTTGGTGGTGCCAAAGGAGGTATCAACTGTGATCCCGCCAAACTAAGCGAGAGCGAACTACACAATATCACCCGTACATTCGTGGGGCAGATCAAGGAGGTCATCGGCCCGACGCTGGACATTCCTGCTCCGGACGTCAACACAAATGCAAAGGTGATGGGCTGGATCATGGACGAGTATTCCAAGTTCGAGGGTTTTTCGCCCGGCGTGGTCACTGGAAAACCGGTCCACCTGTTTGGCTCGGAAGGAAGGGAGGAGGCGACTGGCCGAGGCGTGATGCTGGTCCTTGAAGAGGTACTCAAGGAACAGAAAAGATCATTCAGCGACGTCACCGTCGCACTGCAGGGATTCGGGAACGTTGGCAGTTTTGCAGCGCGATTGATGGCTGAGAAGGGCGCCAGGATTGTCGCCGTGGGTGATCACAAAGGCGGAGTTTCGAATGCGGAAGGTCTCGCTGTCGACCAACTTGTGCAATGGGTCCGCGAGCACCATACCGTGTTGGGCTTTCCCAACGGAGAAGCGTTTGAGAGTGCAGAGGTCCTGGGCTGGAATGTGGACGTTTTGATTCCGGCGGCGCTGGGTGACGTGTTGACGAAGGACAACGCCGCTGATGTGCGTGCAAGCATCATCGTCGAAGCCGCCAATGCACCGACAACTCCGGAAGCTGATGAGATCTTTCATCAACGTGGCATCACCGTCATGCCGGATATTCTGGCCAATGCGGGTGGTGTCACGGTAAGTTATTTTGAATGGGTGCAGAACATTCAGCAGTTTCGATGGGACCTTGATCGTATCCACCAGGAGTTGGAAAAATACATGAGGAAAGCGTATCGGTCTGTCGCCGACGTTGCGAGAAAACGTCACGTCGATCTACGCACCGCAGCATTCGTACTGGCCATCGAACGAGTTGGGGAAGCTGCCATGTCGCGGCGACTGTTCTCCGAGACGGCTGACCTGACCAGGTAGTGGCTGTCGCAACGTTCGCCGCCCGATTCGTTCAACTGACAACTCTGAAGGATGGCTCATAACGACGAGCCTCTGTTGCACCAATGGCTGAAACTGACGAAACGATCGTTTCAAAACTTCCGCACGCGCCCATCAGCCGGTTGGCAAAACCGATAACGCGGTTTCTGCATATTCAGGCCGCCAGTGGCGTGGTACTGCTGATTT
>JBDONA010000340.1:0-9260 GCA_039831575.1 Fuerstiella sp. | reverse complement strand
ATACGAAATGGTCAGGGTGACTCAGAACGATGCATCGAACTCATCGAAGATGCCGGAAAAGAGGCGAAACGTGCCGGGTAAATCATCAAACGCATACGAGGTCTCGTGACCAAACGCCGGTCGCAACCCACGTCCGTCAATCTGAACAAAGCCGTCGCCGAGACCGTTCCCCTGATTCGTCCGGGACTACATGTTGGAATCTCACTGGACCTGGATGAATCGTTGCCTCGGGTCATGGTCGACCGAGTGCAAATCCAACAGGTCATTCTGAACCTTGCGCGAAATGCGGTGCAGGCCATGAGCAGTCTTGAAGCTGACCACCGTGAGTTGCTGTTGCGCACAGGAAGTGCTGACGAAGTCGTTTTCGTCGAGGTTACGGACACCGGTCCGGGTATGTCTGTGGCAGACCTGGAACGGCTGTTCGATCCGTTCTTCAGTCGCAAACCGGATGGCCTGGGTCTGGGCCTGTCGATCAGCCGGACCATTGTAGACGCTCACGGCGGCAGGCTGACTGTGAAGAAAAACGACCGCACGGGCTTGACGTTTCGCCTGACATTGCCAACCTGCGACAGGATAAAGCATTCGTAAACGTTTTGGATTAATCCATGACATTCGATTCTCAGACAGTCTTCGTCGTTGACGACGAACCAGTCGTGCGAAAAGCAGTGAGTTTGATTCTGGAGCAGGCGGGCCACAGGATCGAGGCATTCGCCTCTGCAGCCGAATTCCTTGAACGGTACGATGGCTCGCAATCGGGTTGTCTGGTGTCCGACGTGCGCATGCCCGGCATGGACGGGATGGAGGTGCTGAGGCACCTGTCGCAACAGGGAAGAAAAATCCCGGTGGTCATGCTGTCGGCTCACGGCGATATTCCCATGGCCATAGATGCCGTAAAGACGGGAGCCATCGACTTTCTGGAGAAGCCGGCCGATCCGGACGTTCTTCGGCAGAAGGTCGCTGGAGCACTGGCCATGGATCGGACATGGAGGCTCGATCGGGACGAAAAGCAGGAAATCGAACAACTGGCGTCGACATTGACGCCGCGAGAACTCGAAGTGCTCAGACTGCTGGTCGAAGGCAAGAACACAAAGATTGTGGCTCAGGTGTTGGGATCGTCCTACAATACAGTTCGAGTTCAGCGGGCCAGCATCATGAAGAAAATGAAAGCCGATAACATCGCCGATCTTGTTCGGATGACAAACCTGATCCAGCCGCAGAAATAGAAGAAGACCAATCCCGCGTCGTCGAAACTAAAACATGCCGGCCACGTTGCATGCACCGCCGCAGGAAGGGTGCACGCTTCAATAAACTCCTCAACCCTTCGGCCAACGGAGCCTGACGATGACCACACCCGTGCATCGGTCATTCCGCCTGACCCCAGAGCGGACCAGCAGTCGTTCGCGATGGCGGTGGCCATCAAGGCTGCGGTATTCCTTAGGCGCGGCAAAGTTGGCCGCTGCGGTGGCTTTGCTTTCATCGATCCTGGGGGTCGGTTACCTGTTCGGTGTCGCAAAGGGTCTGGACGGCATTCACCGACTGCTTTGCGCGTGCGGCATCGTCCTGTATCCTTTCGTCGTGACCAGCCTGGCATACTTTGGAACGCTGCGTTGTGCCGTTCTTTTCAGAGTGATCACTTCCGAAGAGTCTCGCCGTCTTCGTCACCACGTCCTGCGAGGTCGCAGGATCACAACGAAACTTGCTCGATTTGGCTGGTGCCTGGCGTTTGTCGGGTTCGCCAACTTCTTCAGCTTGATTGCGCTGGGATTGTATGCCGCGACGGGCGAGGAAGTTGATCAGGAGTTGCCAGGGCATTTCTATCATCACGATCATGGACACACGTTTGAGGTTTCAGCAACATTCAACCAGGTCCGACGAATTCAGGTGCCTTCTATTATGGTAACTCATCCGTTGGCGATTCTCGGCCTCTGGCTGACCCAGGGTTGTCCATGGCCGAAACGTCGCCGCAGGCAAAAGCACGACAGCTCTCCATAGGTGGAGGCAGTTGGCAGCCACGGAGAGGTGGTGACAGGGATACTCTGACGCATGAGATTCACGACGGTTTGGGTTTATCATACGACTGTTCTTGCTCTGCTGACCGTGTGGTGCGGCACCGCAACTGCAGCAGAGTCGGTCCGACTTCGACTAACGATCACTTCTCCACTTTCCTATTCCAACACGCCGTTGAATCCAGCGATCGATTTTCCGGAGTTCATTCGCACGGCCGGCGTCAATGGCGTGCTGGATCCGAATTCGATCGAAGTCCGCAACGCGACAACAGACGCAACGATCCCGCACAACCTGACCGAGGACTTTGCCTATGGGGATAAGGGCCGCATGGAATTTATTGTGGCAGATTCGGATGACCGAGTCTTCGAAATTCGATTCCAAACGGTGGTCAGCCGCCCACGGTTGCAGTCGCAGAAGCTGACTCCGCAGATCGGCGTCGGTGATCTGCTGCGGTACAACGCATCGCTGGCACGACCAATTGCCGTGCCTTATTCCCCGGGGCTGCATGACCTGAACGGCGACGGCCGACTCGATCTCACCGGTGCATGGAATTACGCCTACCGACCAGGCTGGCCGTGGGATGGAATCATCTGCTTTCCGGGAACGAACGACGGCGCATTCGAATTCGGAGACCTCAGTCGCCTGCGATATTCAACAACTGCTTCCGGTGACCCGAAATTCTTCAGCCACACTTACTCGGCCGTGGACTTCGCGGATTTTGATGGAGACGGAACGCTCGATCTGGTCACAACTCGCAAAGGAACAGGATCGGCAGAATTCTATCTCAATACCGGCAGGCAGGAATTGAGTGGGACACCACGCTTCAGGTCTGATGGGTCGGTCAATGTTGGTGGCTGGCAGGCTTGCCGCGCTGTCGACCTGAATGCCGATGGTGCTGTCGATCTGGTTATCGACGGTGAATACCTCCGCAACGAAAACCCCAATGGCTGGCCGTTTCGATCAGCAAAGCCCGTCAAACTGAACGCCGGACGGAAGCCGTGTTTTCTGGATGTTGATCGGGATGGTCGACTTGATACCGTTTGTCTTGTGGGTGGTGAGGCCGTTCAGCCGGACTTTTACCGCCTTGCGTGGAGAAAGAATCTCGGCGGCGTTCCACCGAGGTTTGCTGAAGAGAAACTGTTGCGTGAAGTCAATCTGCCGGAAATCTCACTTGCTGCCGCGTGGAATCACGGGAATCGGTCCGGTCTGATTGTGCAGCACGGCGCGTTTCAGCAACTGTCGTTCTATGAACTGGCTGTGGACGGGCCGCGATTCAATCACATCGGCCGAGCCGAATCGGTGTCCGCAGTGATGTCACTCGGCGACCAGGCGTGGCCATGTTTGTGTGACTGGGATTTGGATGGTGATCAGGATCTTCTGATTGGCGGTGGCTATGGATGGCCTCGTATCGTGATCAATGACGGATCACGTGATCGGCCGGCCTTCCGGGAACCAAAGCGAATTCTCTCTGAGGGCAAGGCAATCCGGTTCGTGCGGAACGAAATCCTGGGCGCGCCGCACAACTGGCATGACATGGGCTACCCCTATCCACACTTCGTCGACTGGGACGGCGACGGACTGCAGGATCTGGTTTGTTCCAACGAAACAAACCGCATCTTCTGGTACCGCAATGTCGGATCGCGACAAGTGCCCAAATTCGGGGCCCGACGACAGATCGAATGCGAGGACTTCCCGGATTCGCCGGAACTCCACAGACTTTCCGCCACACGGGCCAATGACCCCAATTCGAACAACGGAGTCTATCCGTTCGAACAGGAGCAGCCATTCCTGTGGCGCACAGGCGCGGCGCTGGCGGACTTCAATGGTGACGGGCTGACGGACCTCGTGACTCACGATGGCTACACACGGGTCGCGACACTGTTCGTGCAATACCGACACAAGGATGGGTCACTGCACCTGCGAAAGGCGCAGACGTTGCGATTGGCTGATGGACAACAGATCAACGATGCCATCATCAGTCGTCGGTCGCACTGGACCGAATCATTTCGAGCCGTGGACTGGAACGCTGACGGTTTGCAGGATCTGATCTACAGCGTAGCGGGCTCACACAACGGAGCGCAAGACGGTGGCAGCATCTATCTGCTGTGCAACGTCGGCACCAAAACAGATCCCGTCTTTGCGGAACCGGTGACGATGTGTTGCTTTGGAGAACCGATCCGTATCACCAATCACGGTCCTCACCCATCGCCGGGCGACTTCGACGGCGACGGCAGCCCGGACCTGATTACCTGTGTCGAATGGAGCGTCTACCCATACTACAGCCACGCGGCATTGATGATGAAAAAGCGGCCTACGTACACCGTGATCCTGCTCAAGTGATGACGCAACGTTCACCAGTGAAAGGATTGGTAATTGAGTTAGAGGGTGTCCGGAAATGGACTCGTGTCCGGACTCTGAATTCCCGGAGATCCATGCGACGAAATCTGTTTCACAGCGAAGTGTGAGGTTCCAAGACAGGGCAGATCCATCGTTCGCCGATAGAATTTTCAGACGCGCTGCAGTACGCTGGTAATGAGAACTCGGCTTCACCAACGGTTCACCCTACTCATCCTGCGGAGGCAAAATGCATCCACGTCAGACGGATCATGACTCAAATCCTGTTCGCCGCGCGCAGCTGGCAATTTTCGTCATCGTCGGATTTGCGACCGTCGGTGGCGCAGCGGAGCCACAATCGGAGGGAACAACCCATCGAATCACCGTCACAGTCGATCGCGGACGCGACGTTGGGCAGAATTTTGGTTCTTTGTTTGAAGTAACCAGCAGTGATGGTTCTGTTGTAATCGGTGCTGGATTTCAGAATCTCTACAATACACGCTATCGCGCGGACAGGCATTCGCTGCAGTTTTTCGTTCGACCGACAACTGGCCAACGCGTACACAGCACTGAAAAACTTCCACGGCCGAACGAATTGTGCGGCACCTACCTCTACGGGCGTGACGACGTTGTGCGTTCAACCTATGGCGGCGTCAAAGCCTGGCATCCGCAGACAAAGTCATGGCAGCCGGAAACCAACGTCGGCGGTACAAATGAGACCATGCGCGTGGGTAACAGCTGGTTGACGTTTGGTGACAGCGAAGTGAAGTACGACGGGCGAACGGTCCTGAATCCTCCACGAAAGGGCAGCTATCAGCTGTTCTTTTACGCCAACGGCCACCTGTGCTTCTACCACGTCAATCGAGGTGACAGCGGCTATCGCCCCTACGAAAACGACGACGACGGCTTCAGCAAACTCTACGCCTGTCCGTGGACGACAGATCAACCCCACGTTGATCTGTCCCACGCCATCGTGCTCACGCTGCCGATTGTCGGCGAAACCACATTTGCCTGGGGACAACTGGGTGACCAGATCGTAACGGGCTCCAACATCGGCGGATTCTATGTCTTCGAAGACCGTCACTGGCGGATGCTTCTACCACCAAAACTGGGCGTCAGTTACCAGTTGTATTCGACCATGATGTTCCACGACCGGCTGCTCATGGGGCAATATCCAAGCGGTCGCGTCTTTCAATATGATGGTGTTGAGATCACCGACGTGGAGGGTTGGCCACCGGTGCTGGATGGTGTTTCGTCTAATGCTCGCGAGGCCCAGACAACCGTAATCTATGCAGGCGACGTCTTCGTTGGTGTCTGGCCGTGGGGAGAACTCTGGCGGTATAACCCGGACAGTAAATCATGGACGTTCATGCAGCGAATGTTTGACCACCCGGTTCTGTCCAGCAGGATTACTCACCCCTATGACGTTGAGAACCGGGACGGAGACGTGGGGAACCAGTGGGGCCAGCGCGTGACGAGTCTTGTTCCGAGTGGCCCCAGTCTGTTTGTGTCAACATCGGCAAAGTGGCCGGCCGAGTGGGATCCTGACAAGTTTGCTTTCCTTGCCCCTGACAAATGGAAGTCGTACGGTACCGTCTACAAGCTGACAGTTTCCGGTCACCTGGGCGCGGCGACGAAGTGGACCGACGGCCCCACCACGTTCGAGTTCGTCATCCACGATGACCAGATTTCAATCACTCAGGACGGAAAGCGAATAGCTGCGACAACAGTGGCCGGCGAAGTGGCAAAAAAAATGCGCGACACACCGAGGCTGAACAACGTCAACTGGGGGCACGGAATTTTCGGGCCATTTGGCGGCGAAGCGATTGCGGGGACTGTCCACAGAGAATGACATCCTGCGTGTCAACTGTTATTAATCTACTGGCCCTGGCCACGACGTTTCCGACAATTCGCAGCAACACTATTCCCTGCCACGCGTTGAGATCAGTACACATGCGAAATCCAATTCTGTTTATTCTGTGTATAGCGACCATGTCTGCATCCATTCACGCTGATGATCCGGTTATTTTTGTCTCTGCCTTCAAGTCCGGGGACGAGGGAGCGATTCACGCCTATCGGTTTAATCTGGAGAATGGTCAGCTGAATCCCTTGCTTCGGACAACGGATGTCGAGAACCCGTTCTTTCTCGCGATTTCACCCGACGGAAACTTCCTGTATGCCATTGATGCGGAACAATTCGGTGGCAACGAGAATGAGTTTGTGGCGTCGTATGCTATCCAGGGACGCGACGGAACGTTATGCAGACTGAACCGACAGTCCGCCCGTGGCACGGCGTCGTGTTATCTGGATATTGATGCCAGCGGCAGGACCGTCGTTGTCGCTAACTATTCGACGGGCAGCGTCGCCGCTCTGCCGGTGCAGGGCGATGGTTCACTGGGTCAGGCGGCTTCATTCGTGCAGCACAGCGGGTCCAGCGTTGATCCCAAACGCCAAACAGGGCCAAATGCGCACAGCATCGTGATCAGTCCGGACAACCGTTTTGCATTGGCGGCCGATCTTGGCATCGACAAAATTCTCATTTATCGTCTCAGTGCTGCCACCGCAGAACTGACCCCGAATCACGGTCAGCCATTCGCCACGTTGTCGCCGGGATCGGGCCCTCGCCACCTGGTCTTTCATCCTAACGGCAGGAACGTATACGTCATCAACGAATTGAAGAACACCGTCACGTTCTTTGTGTACTCGGGCGACGCAGGCATGTTGAGTCAGCAGCAGGAGATTTCAACGCTGCCGCAGGATTTCTCAAGTACCAGTCACACTGCCGACCTGAAAATCACACCAAATGGAAAGTTTCTTTACGGGACCAACCGCGGTCACGACAGCATCGCTGTTTTTCACATCGCTGATAATGGCCGTCTAAGCCATGTCGGCATCGAACCCAGTCTGGGCAAAGGACCACAGAACCTGCTGATTACTCCCGACGGTCGCTGGCTGTTGTGTGCCAACATGCCGGGCAATAACGTGGCTGTCTTTGCGATCAATGCAGATACCGGCCGTCTGATCGCGACGGCCGATCCTGTTTCAATTCCAAGGCCTTCGTGCATTCGCTGGTTGGACTAATCATCCACCGCCACGTTCCGGTGGACCGATCATAAATAGCCGAACTTCGGTTTGTAGTTTAAATGATGGGGAGCGAGCCCCCCCGGCGGCGTGCACCGAGCCGCCTAATTACCCGAATACGGCATGTGAAATGCAGTGATGAATGGTGATAGGTTCGCTGGCAAATATGTGCGGTTTGGTACTCTGGCCCTGGATTCCCGGCGGTGCGCTATGAATGAACTTTCTTACTGGAATGGTGAGCTGATTGCCGACCACGAACTGTCAATCAGCGTTTTTGATGTTGGCTTTGTCCAGGGAGTCACCGTGCCCGAGCAACTGCGAAGTTTCGGAGGCAAGCTGTTTCAGCTGGACGAGCATTTGCAACGATTGCGTCGCTCTCTGCAGATCGTCGGAATCGACGATTTGGATCTGGGCGTCTTGAAAACCGACGCCGAAGTCATCGCTTCTCACAACCACAGCATGTTGCAGTCCGGTGACGATCTGGGATTGACGCTGATCGTGACGCCGGGTTTCTGTGCCGCAGCAGCACAGGACGATGATCCCGGGCCAACCGTCGGCATGTATACGACGCCGCTTCCTTTTCATCGCTGGGCTGACAAGTATTCGACCGGAGAAACGCTGATCGTTTCCAGCATCCGCCAGATCCCGAGTGACTGTTGGCCGGCGGATTTAAAGTGTCGCAGCAGAATGCACTACTTTCTGGCCGACCGTGAAGCTCACCGCAGGAAACCAGGTGCTCGCGCACTGCTGCTGGATCAGGACGGATTGGTATCCGAAGCATCCACTGCAAGCGTCCTTCTGTACCGTGAAGGTGAAGGCTTTGTGGCTCCGCCGCCCGATAAGGTTCTGCCCAGTGTCAGCGTCAGTGTCGTGCAGTCACTTGCAGAACAGCTGGGGATCGCCTTCGTTCGCCGCGACATTTCCATTGACGACGTCCGCTCCGCAGACGAAGTGTTTCTCAGCAGCACATCGCCATGCATCCTGCCAGTTGTCGCCATTGACGATCTTCCCATTGGCTCAGGCGTGCCCGGTGAGATCTTTCGAAAGACGATTGATGGCTGGGGCAGTCTGGTCGGTCTTGATATCGTGGCCCAGGCAACAGCGTTCGCCGTCAGGTGACCGACTGGCACTGCGTCACGCAGAATGATCAAGCAACAGCGAAGCTGCACGACGAATCTGCGGAGGTGACGCCGTGGCGAAAGCGTCGTCAGCAGGTAATGATCTCCTCCGGCTGACTTTGCAACGGCAGTTCCCGGACGCCTTCGCCGATCGCCTGTGAACGACCAGCGTTGTGTGCAGGTTTCAGCACGGTGACAGGTTCCGCCTGAAACGTTTCCTCGTACGCAATGCGATCGGCCACGCTGTCATCGATCGTTAATCGACCGTCACTCGTGTCGCAGCCCAGTCCATTGATGACGGGCATGCAGGTGTTGTTGTAAGAAAGCTATACTGACACGAAGGGATTCACCGTTAGCAGGAGATTGCGGAGTTTTTCCGAGCACTCTGCTTCTTCTCGGACACGTATTCCAGGTAAAGGAACAGCGTCACCGTAACAACTGCAAGAACAGCCACAGTCAGGAGCAATCCGAGAAAGACGGGCCACCCGTGGTTTTCTACGATGGAGCCTCCAAAAAAGTTAAAAACGAACGCCCCGGTATAGCCGAACACGTCGATGAGGGCGATCAGGAAGCCGCTGTGCTTGCCGCCGAACGCGATCGAGAAGACGCTCATCGGAATGTAGTACGCGGGAGAAACTGAGAAGCCGAAGACAAAGATCGAAAGCATCGCGGCCGGGAGCCTCAACGAATCTGAAAGTGGAAGCGATGGCAAGCTCCAGA
>JBDONA010000279.1:0-2154 GCA_039831575.1 Fuerstiella sp. | reverse complement strand
TGTTGTTTGAGATGTCGTTGTTCTGAATGACCGCGTTAAGCAGCCCCGTTCCCGTGGCACTCACCGTGCTGACGGTTTCAATTCCGATACCACTGTTCCCCGTGATCGTGTTGCCCGAGATGATTCGATTAAGCGCTGGCGTGCCGAAGTCGATCGTGCCACTGCCATCAATGGACAGCGTTGCACCGTTCCCACCGTTGTTAGTAATCTGGTTGTTCAGCAGGTTGCCGTGGATGATACCGCCGTTGGCAGCAATCGCACGGAATCCATCGCCGGCGTTCGTGGAGAGATTGTTGCCCTGCAGGAATACGTTGCCACGGTAAGTATTCGAACCTGTTCCGCCGATTGTTGTGTCGGCATCAATGAATGCCCCGGGGCCGTCTGCGTTCAGGCGAATTCCGTTACCGGCACCAGCGACGATCGCGTTACCTTGCATTGTGACGCCTTCAGCAACAGCGTTGTCCTGCACGTCGATGTTGATGCCGTTGACACGGGCACCGGTAATCTGGTTGTTATTGAAAGTTGAAGGTAGCAACCGAGAATTGTCGGTTGCACTGATCGTGATCCCGTTGGCCGACGGACTGCCAGCGACTCGCAAGCCAACAGCTCCGACCAACTGGGCGATGTTGGATTGCTGGCCACCACCCACTGCAAGCGTCCCGCTGATCGCAAATTCACGCGGTTCGATCCGCGACTGCACGGGGAGGTCGAATGCGCCTGTCCCCATTAAAGGAAATTCTCCTGTTGGTGTGACGGATCCCGCATCCAGAATATGGAGAAGTGACAATGCATGTCCGACCTCGTGAGAAAGCGTTCCAGCAATGCCACGACGCGTGAATGTCAGGTTGCCGGATGTCAGCCCGGCATGATCCAGGGCGGCGATCTGAGAAGTCACAGGATCGTCGAGGGCGGGATACAATGACGCATCCGGAGGAGTCAGAGCAGGGGAAATCTGGACGATGGAGTTTGTGTACACGCCAGGTCCAGCCTGTCCAATTGCAAGAGGAACGCCTGCTAGTCCCTGTCCAGGCCCCTGGCCGGCAGCGTTGCGAATCAAACCAATGTCTCCAGCTCTTCCGAAGAGCAAAACGCCCGCTGGTAGATTAACTGGCGTGAAGTCCGTGACCTCGCCAATGGCAACTGAATAGTACTCTGTTGCCCCGTTGGATGGGGCTACACCTGTATCCCCGATGACAAAGTCGATGTCGAGTTGGAATCCATCAGGAATCGGGCTGCGTGCGTCTTGGCCGGTTGTGGGGATCAGTCCATAGTGATTCTGCACAGTCTGCAAAACCGCGTTTGTCACGAGATCATAATCTGTTGCGTTAAATCCAAATATGGTGACATCGAACGGGTTGACTGTGAGTCCATTCACGTCCAGGACGCTTCCCTGAGCAGGTTCAACAAAGTCAAGAACGATCGTCAGGCTTGCAGGGCCCGCTGAGCCGCCGGTGACTGTATTGAATAACGCGTCGATCTGTGCTGTTGCACTATCCTGCAAATCAGCAGCGATGCCAGCGCCTGTGTTGCCGGCGAAGATGTTCCCAAGGGACGCATCCGGACCTCCGATGTCAAAGACACCAGTGCCCGTGTCCTGTCCGAAGAGACACAGTCCGGCGATTGAATTGTCATTCATCGTGTTTGCAACAATTCCCTGGTCCAGCAGGCCGTTTCCGTTCACGTCTTCACCCGGATCGATCACACCATCACCGTCCAGGTCTTCGCTGACCGACCGAAACGTACCACCATTCAGGTAGTGGACCAACGCTCCGTTTTCGAGATTCGAACTGAATGTATTGCCAGCCATACTGAACAGGTTAAACGTGCTGCCATCAGCTCGTCCGACAAATCCGTTGTTTGTGTTGCCGGTCGATGTGTTGTTCTGAACCACGGCGTTTATCGTTGACCCGGTTTGTCCCGCAACAACGATGCCTTGACCACCATTTGTGACCGTGTTCCCAACGATGCCGGTGGGTTGTACGGACGTCCCTCCGGGGCCGATGCCTGTGGGGCGATCTGCGTTGATCGTTGAATTCAGACCGGCGGTCACGCTGATACCAACGACCGAATTGTTGCTGACCGTGTTGTTACGAACCAGCAGTTCCGTTGTGGAGCCACTGGCTGTTGTCAGCACAAGTCCGGACATCGATGCTC
>JBDONA010000077.1:0-2154 GCA_039831575.1 Fuerstiella sp. | reverse complement strand
TGAAGTCTCAATTGGACGCACAGATGACCCGCCTGCTCGCCGATCCGAAGTCGGATCGCTTCGTCAGTCACTTTGTCCGACGGTGGCTTGATCTGGACAACATTGGAATCATGCCGCCCTCCGAAGACTTTCTCGAATACTACCGCGACAATCTTGAAGCGGCGATGCGGGGAGAGACCGAAGCCTTCTTCCGTCATGTGCTCGACGAGAATCTGCCACTGCGCGAGTTCCTGGCGGCCGACTACTCATTCTTGAATCGAGAATTGGCGCTGCACTACGGCATTGATGGCGTCGAGGGCAATGAACTTCAGCGAGTTTCTCTGGAGGGCGGGCCGCGTGGTGGTTTGTTGGGACAGGGTGCATTTCTGACTGCGTCAGCCAATGGCGTGGACACTTCGCCGGTGGTGCGTGGGGTTTACGTGCTGGAGAAGTTGCTTGGCTACACGCCTCCGCCTCCTCCGCCTGATGTCCCTGATATCGAGCCTGACATTCGCGGTGCCAAGACAATTCGTGAACAACTCGAGAATCACCGTTCGATTGCTACCTGCGCTGCCTGTCATCGCAAGATCGATCCGTTGGGTTTTGCTTTGGAGAACTTCGACGCCGTCGGAGGTTGGCGGGACATCTACGCGACGAAGGAGACGATCGATGCCGCCGGCAAATTGTCCAACGGAGATGTGTTTTCAAAGGTACCGGAATTCCGAAAACTCCTGGTGGATCGACAGGGTGAGTTCACTCGCTGTTTAACGGAGAAGTTGATGACATATGCCATCGGCCGCGAACTGGAGATTGGAGATCGCCCCGCCACGGACAAGATCCTCGCCGAACTTACAGAGAACAAAGGCGGCCTCCGGGATCTCATTCGATTGGTGATTTTGAGCGAACCATTCGGGAGGAATTAGAAGGGCGTTTCCAGAAAGTAATGTCCTTCCGTCAAGCGTGCCTGAATGATTTTATTGGTATGGCTACCGTGGTTGCTTTCACAATTTGGGAGCAGAACCATGGCAGGACGAAAGCGTAGCGATATTCCCGGGCCGCTGACGCGTGGGCAAAACCGGTTTGAGGTCTGGCGGCGGACACGGAAGGTGGGGGCTCCGATCCCGGATAAGCTCTGGGCGTTGGCGGTGAAACTGGCCGATGCTCATGGTCTCAGTCGTACGGTCTCGGCGTTGGCAACCACAAGTACGACCATACGGTTGCCAGTATGATCGGCCTGCTAAAGTATGGAAGTGGCCTGCCGTTCAACCGGGTTGAACGGCTGCAGGGGAGTTGCGAGATTCCTCTGGCAGCCTCGACTCAGTGGGACATTGTCCATGCCGCCGGCTCGCTGATCACTCCGGCTTACGAAGAACTCATCCGACAGGCCGCCGAGGGCGAAGTCGTGTACAACGACGACACGACCGTCCGGATTCTGGAGCTAATGGGAGAACGCGTCCGAAAAACGCCACCGTCGGAAGACGATCACGATCCGAAGCGCACCGGCCTGTTTACCTCAGGCGTTGTTGCAACGCTTGCCGACGTACGGGTCGCGCTGTTCTTCAGTGGCCGCCAGCATGCGGGTGAAAATCTATCGGACGTTTTGCAGCACCGTGCGACGGAACGGCAAACGCCGATACAGATGTGCGACGGACTTGCGAGGAATCTGCCGAGGGAACTCGACACGATCCTGTCGAACTGTCTGGCGCACGGCCGACGCAACTTCGTGGAAATATACGATCGATTTCCCGAAGAATGTCGTCACGTCATCGAGGCCTTCAAGGTGATCTATCACAACGATAAGGTCGCACATATGGAAGACATGCCTGCTGATGCACGTCTTGCCTGGCACCAGACACGGAGCAAGCCAACCATGGATAATCTTCATGCATGGCTGCAGCATCAGTTCGACGACAAACTGCTCGAACCGAACTCGGCCCTTGGTTACCCATTCGAACAGATTGAACACGCCCTGAAGGCCTGTGCGGCAAGTCATGACATCGAAATCGTGCCGATGGACAGTTTTGAACTCAAGCAAATGATCGGAGACGTGTGCCGGTCCATCAACCAGATGAACGGTGGTGCGACGCAGGATCGGCTCCTGGATCTCTGCGATCGCCTGGAAGCGGCTGAAGCATACGGAGATGGCATGCTGGACGAACTCTGAGCCGTCCCCGC
>JBDONA010001035.1:0-2156 GCA_039831575.1 Fuerstiella sp. | reverse complement strand
CCAGAACGAGAATTGTGATTTTTTCGCTGGCAAACATTGGTTGGTTCGCAGTGGCCATCAATACCGAGTTAGCAGTCTGCACGCTTCCAGAGCCTGCACTTTCTTGTGACGCCCCGATCATCTGAAACGGCAAGAATTCGGAATAAACTATGCTCTAAACTATGCTCAATACCCCTTGGCTTCGCTCGCTCCGGAATCACTGCCGAAAGCAAAGACGTTCTGTCCGTCAGGCGCGTCCGCAGCACTCGCGATTAGCAGCTGTCTGCACGGCACGGAAAGTCGAGTTTCTTGAAGATCGTTGTTTGCTTGCTGCATTTGATTTCGGCTTTGACGTGATCGCCAGCGATCTGCATCCTACGCTGCGGGCATTTGGCCTTTCGGATATCGATGACGCACCGTACACACAAATCCGTTACGGACAGGGGACGCTCAGCTCACTGACCGATTTCCCGAATCTCGACGCGGCAAGCGTTCAGCCTTCCGACATTACGTTCCAGTTCGGATCGACGAATGTCGCAGACAACACGACGGTTCTGAGTCTTGATGTTGGTTCTTTTGACGACGGAACAGGCGATGGAATTGTGAACCAGTTTTATGTGCCCGGTTCGGGTACGGATAATACATTAACCGTGTTCAATAAGGGTGTGGCCGCAGCGACCGGAACTCTGCTGTCAATCGAAATTCGTACCGACACCAGCGAATTCTCCACCGGTATTGGCACCTTTGAGCTAACAGGTGCTGTCGGAAACGACACGACAATATTTGACGAGATCAACACCCTGACGGCAGGTACTGGCACTGTCAATTTCACTCTGGGGGTGTTTGGTTACGACGGGAATCCCTTTGGAGTCGGGGACGCGGCCCGGTTTTCGTCGATCGGCAATTCCGTCTTTGACGCCCCCACAGTCGGCCTGGCTGGAACGGGACCGTTTGTGCTGGCTGTTGAGGGGGGGATTACGTGACGCGGGATCAGGGCAATGGCAACGCCGAGGTTTCTCGCGTGGCGATTGCATCCGTTTCAGATTTGTACGTCAACGGTTCTGCCACCAACCGCGTCTTCACATTTTCGGATGCCGTGGACAATATCACGCTCAGCGATGATGGAACGCCCAACGACGGCATGTCGCGGATCGCAGCTCCCGGCACTGCCGAGACCGTGGACTTCATGAATCCAACGGACACGATCCAGGTCAACGCCGGTGGCGGGGGCGGGGGCGACACGGTGATACTGGCCGGACTTGACGCGCTCGGAATGCCTTCCCAGGGGCGTGATGTGCGCGGCGATGGCGGCAACGACATCCTGAACGCGTCAACGTTCGCCAACGGGGGCTGGGGGTTTGAAGGTGGTGAGGGTGATGACACGATTACGGGGACCGATGTCACCGATACTGTCCGCTGGAGAGACGGCGATGGCGACGACGTAATTGATCTGGGACCGTCACCTGACAACCTGTTTATTTTTGGCGATAACGGACAGGGGGATGATGTTGTCGTCAAACCCAATGGCAGCGGCTTTCTTGTGCAGAGGACAAATCTGACCCCTGTGACCCTGACCGTCGCGAACGTGACGGATCTGGAATTCAATGGCGGTGGTGGAAACGATTCGGCAACGATCAATGCGCTGCCCGGTCTTTCCGGGACGTTGGCGATTACCCTCAATGGAGGCGAAGACAACGACGTGGCCGATCTGAGCGCCCTGCCTGATCCCAACATCAGTGTCGTCGTGGACGGCGAAAACGGAAACGATACCGTCGTGGTCGCCGCTGGCGGCGATGCCGACGACGGGAGTCTGGATGACTTTATCCTGTTTCTGAACACCAGTTCCAATGCTCAGTTGAACGTTGGAAACCTGGATGTTGGGTTTCAGAATCCGGTATTTGAATCCCCGGATAGAATCGGAGCCAACAGGATCGTTATTAACGGCTCAACGGACGAGGACATTCTGGTCGTCGACTTCATGGGTGGCGATCCGATTCCCGATGGAGGCGTGTTCTTCCACGGGGGAAGTGGTGCGAATCCGGACGAGATTGAACTTGAAAACAGCAGCTCAATTACAGCGATCACCTATAGCTTCACCAACGCCAACGACGGAAGTATTGACCTGGATGGTTCGACGATTACCTTCACGGGATTAGAGCTGCCGATCGATTACGGCG
>JBDONA010000524.1:0-2159 GCA_039831575.1 Fuerstiella sp. | reverse complement strand
TGCCGACCTGCGACGCCTGATTGCGGAAAACGAAGAATCCACCAATCAACTGAAAGCGAAATGGGAAGTCGAGAAGGCGGCGATCTCCGGTCTCAAGCCGCTGAAGGAGGAAATCGAAAAACTGCGAACAGCGTACACTCAGGCGTTTTCCAGGGCACAGCAGACCAACAGCAATGAAGATTACCAGGAGGCTTATGAAGCGGAGCAGAAGCTGAAAACGGCGGAAGGTCAGTTGGCCGAAATGGAACAGAAGTCCGCCGAACTGAACGAAGATCCGGACAGTCGCCTGCTGCGCGAAGAAGTGACCGAGGAAGACATTGCCCGGGTCGTCAGCATGTGGACCGGCGTGCCGGTCGCGCGCATGATGCAGGGCGAACGTGAGAAGTTGCTGCGGATGGAAACTGAAATCCACAAGCGAATGATCAACCAGCAGGAAGCCGTTGAAGCCGTTTCCAACGCCGTCCGTCGAGCACGCTCGGGCATGCAGGATCCCAATCGTCCGATTGGTTCATTCATGTTTCTGGGGCCGACAGGCGTCGGCAAGACGGAGCTCTGCAAAGCTCTGGCGGAATTCATGTTCGACGACGAACGCAGCATGGTCCGCATCGACATGAGCGAATTCATGGAGCGACACTCAGTGGCCCGTCTGATTGGTGCGCCTCCGGGATACGTCGGATATGAAGAAGGCGGACGTCTGACAGAAGCAGTGCGGCGAAATCCGTACTGCGTCATCCTGCTGGACGAAGTGGAAAAAGCTCATCGCGACGTGTTCAATATTTTGCTGCAACTGTTGGACGACGGACGTTTGACCGACAGCCAGGGACGCACGGTCGACTTCAGAAACTGTATCATTGTGATGACGTCGAATATCGGCAGCCAGGCAATTATGGATCTGAGCGGTGATGCCGATGACAGAGAGATTCACAATCGCTGCATGGACGCCTTGCAACAGCACTTCCTGCCTGAGTTCTTAAATCGAATCGATGAAGTCATCGTATTTCACCCACTGGGGCGCGAGGAAATTCGCGAGATTGTGGATCTGCAGATTCGTCATCTGAACAAACAGCTTGAAGATAACGGCTACAAGCTGGAAGTCACCGACGCAGCGAAGCAGCTGCTGGCAAACGAGGGTTACGATCCGAAGTACGGGGCGCGACCACTGAAACGCGTCATTCAACAGCGACTGCAGAATACTCTGGCCAACGAAATCCTCTCCGGTCGTTTCTCCGAAGGCGAGACCATTCAAATCGACGCCGCAACCGACGGTTTCATCTTTGAAGGATCCGCTGGGTAGCCGTCGCTTCACAGTTACCTGGCAGGAAACTGACAATTCCTGCCAAGCGCTTTCCTGGGGAGCCCACACGACATCGGCGACAGGAGTGCGTCCCCGGTGCCTGGCACCGATGACAGACGGTTGGGCGTTGTCAAAAACGTACGCACCGCACGTTGCTTTCATGACAGCAGCAAAATTCGCTGACTCATGGCCGCGGTTCACGTGGTTTGGCAGCAGAACGGCTGCCGCCAACGAACCAGCACCGGTGCCGTCCATTTGTAAACTGCTCCAACGCTCGATTCACGCCGTGATTCGTTTCAATAAGGCATCAATACGTTGCCGACGCATCATCGTGTTGCGTTTCGGGAACACGACTCGACCAGAAACGTTAAGACGGCTTTACACTTCTTATTTCCCTTCGATTTATCATAAGCCTTTAGCCCATATGTCGTTAGGTGTGATTCGGGAGGTTTATGCGCTAACAATTCTTGTCATCCTGGCACGTTTGGCATTCACCATGCTTTACAGAATATCAGTCAAGCGGAACTCAACGAAGTCTGCCTGATAGAAACAAACAGTCACCAAACGAAACAGGAGAAACAGAGATGGAAATTTTTAACGCACTGGCCACAGACGAAAATGGTTTTATCGTATCCGCCGAAATCGTACTCGTCGGCACAATTCTGGTTCTGGGAGTCATTGTCGGACTGACCGAACTGTCTTACGGCGTGAACCAGGAATTGGAAGACCTGGGATCCGCGATCGGTTCGATCAACCAGTCCTACTGCTACTCACTTGCCAACGGCGAGAAGGGGCATGTGGTTGGCAGCGTATTCACGGACTATCAGGATGAATGTGACAACAGCTGTGACATCAGCTGTGACTC
>JBDONA010000072.1:0-2161 GCA_039831575.1 Fuerstiella sp. | reverse complement strand
ACGGCAAAGTAATAGACGGCAAGGCACAAGGCGCCCCTGTTATCCGTTCTCCCCAACCTGAGATTGCGAAGGGCCAGCACGCCCGAGAATACAACGGCCAAAATCGTCAGGAACGCATTGCCAGCATGTTTCGTTCGAGTGATTGAAAACCCCGATGTATCACCTGCTGCGATCACTCGACGAAAGTAAACGAGCCGGTTGTTTCGGGTGGCCATGATCACTTGCGATTCTGCGCCATCTGGCCCTCGCCAGACAGACACGTCGTCGGAGTAAATGGGAGGCCGCCAATTCTTCCATCTCTCAGCATCCGCTACCGGAGAAAACGCACTGGGGTCCAGCCCGACAAGTTGAAAGCACCTGTCTGCTGTGATTGCCTCGGCTTGCCCACCCGACTCGTCGGTTTCGGGCACCGCCAAAAACTCGAGCAGTTGCTCTGGGGAGTATGGCTTGCTGGCATCCAGCCTGACGGAGGTCATGCCTGGTTCAAGTAATGAGGGATTGTCTTCCGACATTTGCCAGATGCCGGAAGAACCGAACAGAATCGTGATCCTTGGCTGTAGCGGTCGAGAGCTTTGGCGGTATCTGAAATCCTGGAATTTGCCGAATTGGTACGTGCTGTCGGGGTACGCATCAGCGGAGTTCTTGTAGCCCAACTGCTTGAGCCACTGGACTGCGTCATGTTTGAGAACTGCAGGCTCGTTTTCTCGCAAGCGGCCCAGCTTGTGCGTGTCCATCCAGCTTGCCAGAATGGGCAATGCGATCAGCAATGCGCAGATAACCGACAGAAGTGCGATCCCAACCTTCAATGGCAACTCGCCCGTTTCACCGGCGGCCGCGACCATCTCGGGGGATGGTGTCTCTCCCGCCGCCAATGCCGCCGCCAGTGGGTCGCCACCTGGTAGCGCTGCCGATACGGCCTGAACGAACTTTGGACGATCGCCTGGTTCCTTCTCCAAGCAACGCAGAATGACGCGTTCCACAGACGCGTCCATGTCTTCTACCAGGCTCGACGGCTGGGACGGAGACGATTCCTCGTGCGCCCTCATCAGTTCCGGGACCGAGCTCGTCTGGTGAACGGCCTGGCCGGTAAACAATTCGTAGAAAATCAAGCCCAGAGAGTACACGTCACTCTGAATCGTCGGCGAGTTCTCGTGGAAGAAACTTTAACGCGACAGTATGGCCGAGTTTGAGGTCATCCGCGCGATAAACCTCCCCCATTCCGCCTTTACCGGCCAGCGATACGATAGCGACCGGCAACCCCTGGCACCGGGCAGGAACCGGCCGTGGTGAGAACTGTCGGACGCCGACGGATGAACGCTGCTCTCCGTGGTCGAGTCGCCAGCCCGCTGCACAACAGTCGCGGCGAACTCGGGTTTCAGCGCAGCCCCGCACTCCGAGCAAAACTTGCTCGTTTCAGTTTGTTCAGCAGAGCAGGACGGGCACTTGACCATGAGGTGCACAGTCTACAGCGTTTCACGCTGACTTGTGGCCGCGAAGAACGCTTTTTAATAGCAGTTTCGTTACTCCCACGAGCCAGTATCGTCCACGACAATTAGTAAACTGCTCTAACGACAGCTTGTCCACTTGTCTCACTCCGCAATAGCGATCAGCACCTTGGGTGCTTCGATTTCTTCACTCTCCTGCAAGTCGTTTCAAAACCCTTGAAAAGCGTAAGTGCGGGATGTCTTTGGGATTTCTTCGTTTAGAGTCCCTCGCTCACGCTTTTTGAAGTTGCGCATTTGCGTGTCGTCGGCGCCAGCAAGCCTTTACGCCGAAGGCGTTCAACAACGAAGCCCAGGGTAAGGCTGGCGAGCCAAGGCGAGCTGAGCCGCCACCCTGGGCTTCGTATTCCAAACGACCTCCGCAAGGTGCCGCGCTTCGGGTGTGACCTTGCGGAATTTGCGGGGTCACTCGCCGACCCGGGGTGGCCCTTATCTCGCTGACGCTCGAATCGGTTACCCTGGGCTATGTTGTGAAACACCTTCGGTGTTGAAGAATTGTTAGAAGTGCGCAACTTCAAAACTCACGCTTCGGGTTTCCGGCTCTCGTGCGTCTGGATAAAAGGACCCTCTTCACGGAAACTCGATATATTTGGTTGGCACATGGTCCGTGAGCCACACGTCATTGGGAGTGACAAGGAACTCGTGCCCGGCCAGGTGCA
>JBDONA010000362.1:0-2162 GCA_039831575.1 Fuerstiella sp. | reverse complement strand
CCGTCTTCACCAGCTGGGCACCGCTGAACTGCGTGCCGTCGAAGTTACAGTTCCGAGCCGAGCACTCCGTGAGATCAGCGTTGCTGAAGTCACAGTTGGCGAACTGTGAGCCGTCGAGTTTCGCTCTGTGAAGGTTCGCCCCGCGAAATGAAACATCTGACAGGTCCAGACCAGTGAGGTCACAGTTCTTTAGTTCCGTGCCCTTGCGTTTCAGGTGTTCCGCCAGCGTCAGGAATGAACTGCTGCCATCGGTCCGCATGACGACAGTATTTGCGACCGGCGGACGATGGCCACCATTTCCCCGTGTCTGGTCATATTCCTGACGGCGAACCGGATCAGACAGAACTTCGTTCGCTTCCTGAATCTGCTGGAACTTCTGACGGCCCTCTGGCGAAGTGTCTTTGTCCGGATGATATTTCCCGCTCAGGCTGCGGTAGGCCGCACGAATCACCTCAGAGGATGCGTCTGGTGAGACTTCGAGTATTTCGTAGTAGTTGGTCGATGGCATGTGTTAGAAGTTGAATCGATTAGGGAAGCTCAGCCAACGGTATGAAAACAGTTGATGTGGTGGGACGTTTTCCCCAAAAATGCTTTCCTCACGCTAGAGGTTCGAATACGGAGGACGGGGGTGGTCCGAAGGGATGCTGACACATGTTAGTACACCGTAGGGTCCGCTACCTGTCAAGTAGGCCAATGTGTACACGGCGGTGAGAAAGTGTGGCGCTTGGCTGGCGAGTTTATCCAGAATCAGCAGATCGAGTTTTGACAACAGAAGCTGCTATACCGACCTTATGCTTTGTCACCACGTTCAATCAGGTCAGGAGTCGCGGCGAACGTTACCAGTGTTATTCCGACCCGTCTGACAATCCACCACCAATCGTTCAGCCGTTCTTCCCTGGCGGGGAGTTGTCTGCTGTTCGTGATGGCAGGCGGTGTGTGTCGGAGATTTAGTCTTCTGATAGTGCGCGTGCCAGTGCCTTGCGAATCCGTCGCCCCATTACATCACGGACGTTTTCCCATTCGACGACGTTTCCCGGTGCGTCATTACTACTGGCATCCATTTCGTGGAGCGCACTGAGGACGGTGGACCTTTCTTCAGGCCACTCCTCCATAGATTCGATGAGTGACCGGAACTCCGCCTTGAGACGCTGACTTTCGTCGTAGTCGACTTCCTCCGTCCGGGCAAGCACGTCGTCGGTGATGTCTTCATCAGGATCGGGCACCACGAAGAACATCAATTCGCGGATACGGGCTCGGTCTTGACTGTTCATGATGCGGTGAAGATTTGATCGACTAGCGGATTCACATTGCCATACCCCGCCCCACACCGGAGCGAAACAACATCGGCTTGGTCAGATGATTGTACAACCGGCACTGGCGTGGGTGGAAGCGAATTGGTGGTTGCGGTGGCAAGACCGTGTGGTCGTCGTGTGCCTCTGACGTACTGTGGCATTTCGATGCTGGCGAGTGGCTCCGACATGAATGTCAGCACCTTGGCGGTATCGCGGACGATGCACTTTCGCGTATGGTCATTCTGCCGATTGTCCCCCCGCGATTGGCGACTGTGGATACACCCAAAGCGTGAGTTCAGATAGCGGCGGAAATAAATGGGGCAGGAGAGACAGGTCGAACGGCAAGTCTCGCTCCATCGCGTCGGGCACAGGCAACTGCAACAGATCGTTTTCGGTGCAGTGACGCGCCACCAGCTTGAGGTATCGCCGAAGGAGCAGGACAGCCGGAAATGCATTCCTGCTGTTCATCCATTGCAGCATGTCACGCCCCTGTTTTGAGCTGTTGCAGGATCGGCATGCCCTGATCAGATTGTCGGCATCATCGGCTCCACCTTTGACGCGAGGAATCAAGTGGTCGATCGACGGGTTATCCATTGAGCCACAATAGTAACACGCATTCGGCACAGTCATTTTGATGCGTTCGTCGTCGTACAGGGACCGCATTGCCATCGTGCCGTTCTTCAGGCCTTTGAACAACCTGGCGCGAATCATGTGGTGCACCGGCTGATACTTCGTGAACCTGTCTCGAAGTGCAGCATCGGCACGGGCCAGGTTGGCATACGACCACGCGATGTGGTCATTCACAGTCTCGATTTCCGGCTTGCGCGACTTACTCATTCTTAATTAGCACCACGGGGTCTCATGAGTGAA
>JBDONA010000536.1:0-9305 GCA_039831575.1 Fuerstiella sp. | reverse complement strand
AAACGTAGCGAACTCTTCCCGGTACAGTTTGTGATCACGGATGTCTGTCAGTGCTGCACCAACCTCAAAAAATGATTGCTGGCCAGCCTGGATTGATTCTTCTAACTGGGCGAGACAAGACCGCTCGTCTCTTGTTAGTGTTGGTACTTTTGTTGTGGTGGTTTCAGCGGTCATGTTTGATTCGCGTTTAATTCCTGTTTGATCTGGGTTTGATTTACGTTTGATTTCACCACTCCGCTTGATGGCCCATGCCGCCGTGATATTCTCGATCAGTCTGGTCTGCTGCTGTGTCGCGTCCGCCGGATCGTGTGTTGTCTGTTCTGGCTCGGCAGCGTTGACATTCGCCCCAGAAGTCCGCGTCTGGTTTGGTCTTGGGTTGACCGCAGCGACGGGTTTTGGTGAGGGTAAGGGTCATACGGTGACCTCGTTTTCACGGAGGTAGTCGCGGATTTGCTCGGGAGTGAATCGCCACCGGCCGCAGACTTTTGAGCCAATGAGTCGGCCCGCATTAGCTTCAGCCTTCACTGCCCGGCCAGACGTGAATCCGGCTTGTGCGGCAACCTCGTCGGGGGTGTATGCCAGCTTGCGATTTTTGATCTCGTCGTAATCAATCCGCTCGACGACTTCTGCAACTATCTGTGCAATGAAGATTTCGAGTGGGGTTGTGTTTGCTGTTGCTTCCATGGCAGGAAACATACAACGGTTATCGGGGCTGTAAATGCTGTTTCGTCCGCAGTCGACCGCTCCGGAATCAGGGTGCTGCACGTGGCCAGCACGCGGCCTGACACGCGGCCAGCACGTGGCCAGCACGCGGTATTTTGATCTTTTTTCTCAGATTGTTTGAGAGCTTGTCGCGAACAGTCGCGCAGCAACGAACGAAGGGGCGGTCAGCGGGTTGGCCCGAATGTCGCGAACAGTGTCGTGATTCGGAAGTGCCGAAAAACGAGGGTGCCTATAGGGTGTCAAATCGAATGACAACAGGCGTACGCGAGCCGATTCAAGGAAGCGGACATGCAAAACATCAAGTGAATACAGTCCGCATCTGGCGATGAAATTGACCGAACGATTTTAAGTCTGGTGCGTCTGCCAATTCCGCCACCAGGGCTCGGTCACGAAAACGTTGGCGCATGCCGTTTTCGGTCGTTGTTGCTGAAACGGGTGGTTGCTTCAAGGTTGCCAGATCCGCTTGAACGGCCGCAATGTACTGGCCAGAAATGACACCAGCAAGCCACATCAGGAAACACGTTTTCATTTCAGGCATCAGGTACAAACACCTCCCGCCAGATCGCTCCGGCATCAGAGGACGGTTCGCGACGTGTTGCCGGCAGACCAGAGCAATGCGGCTGGTGAAGGATGCTCGTCGTGTCGGGACGATTATGCCGTCCTCGCGAGATTCTTACGGTTTGCAGTCGGTTGAGGCTGACGTGGGTCATGAATCCGGGAAGGTCGTAGAGCCGCACGAATACCGCAGGACCCGGTCGATTCACGCGGAAAACTCCGAGAATCTCTAGCGTCACGAGATCGGGTTCCGGCCGGTGTATCTGTTTGAGGATGAACAAGGTGGTTAGTTGTTGTCGTCGCTTCACGGCTATATTGTCTGTCGGGGATGCCGGAGGCGATGTGCTACCGCCGCGCCGCGGCTGAACCTGTGACCGGACGGTATGCATGTTGACTTGAGCATCAGGACAAACCAGATGTGTACCATCTCACCCCATCATCAGTTTCCTCCCGAGACAGATCGCGATTGAGTCCATAATCCAGCAGCGAGCCGCCGACGACACACGTAAGGGTAATTGAAATGAAGCGAACTAAAGTGAATCTGTCGATGGTGGTGCTCTTCGCCTTGTGTGCCATCCCGCCTTTCGGAGCAGAATCGGCAGAGCGCCGCGAGAGGCAGTCGCTCGAAGTTGCTTCGCCCTTCGTCGATGGCGCCATCCTGCAGCGTGAAATGAATGTGCCGGTATGGGGCTGGGCGGAACCTGGCACGGTGGTGACCGTGGCGTTTGCCGATCAGCGCAAGAGCGTCACCACGAACGCCAAAGGCAAGTGGATGGTGAAACTGGATCCGCTCATTGCCTGCGATGAAGAACGTGACTTGATCGTCACCAGCAACCGTGAAACCATCAGCCGCACGGGTGTGCTGGTCGGAGAAGTCTGGTTTTCTTCGGGGCAGTCGAACATGGACTGGGTTGCGGGCAAGTCCATGTGCGCGAAGCTGGCGGGCGAGTTACAAAGGGCCGAGGACGAGATCCCGGTACGCGAGTACGCCGTCGATATCGGATCGTCGCTCTACCCGTGCAGCCGCGCGGAGTCCGAAGGCGGCTGGAAACGCTCGAGACAGGCCGGTGGATTCTCGGCGCTTTCGCTCGCCTTCGCGTGGGAACTCCACAAAAAACTGAACGTGCCGATCGGGATTGTGCGCAGCACGCATGGCGCGACGCCGGTCGAAACGTGGACGGCCTTCGAAGGATTTGCCGACCATCCCAAACTCAAGGACATCGCCCAACGAATTCGCCAGAGCAATCCGACCACCGTCGATGCGAAGACGGTGTATGCCAGGTACTACGAGGATCTGCAGACGTGGCAGGCGGACAGCGCGAAGCTGATCAACCGCGGTGGCTCGGCTCTGCCGCGGCCGAAGTTGCCCGGGATTGCCGATGACTGGAAGGGTGCGACGCGGATGTACAACAAGAAGATCGCGCCGATCATCCCTTACGCAGTCCGGGGCGCGATCTGGTGTCAGGGTACCGATAACGCCGGTGATGGAAAAATCTATGCGGCGAAGATGGAAGCGCTGATCAACGGCTGGCGCAAGACCTGGGGGCGACCCGATCTTCCGTTCTACTTTACGCAGATGCAGTGCTATGGCGAACCCGATTCCGACAACGTTGGATTCGCAGACATCCGTGAGTCCCAGACGCTGTTTTTCATGAACGCGACATCTGTCGGCATGGTGCCGCAGTATGATCTGAATCCAGCGCGGCCAACGGGCATCCACTACTACAACAAACTGGATCCCGGCACACGTCTGGCTCGCTGGGCGCTGGCCCATGAGTACGGTCGGGAGATCGCCTACACCGGTCCCATCTATAAGACACACATCATTGAGGGCGACACGGTGCGCGTGCGGTTTGAGCAGCGTGGCCCGGGCGGTGGGTTGATGGTGGGCAGCAAGGGACTGGAAAGTGAAGGTCGAATAGACCCCGATGCCTATGTCGAGCCCGCCCGCGAAACCAGAGCTCAGCCGCTCAGGCATTTCCGCCTCGCCGGCAGCGACAAGGTCTGGCACGCGGCTGAAGCGGTGATCGAAGGTAATGAGGTCGTTGTCCGTTCCAAGGCGGTCCCAAAGCCGCACGGCGTGCAGTACGCGTACAGCGCCAGCCCGATTGGCGCCAATCTTTACAACCGCGCCGGGTTGCCGGCGACGCCGTTTGCCTATTTCAACGGCAAGCAGATGTTCAACCAGGACGACCCTAAGATCGTCGCCGCCGCCACGGCCGAAGCCGAAAGAAAGTGGGGAAAGAAAACCTACCTTCTGCCCGCAACCCTGTTCCGCGACGGCGCCGTCATCCAACGGGATCTCCCGGTGCCGGTGTGGGGACACGGTGTTCCCGACACTCAGGTTACCGTTGCCATCGGTGAGCAACAGAAGAAGACCACGGTCGATGAGTTTGAGCGTTGGCATGTCACCCTCGACCCGATGCCCGCTTCCGACAAAGGACGTAATCTCGACATCCGATCCAGCATTGGGGAGGTACGCACGATTCGTGATGTCCTTGTCGGTGATGTCTGGATCATGACCGGCTCTCGCCAGTTGTCGGGTGACCTGATCCGACTCACGAAGGGCGAAGGGGACACGTTCAAAGCCCTGTCATTGGTCCGTGAGTTTCGGATCAAAACCAACGCCCGACGTTTCCGAACGCCGCGAAAACTGAGAATGGAGATTGGCGGCGGCAAGTATGTGGCTTCGTGGCAGCCAGCGGATTTTGATGAAATCGGAGATTCGCCGTCAGTCGCGGCGTACCATTTCGCCTCGCGCGTCCAGCAGCCCGGCGTACCAGTTGGCATCGTCACGCTGGGCGCTGAAAACCCGCCGCTCACTTGGGTCTCTGTTGCGGGCATGCAGACAGCCGCTGGTTTCGAAGAGGAACGCGACGATCTTAACCTTGCCTACCCGAACACCGATGTCTGCAAAGCGGCAGTCGTTAACTACATCGAAACGGTCAAGCAGTACAACCACAAGGTGGCGGCCTTGATGGAAGCGGGAATGGAGATTCCTGCAGAACTGGCGGATCAGGCACCGGCATTTCCCCAGCCTTATTACAACCAATGGGCCAGCCGCACCGAGACAGCGACGCATACCTACAACTTCTGCATCAGCCCTCTGACTCCGTTCGCGGTCCGCGGCACAGTCTGGATTCCAGGCAAGGACAACGTCTGCGCCGATGTCTCCAGGTATTCACCGTCCCTGGAAGTCTACGCCGCCAGCCTTGCGGAGACATTTGGTCAAAAGGATGTTTCCTTTCTCTACGCGCAGCCGTCCGGTTCTCTGGTCGAAGGAATCACCGCCCCGAGCATTCCCGGCGCAATTCATGTTACATTGGATGAATGGCCCAAGAGCCTCGAGTCAATTGCCATCGAGCTGGGCACTCTGGCGGCGCAGAAAATCAAGTAGACCAGGATCCCAACTGTTGCACGCGCACAATAAGAAATTACTTAGCAGAATGGACCGATGAAACGATTTGCCAGACTCCTGCCCCTCATGATCGCAGGGTTGGTGTGTTTTCTATGCCACGGTGGAGCGGTGGCTGCCGGCCTTGACTCGTCGATTCAATTCAACCGCGACGTCCGCCCGCTCCTTTCGAAGCACTGCTTTGCGTGCCATGGTCCGAATGAACAGAGCCGGGAAGGCGGGTTTCGGCTGGACGTCAGGGACAGTGCTCTGGCAGAAGCCGATTCGGGTGAGCATCCGATTGTGCCACACGATCTGAGCACCAGCGAACTTCTACGGCGGATCCAGACCGCCGAAGAATCGGAGCGGATGCCTCCGCAGCCGCACAATCGGCTCAGCGCTTCAGCGCAGCAGACGCTGCGGAAGTGGATCGCGGCCGGGGCGAAGTACCAGCGTCACTGGTCGTTCGCACCACCACACCGTCCTACAACTCCAGTGGTCCAGCAGACAACCTGGCCCAGGAACGCCATCGACCATTTCATTCTGGCGCGATTGGAACGCAACGGACTCGTACCGTCCCCGGAAGTCAATCGCGAAACTCTCATCCGTCGGGTGACGCTGGACCTGACCGGATTGCCGCCCACACCGGGACAGATTGACGCGTTTCTGCACGACCGTCAGAAAGTTGCCTATGAAGGACTCGTCGATCGACTGATGCAGACAACGGCTTACGCCGAACGGCGAGCGCAGGACTGGCTGGACCTGGCGCGGTATGCGGACACGCGGGGATTTGCGGATGACAAGATGCGACAGATCTGGCCCTACCGCGACTGGGTCATTCGTGCGCTCGATGACAATATGCCCTTCGATCAATTCACAATCGAGCAATTGGCGGGCGACATGCTTTTGGAGTCAACCGATCAGCAGCGTCTCGCAACGGCCTTTCATCGCAACGCTCCGCAGGCCAAAGGGATGACGTATCCTGTGGAGGAGTATCGACTGAAAGGCGTGGTCGATCGGGTGAATACGACCGGCCGCGTATGGCTGGGGCTTACGCTGGACTGCGCCGAATGTCATGACCATAAGTTCGACCCGATCACTCAGCACGATTACTACTCCCTGTTCGCGATCTTTAACAACATCCAGCATAGCGGCACTGGTTTTGGCCAGGGCGGTCCGACTATGAAATACAAGCCCGAGTCGCCGGAGTCAGATCCGCGAATCGTTACCAGGCGGGCTGGCATCGAAGCCGAACTGGTCGCTGTTCGAAAGCAGCTTCCGTCACTGCAGTCGGTGGACGACGATCGTCTGCTGGGGACATGGGCTGGCCCCGCGGTGATGGCGGATGAGGCAATGTTCAGCGTCACAGGCAATCTCACGATCACGGCGAAGCTTCGCACGATACAACCCGTGGCCAACATCGTGTCGAAGTACGACTGGCGCGGCAAACAGCGCAGCTATGTGTTCGGCATTGGTGGGGAAGGCGATACGAATGGCGTGCCGGGGCATCTGTACTGCTGGGTTTCTTCGCGGACCGATCCTTACGACGGGGCCGAGCTTCACGGGAGCTTTCCGATCAACGATGGACGCGCGCACCATGTCGCCGTCGAGTTCGAGGCCGGCAAGTCGTTGCGGCTGTTTATTGATGGCGTTGAGGACAAAGGTGCCCGGCTGATTGGCAGGGTGCCGAATTCCATCGCTCGGTCAGATCGTCGCCTGGCCATTGGCTCGGGCTACAGCGGTACACCCGAGGCGAGTGCTTATCGTTTCGAAGGGGACCTGAGCGAGGTGCGACTCTATGCCGCAGCGCTGGGCGATCAAATCAGCCTGAACGGCGAGTTGGCCGCAACGGTCGCGAAGTTGCAGTCGGCTCTTCGGAAGTTTGATGACAGGATTGCGGGTGACCTGGAAACTGTGGTTGCAGTGCCTGTGATGCAGGAGCGGTCGGATCCACGCGACACATTCATTCACGTGCGAGGCAACTTCCTGGATCGGGGCGAGCAGGTGTTCCCTGCGGCACCAGCGATGTTCGGCCTCGCCGAAGCTAAGCAACCTCGGAATCGACTGGAGTTCGCACACTGGCTGGTTGATGGCCGGAATCCGTTGGTGGCACGAGTCGTCGTCAATCGGTTCTGGCAAAGCTACTTCGGGCGTGGCCTCGTGTCGACACCGGACGATTTTGGTGCTCAGGGAGCAATGCCGACGCACCCCGACCTTCTGGATTGGCTGGCGACTGAATTCGTCACCAGCGGCTGGGACATGAAGCGAATGCATCGGTTGATCGTCACGTCGGCGACTTACCGTCAATCTTCGCGAATCACGCCCAAGCTGCGGAAACGCGATCAACGAAACCTGCTGCTGGCTCGTATGCCGCGGGTGCGATTGCCTGCCGAGCAGCTTCGTGACCAGGTTCTGGCTGTGAGCGGGTTATTGGCCAGCAAAACTGGCGGCGCTCCGGTGTTCCCGCGGCAGCCGAGCGGCTACTGGCAGCAACGGGCATTGCCCGGCGAGTGGAAGGACAGCAGCGGCGATGGTCGCTACCGACGAACGATCTATACATATTGGCGGCGGATGGCCCTGCACCCTTCATTGGAACTGCTGAATGCGCCCGCACGCGAGACCTGTGTCGCGCAGCGCGACATCTCAAACCTACCCACGCAGGCGCTGGTGCTGTTGAACGATCCCATTTTTAGTGAGGCCGCCAGCGCGCTTGCCGTGCGACTGATTCGGGAGGACCATCGCAACGACGAAGCAAAGCTGGTACGAGCCTTTCGTCTGATACTGGGCCGCCGGCCGCAGGACGACGAGCGGTCCCGTTTCCTGGCCTATGTTTCGCGGCAGCGTGAGGATCTTAAAACTGACCCGGTCGCAACTGGGGAGTTGGCGGATCTGTCGAAGTCATCTGACTCCGCCGATCACGCCGTCTGGGCGATGACCTGTAGTGTGCTGCTGAATCTCGACGAAACGATTACTCGACCATGACTCATCCCGAATCAAGAACAGCAAACATCCACGCCGTCGCACGAAGGTCCTTTCTGCAGCAATCCGTGATGGGACTTGGTTCGATGGCGCTGGCGACACTGCTGCAGTCCGAAGGAAGTGCCAGTGACACAGGCCTGCGGCAGAGTCACGGGGCGTTGGACCAAATGCACGTTACGCCGCGAGCAAAGCGAGTGATCTTCCTGTTCATGGCCGGGGGACCGTCGCACGTTGATCTGTTTGATCCGAAGCCAAAGCTCAACGACATGGACGGTCAAGAGATTCCGTCCCGGCTACTGAAAGACCACCAGCAGTTCGCTTTGATTCGCGGTACACCGAGTCTCAAAGGCTCGCCGTACAAATTCGCGCCGCGGGGCGATTCCGGGACTGTCATTTCAGAACTCATGCCGCATCTGGCCAACGTGGCCGACGAGCTGGCCGTGATTCGCTCGATGAAGACGGACACTAATGTCCATGATCCCGGCGTTAACATGCTCAATTGCGGCACGCAGTTGTTTGGCCGACCCACGCTGGGTGCGTGGCTTTCTTACGGCCTGGGATCGGACAACCAGGATCTGCCAGCGTACATCGTGCTCACTTCGGGGGCCAACGACGGGCAGCCGCTGCTGCAGAGTTTCTGGGGCAATGGATTCCTGGACTCCAGACATCAGGGTGTGCCGTTTCTCAGTGGCGCGCAGCCCGTTCTGCATCTTGCCAACCCCGCCGGTGTGACCACGTCACGCCGGCGTGAGCAGCTTGATTTGATTCGCTGGATGAACGAGCGACAGCACGATGCCCTCGGTGACCCCGAGATTCTGTCTCGTGTTGCCGCCTACGAGATGGCGTTTCGCATGCAGGCGAGCGTGCCGGAGATGACGGACCTCAGCAACGAATCGAAAGAAACGCTCACACTTTATGGTGCCGATCCCGGCCAGCCGTCCTTCGCCAATAACTGTCTGCTGGCGCGGCGTCTGGTTGAAGACGGTGTTCGATTCGTGCAACTCTACGACCGGGGATGGGACTCACATACGAATATCGAACACGAGCACAAACGACAGTGCGGCGCGGCGGATCGTCCCATTGCTGCACTGCTCACCGATCTCAAGCAACGCGGCTTGCTGGAAGACACGCTTGTTATCTGGGGCGGCGAGTTTGGGCGCACGCCCGTCGCTCAGGTTTCCGGAAAAACCTATGGCCGCGATCACCATCCCCACGCTTTCACGATGTGGCTGGCCGGCGGGGGCGTGAAACGTGGCGTCACCTATGGTCAGACGGACGAGTTCGGCTATCACGTAACGGAGAATGCCGTTCACGTGCGAGACCTGCACGCCACGATTCTGCATCTGCTGGGAATCGATCACCGTCGCTTGTCGGTCGCCGTGCAGGGACTGGAAATGCGATTGACGGGTGTGGAAGAAGCAAGGATTGTCCGAGAACTGCTGGCTTAGTTCGTCCGCGCCACTTTCTTCTTCATATTAACCCGAAGCGTAACGGTCTGTTGGTTTAATCCCAACCCGAGGTGTCAGCGAGGAATTTCGCGTCAAAAAATTCAGGCGAATTTTCGCCTCGCTTACGCTTCGGGATACGGAAACCCATTAAATCAACAGACCGGTAAGACGAGGAGGCAAGACGAGGAGGCAGGTTGCGTCGATCG
>JBDONA010000884.1:0-2166 GCA_039831575.1 Fuerstiella sp. | reverse complement strand
GAACGAAAGACGCTGGAACGGGCCAGTCGCGAGCTGCGGAAGCGACGCGACTGATGCGGCCGGCCGGCGACAGGAACGATCAGGCTGACCGGATACCTGAAACAGTGAGCCGCAAGGCGCTAGCCGCGGGTGAAAACACTGCCGATCACCGGCGGCTAGCGCCGTGCCGATCACAAGATCTGACGTATCCGGACAGCCTCCTATGCCAGCAGGCCCTGCACAACCTGTCCCGGCTGACCGTCCAGCAATGACTCTTCGCGTCCGTTCTGCTTAAACGTCAGTGCCTGTGCATCAAGACCGAACAGATGCAGCAGAGTGGCGTGATAGTCGAAGTGGTTGACGATATCGGTGATCGCGTGGTGACCGAATTCATCCGTCGCTCCGTAGGTCCCACCCTGACGAAAGCCACCGCCGGCCAGCCACATGCTGAATCCGTAAGTGTTGTGATCCCGTCCAACTTTCGCCGGGCCAGCATCATTCTGAATGACCGGCAGCCGTCCCATTTCGCCGCCCCAGTGCACCACAGTGGAATCCAGCATGCCTCGCTGTTTCAAATCCTTGACAAGTGCGGCCGCTGGCTGCTCCGTCTTGCGGCAGGCGGCCGGCAACGACGTGCGAATCGAACCATGATGATCCCAGTACTGGTTCTTTGTGTAGGCCTGCACGAAGCGAACACCGTGTTCGACCAGTCGCCGAGCGATCAGGCACCGTTTCCCGTACTCTTCAGATTCCGGTCGATCGATGCCATACATTTTCTGTGTGGCCTGCGTCTCTTTGCTGATGTCCAGAGCCTCGCGGGCGGACGTCTGCATGCGTGCCGCCAGTTCGTAGTTGGAAATGCGTGCCGCCAGATCGGAATTGTCAGGATGGCGACGCCGGTGTTCTTCGTTCAGATGTTTGAGGTATTCAAGGTACACTTCCTGAACTTTGCCGCGTCGGTTGGCGGGTGGTTCAAGGTTTAGAATTCGTGGCTCCTGCGGTCGGACAACCGTCCCCTGAAACAGCGACGGCAACCAGCCGTTCGACCAGTTCAGAACCCCTTCCACTGGAATTCCCTTCGGGTCGGTCATGGCCACGAAGGCCGGGAGGTTGTTTGTTTCTGCTCCCAGACCATACGTCAGCCAGCTGCCCAGTGCCGGACGACCTCGCTGCGTGCGTCCGGAATTCATGGCATGAATGGACTGACCATGATTGTTGACTCCCGTCCGCATGGAACGTACGACGATGATGTCATCGGCAATCTGTGCGATGTGGGGCAGCAATTCAGAAATCTCAGTCCCGCATTCACCACGGGGGCGAAACTTCCACGGACTGCCCAGCACTCTGGAACTTGCCTGTGCAGCGTTGTCGTACTTGATCGTGCCCGGAAACTTCTGGCCGTCCAGACGGTTCAGTTCAGGTTTCGGGTCCATCAGGTCAATCTGGCTGGGACCTCCCTGCATGAACAGCGAAATCATCGCCTGTGCTCGCGGCAGGGTGTGTGTGGGGCGGTTGTCCAGCGACACTGTCTGTTTGTGAATGTTCGGCTTGACTGTGTCTGCCAGCAGTTTGTCCTGCTGAAGCAACCAGGCGGCGGCCACCGGCGCCAGTCCGAATCCCGCGTGCCGAAAGAAATGTCGACGACTGTGGCTGTCGTATTGTGTGTTTTCAAACACGGTTACGTTTCCTTTCAACGGGCGGACGAAATACAGCAGTTGTCGTACTGGTCGGCATGCGTGCGAACGCAGGTATGCAGTCGATTCAGTCCTGAAACTCGCCCGTCGCGTTCTCCGGTTAGTGGATTCCGTTCTGGATGGACAGTTTACTTATTGTGGTGAACGATACTGGCTCGTGGGAGTAACGAAACTGCTATTGAAAAGCGTTCTTCGCGGCCACAAGTCAGCGTGAAACGCTGAATTCTACATCGGGGCGCAGCACAGAATCGATCATGTTGTAGGCAGACTGCCGCATATCGTCCGGAAAGTTGTGGTCCGTATCCGGATGCTTTACCACGATCTTTTCATCAGCTCTCAGAAGTTTGTAAACCGGAGCGGCGGCCGCCGCACACTCGTCCACACTTTTCCAGCGAAAGTTGCTGTCATGCAGTGGTGCGTTTACAAATAAGGCACGAGGAGCAAGTGCCCCCAGCAATTCCTGAAAATCAAATGGGATGGTTTCCAGACGACC
>JBDONA010000800.1:0-2169 GCA_039831575.1 Fuerstiella sp. | reverse complement strand
ACGAGGAAACAGATATGTCGGCATTCTCACGTCGGAGTTTTATCAGCGCAAGCGCGGCGGTCGGCTTGTCGTCCGTGTCGTACACGAGGGTTGCTCAGGCGGCGGCAAATGGCCGGCAGCCGGTCGTGGGATTCATCGGATGCGGAGGACGTTCAAAGAATCTCCGCCGAGGCTTTAGTGGAGTGACGCGAGTTGCCTGGGCTTGTGATCCTGACGAAGCTCGTGCAGGCGACCTGCAGAGAGAGACTGGAGCGAAGCAGACTACAGGCGACCTGCGAAGAGTCCTGGACGACAAATCGGTTGATGCGATTGTCGTTGCAACGCCTGACCACTGGCATGCGCCGGCAGCGATCATGGCGTGCGAGGCCGGTAAGCACGTCTATGTTGAAAAACCCTGTAGTCACAATTTCCGAGAAGGCCAGTTGCTCGTCGAAGCCGCAAGACGGAACCGGGTCGTGGTTCAGCATGGAACTCAAAGCAGAAACAATCCGCTCGTCGTTGGGGCTATCGAGATGCTCCGCGAAGGCACAATTGGCGAAGTAATGATGGCCAAAGCCTGGAATATCCAACGGCGCAGGAACATTGGTTCTGCAAAACCTTCGACGCCTCCCAGCGGCGTTGACTATGACACGTGGGTCGGTCCGGCAGAATACCTGCCGTTTCAATCGAATCGATTCCATTACGACTGGCACTGGTGGCACAACTTTGGCACCGGTGATATTGGCAACGATGGTGCCCACGAAATGGATATCGCACGCTGGGGGCTTGGCGTGTCAGGTCTTCCCTCATCCGCCTCCGCGATGGGTGGCAAGTTCTACTTCGATGACGATCAGCAGTTCCCGGATACAGCCAATTGTGTTTTTCAGTGGCCTGGTGACGGCGCCGTCGGTCGTCGAAAACAATTGATGTTTGAGATGAGAATCTGGTCGAAGAATTACCCGCACAATTGTGACACGGGCGTTGAGTTTTACGGAACCAAAGGAATGCTGTTCGTCAGCAAGCGAGGCAAACTGGAGTTGTGGGATGATGCGAATAAACACGTTCAGGTTCCCAAAGATCAATTCAGTAATCAGTCGCTGGGGCTCCCACGGAGCCACCAGATCGACTTTCTTCAAGCCATAGCCAAAAACCGAAAACCGGCAGCGGACATTGCCATCGGGCATGATTCTGTTGCTCTGATTCACTTGGCAAACATTGCTGTTCGAACGGGACAATCCCTGCAGATTGATTCGGCATCTGAGTCGATTACGAATGATCAGGTTGCCAACGGGTTACTAACAAGAAAATACCGAGACGGCGGGCACTGGGGCGTCCCAGACGGCGTGTAATAATGTCTGTTGTGGAATCAGTCGAGACTTTCGGTCTTCGACGCGAGTCGAATATCTGGGTGACGTCCGATTCAACCTGCCTGCTGCTCCAGTGCAATTCCGAAGTCTGGAATTATTACCTTCAAAGGGAAAGTCAATCCGGCTGCTGAACTCGGTTATTAAAAAATAACGCATTCGGATAGCACAACTTGTGAAGCATTTTGGCTTCGCTGACGTTGGTGAAATAATTTTCCAAGTGCAAGTAGGTAATCGCTTGAGGACTTATTTGTCCTGCTGCAGTTCAGCAATGGCTTCCCTCAGGAGGTGCCAGTCTGCAGTCTCTTCGGCAGTGAGCGTTGTTGTATCGAGCGTGGACTTTTCAAACGGGTCGGCATCAGTGTTGAAGAATTTCCCTGAACTGTAGAGTTTGTAGTTCCGGGTTTTCACGAAGAACTTGCCGCGAGATTCTGCATAGGCCCACCTCCGTGACGACGAGTCTTCTCCTCGCAGCAGGGGCGCGAAACTGTGACCGTCAAGTTGCACGTCTGTCGGAATTTTACCGCCTGTCAAGTCGGCCACTGTTGGCAGGACATCGCTGAAGTCCACCAAGTCATTCCAGACAGCACCGGGGCTGATCACTCCTTTCCAGACTGCAATGGTTGGAACTCGAGTACCCCAGTCTGAGAGTTTCCCTTTTCCACCAGGAATCATGTGCTCACCCATCTTCGAAACAACGTTCTCGTAGAGAAACTCATTCCGTTTGCCCTGTGCAGAGAGCTTCGACTTGAAGGCTGTGCCGTTATCTGTTGTGAAAAGTATGAGTGTGTTTTCGTCGAGTCTCGATGACTTGAGGAACTTCATC
>JBDONA010000036.1:0-2169 GCA_039831575.1 Fuerstiella sp. | reverse complement strand
AATCGGATCCTGTACTGATGCCATTGACCGAAAAAGATCGTGAACTCATCAACAATCTGCTGTCCGGCGCGCCCGGATCGTGGAATGCATTCGTTGATCGCTACTCGGGGTTGATTGTCCAGGTCATCCGGCATACCGCTCACGCTCACAGCCTGAAGCTGTCGGGTGAAGATACCGATGATCTGACAGCCGATGTCTTCGCCACATTGCTGGAACGAAATCTGGGCGCGATTCGCGGGTTTCGAGGGCGAAGTTCGTTCGCAACTTATCTTACCGTTGTGATACGCCGCGTGCTGCTGCGGAAATTGACACAGAGACGTTACCTTCAGGCCCTCGGACACGTGAAGGCTCATCAGTCCAGCATCAATGAAGCGACCGAAGGTGATGGTGTTCGGCGGGTTGATGCCAGAGACGAAGTCGATTCACTGATGCAGCGCCTGCCGGAATCGTTGCGAACAGTGTTGTGCTTATTCTACCTGGACGGCAAAACGTACCGTGAAATCAGTCAGCGATTGGGCAGGCCCATTAACTCCATTGGCCCCATGATCGCCCGTGCCCGCCAAATGCTGAAGAATTCATCGCGGCCCGCGTCGTAGCAGTTGAACGACTCAGGATTTGCAAAAAGAGTCCCGGTCTCTCGGCCAATCCCGTTGCCTGAAGTCGTCAGCGCCGCCCGCCACCTTTCCTTCTGCTGCGCTGCGATTCGGAGAGACCGGGGCTCTCGCCATGCGGGTTTCGCTTTTACCGGAGCCGTCTTTTGCTATCGTATTCGATGAACGGAGGCTTCACCCGTTTCTCTATCGCATACAAAACCGGAACATCGCATGAGCCAGGCTGAATCCAAAACGATCGATCTCAATCGAAGAAGCTTTCTGGCTGCGGCTGCCGCAGTCACCGCTTCGGCGTCGGTTCACGCGGTCGATGACGACGAATACGGCTCGAACGCCGCTCCCGTCCGTTATCCCGACCACAGGATCGTGACCATCGACGATCGTTTTGCCAAACTGAAACTGGGAAATACGCCCATTCAGCGTTTGTATCACAGCAGGAACATGCTGTGGGCGGAAGGACCTGCCTGGAACGGCGTCGGCAGGTACCTGGTCTGGAGTGACATCCCGAACAACGTACAACATCGGTGGCTTGAGGAAGATGGACACGTCAGCACGTTTCGCCATCCTTCCAACAACAGCAACGGCAACACGTTCGACTTCCGTGGACGTCAGATTTCGTTTGAGCACCTGACTCGCAGCGTCGTCCGTTACGAATACGATGGCAGTCGCACGGTGCTGGCAAATTCATTCAACGGCAAGTCGCTTAACGGGCCAAACGACGGAGTCGTTCATCCCAATGGAGATCTGTGGTTCAGCGATCCTGGCTACGGAGCCCTGATGGACTACGAAGGTCGCAATGCCAACTCCGGCTCAGTGCAGCCCTATCAAAAGGAAGCGATCTACCGCATCGAAGCCAGTACGGGCAAACTGTTCCAGGTGACGGACGAAATCTTCAAACCAAACGGCGTCTGCTTCTCGCCGGACTACACGAAACTATATGCGGCTGACACAGGCGCTTCTCACTACGACAATGCGAAGGAAGAAATTCGTGTGTGGGACATTGTGGACGAAAAAAGACTGGCGAACGGAAAGCGCTTCGCCTCAATGGACCTGGAATTAAATGGCGAAACAGTGGCGGGCTTCGCCGACGGTATTCGCGCGGACACGGCGGGGAATATCTGGTCCAGTGCTGGCTGGGTCGGGCAGGGGTACGACGGAGTTCACGTCTTCGGGCACGAAGACGGTGAACGCATCGGACAGATTCTACTTCCCGAAATCTGCAGCAACGTCTGCTTTGGCGGCACGAAACGCAATCGCCTGTTTATGACAGGCAGCCAGTCGCTGTACGCCGTGTACGTCAACATCAGTGGCGCTCATATCACATAGACCGCCGGTTCCCGTCACTTCGATTGTTACACCAACTGCAGTGTTGAGGCGAAAGTGGTGTTACTCGGCAGGTCGTCAGAATTCAATTCTACTTTCGTCCGGCGGCCGGCATCAGGACGGGTGATTTCGATGTCGCGGGGTGCGTCAATGCCGATCTGAACTCGGTTCGTGCCGACACTCAGGACTGTGATGGAAATGTTCAATTCAGGAATCAGAATCTGTTCCTGCAGTT
>JBDONA010000607.1:0-2170 GCA_039831575.1 Fuerstiella sp. | reverse complement strand
CGGCGACGGTACGCTTTGATTTTAAATTCCGCCGACTTCGCCGCTCCGGTTCACGCAATTGATGTTAGCTGGTCGTATCGTTCTCAATTGACTGCGCGGCAACCCAATCCTCGCCACCATAAACAACGTCGGTCTGATCAGGCTTCGCATGGCTCGGCCTCCGGACGTTTGCGGTAGATGAAATGGAGGACGATGTTGAAGGCGGTGAAGAGGGAGATGGTGAGATAGTGGCGGATGCTTAGAGATCCGTAGATCCCCGGTGCGGGATTTCGCCGAATGACACAACCCGGGAACAGGAAGTAGTTTGGTCGCGACTCTGGTAAAACTAAGAGCGGACGCTCAAACAGGAAAGGATTCACCATCTGTGAGTAATATGCATCAAAGAATAACATGCCAGTGCCAGGTACGACCTGAGGAGCGTCACGCAGGATATCGTTCGCTGCGGCCCATCCGCGATTTTCAACCGTTATCTGGGCACCATAACCAATCCATGGAACGTTCAACCAGACTCCCCACCACTGACTCACAATCCACGCAACCACAGCCAGGCACGACACTATAGCTGAGTTTCGCATTCACCTCCACAACCAGGAGTTGACTGGCTTCGTAATGCTGCGCAATATGTGACACTGGCGTATGTCAACTTGCGGGCTCAACAGCGGGCCAGTAATCAAACCGGGAGGGGCAAGGCATGGGAAGTCCGAAATTCGTACATTACACGTCACTCTACGGATTCTACTATGACAACAAGTATCCCCATCAGGTCGTGCCCTCTCGTGGCGAAAGATGTGTTGTTCTTAAAGACGCCGGTTACCCTCTGAAAGTGTCCGACTTTGATTTCAACAAAAGCATTCTCTCGCTGACCGTTGTGGATCAGACCAGCGGCAAACTGTTGATCCGCGGCCGGAGATCGGCCAGCAAAGGCACATTCCTGACCTACAAGAAGGGCAAAGGCAAAGCGGTGAAGCTGGCCGTCTGGGTTGTGCCCACAAAGTTCAGAACCCTGAATGTGTGGTTCCTGAAACAAGGCACAAATGCGACGAGTATTCGCCCTCCGGCGAGCACGTCGACAATGGTCAGTGATTTGAACAGAATCTTCTGGTGGCAGGCGGCCGTCTGGTTTCGTCCCGGAAAGTTGATTGACACCAGCAAGAAGAAGGTAGAAAAACTTGATGAGATCGACTTCTCGACAGTTCAGCAATCGGCTGACAAACAGAAGGGAATTTGGCAACAACTGCGTTCGGCCGCAAAGAGTGAGGGCACAGGGGGCAATCAAAACATCAATCTCTTCTTCATCAAGACATGGGCGGCCCGCGATCATGCCGCGGTCTGCACCGCGGCAGGAGCCTGTTCCGGCGGAAAGAACATCGTGGGAACAGCCGGGCCGAAGATCGGCAGCAATCTGTGCGTAATTGAAGAAGCCAGGAAGACGAAAGTGCCCGCTACGCTCACTGCGCATGAACTGGGGCATAACCTCGGAGCAGAGCACGACAAGGAAAAGTCAAATACTCTGATGGATCACTTCATCGCCGACAACAACAAGACACTTTCCCTGAGGTCGATCTTTGAGATTCACCGCGCCGGGAAGTAAACCGCGTGCAACATGAAAACAGGTTTTTGAGGCCGATCAAGTCGTAAGTACTGCTGGCAGATGTTGATCGAAGGGGACACCAAGTTGCTTCCAATAAGTAGAACGAGTTATCAGGGATCTGCGGGCGGTTAGCCAGACTGAGACCCTGTAGGGTCAAGAAACTACGCCGAACTCAAAACGCCGTGAAATACGGGACTTATGGCTCACCAAAGTCTCTCATCTCCGCCGCTTGATTTCACCTCTCGGCACCGGAAACTGATCGATTTTCGGCGCCGAACATGCCCTTCCTGCTCCAGACTTGGCACATCCTGCTTGCTGCACTCTGCGGCATGGTGAACCAGCGACAGCAACAGATCATTGAATTCCAGAACGCTCAGATCGAAGCCCTGCTGAAGAAGCTCGGAAAGAAGCGTCTGCTGCTGGATGACAATCAGCGTCGGTTACTGGCCGTAAAGGCTCACGCTATTGGCCGAAAAACTTTGCTGGAACTCACAACCATCGTCACGCCAGACACGATTCTCCGCTGGCACCGGAAACTGGTCGCGAAGAAGTTCGACTCCAGCAACAAACGCCAACCTG
>JBDONA010000247.1:0-2173 GCA_039831575.1 Fuerstiella sp. | reverse complement strand
TCACGTTTGTCGGCTGTGCTGAACAATCTGAGCCGGCCCCTGTGATGGCCAGTCACGAACACGGCCACGAAGAGCACGAGCACGCCGAAACACTGCCGGAGGTTCTGACTGAACTTACTGAACTGCGTGATACGGTGCGCGACGCGTTTGCCAAAGAAGACGGCGAAGCCGCTCATGGACCATTGCATGACGTCGGTTATGTGCTGAAAGAAGTCTCTGAACTTGCCGGCGAGGCACATCTTTCTGACGAAGCGAAAGCGACCATTGAATCCAACGTCGGAATATTGCTGGACGCCTTCGGTGCTGTCGACAAAAGCATGCACAGCGAAGACGAAGGTTCGGCCTACAGCGAAGTCTCTGAAAAAATAGACACTGCCATTGCCGCCATTGCTGCAGCTGCTGCTCCGGCGCTGCATGACGATGACGGGCATGAACATGGGGATCACGACGAACACGGCGATCACGACGAAAAGCACGATGGCCACAAAGACGGCGACCATGATGAGAAACATGACGACGATCATGACAAGGCCAAAGGCCACGACGATGATGATGACCACGAAGACGAAGATGACGACGACGACCACAAGGCCGGCGAAAAAGCAGAATCAAACACGTCCGACACGAAGGAATAGTCCTGTGACACGCGGATTGATGTTCGTTGCCCTGGTTTCTGCCGCAGCCGTCGTCGGCTGCGAGTCCGCAGATCCTGAAGTCGTAGCCCAGCGCCAAAAGCTTGTTCTGTCATCCGCACCGAGCGGTGTAACGTCCGTCAGCAAAATTCGCACCGCGCTGATGGAACCGGACGCTGCAGCCGAAACCGACGTTGTTCTGCGCGGCCGAATCTGGGCAGGAGATCTGCCGCCGTGGGAAAACGGCAAGGCCGCGTTTGTACTGACGGACGCCGCGGGACACGATGGTGACGACGACCACGATCCGCACGCATGCCCGTTCTGCAGCCGTGACATCGACGACTATATTGCCGCCATCCGATTTCACAACGACGATGGTACGGTCACGACCATCGATAGTCGTGAACTCTTCGACGTCAAAGAAAAGCAGATGGTCATCATCAAGGGCCGTGGTTCAATGAACGGTGAACGATTGAAAGTCGACGCGACAAACATTTTCATCGCCAGGTAGCGCGGCTGCGGCAGACGACCATTCCGCATTCGCCATCACTATTTCGCAAACGGATTCTCGGGGAAAAGAGTACCCAGTCAAGGAATCGAACCCTGCCTGCAACGTCCGAAGCGTTGCGTGCCTCCACCACACTCACCAGGCATTTTGTCAACACAACTCATCCCACGGGCAGAGCCGGCGGGATGAGGAAAGCGCCGCAATACAAGCTCGAAACGCAAGCGAGTGGGTCCCGTGCGTTTGAGAAAATGCACTTGCTGGCGCTGCGTGCTTGTATCAGGAACGGCATCGAATCAGTGGGCCGGGAGGCGCTCGAATCCTCCTCTGCGGTTCTTCAGACCGCCGCTAAACCATCTCAGCTACCGACCCGTTTGTGTCCACGAGAAACAGACAGACTGGCAACAGGTCAGGTTCTCGCGAATCCTGAGAATTGCGAATCCCCTGCTCGCAACGTAGAGTGGGACGCACGGGCGTCGATCTCTGGTGCAACAGGCAGTTGTTCTGTTGAGCAGCCACTACCTGAGATACAATCGCTGCGTGCGGATCCGTGTCTTCGTCAGGAAGGGCAATTGATGGAATCCAGGCATCGACGGAACTCATTAATCGGGCGACGGCGTCACTTGCTGCAACTTGGAACAGCAGGCATTTCCGGAATTCTCGGGACAGCCACGAGTTCATCCATCGCAGCGTCCGGACTGACGGCCCGCGCAGATCGCTGCATCGTCCTGTTCCTGAACGGCGGCCCCAGCCATCTGGACATGTGGGACCTGAAACCGGATGCCCCATCAGAAATTCGTGGCGAGTTTCAGCCAATCGACAGCAGCCTGCCTGGCGTTTCCGTCAGCGAGCACCTGCCGCAACTGGCTCAGCACATGCACCGCGTCACTTTGATTCGTTCGATGAATCACAGCGTCAATAACTCACACGCCGCCGCGGTCTATGCCGCGCTCACCGGTCATGATCGCGGTGAATTTGGTGGTGGCGCACAACCGACAGACCGCCCTTCCCCGGGTTCAGTACTGGCGCGTTTCCG
>JBDONA010000579.1:0-2177 GCA_039831575.1 Fuerstiella sp. | reverse complement strand
GTCGCAAAGCGATAGCTGCCCAACCCTGTGCCGGCGAACGGAAAGTCCAGCACCGCATGCAGTGAAGCCAGCCAGTGTGCCGGCCTTGCGCCTGCGGCTGCATCCAGATCCTGCAGAGTTTCCATTTCTGTGATCACGCCCTGATCCAGATCCAGCCACTCTAGTAGGCCGTAAACACCAGCCCCGCAGACTGCAACGATCAGTACAGCAGTGGGCAACCGTCGGCGGGACGAACGGAATGCCAGTGTGGCGGCCATGCTGACGACCAATGCCAAAATTCCACCCCGGGATTTGGTCGCTGCGACTCCGACCGCCAGCAGTGCCACGGCCAGAAATGGCAGTATTCGCCAAACGTCCAGGTCTGCGAAAAACTGAAATACGGGGCGCGTGCATTTGTCCAATAAAGATGTTTTGGCGGCTTCTGTGCGGAGTCTGGCATCGACCGACGCCGGCTTCAGCTGATACGTCAGCCAGCCACAGGCCATGCCGAAGCACAGGCACAGCCATCCTGCTGCGTTGTTGGTGTTCCAAAACGGTGCAAACCCTCCGGGACGGCCGAGTGACCACGGCTCGTTTAACGGAAAGACCGTGCCCTTGAGCTGTTGACTAAGGCCGACCGCCATGATGCTGACACCGTTCAATACCAGGAAAAAAACGACAACGGCGATGGTCCGCAGGCTCTGAATCTGATCAAAACAGACAAATGACAGGATTGTCGCTGCAATCAGAGTGCCGACGATGGATCTGGTGTCGGGTGGACTCAGCGATGCGACTGACGTACCTTCGAATGTCAGAATGTCGCTGCTGGCCGTCACCCCATGGTTGATAAAATTCAGCGGGTTGGGTGCGGAACGCAACTGCCAGGTGCCCAACAGGACCAGCACCGTCAGCGGCACAGCCACCAAGGGCAGTGAACTCGGGCGACGGCCACGCAACCGGTTGGCAAGCAATGACAGCAAACCTGCTGCGACCGCTCCGATCAACAGAACCGCACGAGCCACCGGCACAACTCCGCCCAGCATCCACGGCAGTGATGCAACAGTGATAACCGCGATCGCTGCCGAAACCCGGCTGAGCACGTTTCCGATTTTACGCATGAAACGAAATTCGTTGGCTCAGAAGAGGGGTGAAGCGTTAGGAACGGGGGAGTTGTATGAGGAACGGGGTCAGGAACCAATAGTGCGAAGCACCCGCAGGGCCGTCCCGGCTATTGGCTCCTGACCCCCTGTGCCGCCCGTTGTTCGCACACTGGTTATAAGCAAAGCCAAAGCGGTTGTGCTTTATCTGTGAGTATTTGAACGGCCGTGTGCACCTCGGTTTGTGGGGGGGACCAGGAGTTGTGTGGCACTGGCTTTGCCAGTGTTTTCGTAAGCCACAAGGCACTGGCGGAGCCAGTGGCACACATGGTGGACGGCATGTTGTGAGAAACTATGACGACAATGGGTCGATGACGTGACCGACCAGCAACACTCTTTCCTTCAACTTCACCGGACCACAACACGCATTGCAAGCATGCAATGAAAACGTGCCTGATTTGCAGCCAATCTTCAGCATTGGCCGTTTCCGATCAGCAACACACTATCTGTAAAAACCAGCTCGAAGCTTGTCGGGACGGCTCGGCTGCAGGGAACGGCCGCCGCCCGACAAACTGCACAAAGCCGAACATCCGGATATGCTATAAGCGCAAGCGAGTGTGTTTGTCGGAAGTTATCCGCTCCCGCTTCGAGCTTGTACGCATATTGCCTGCTATTCGTACAAAATTGACGTTATGCACGCACGTTCAGTGGTGTACGCCTGTACTTTTTGGCAAGCTCAACCAGGATCGTGATGTGCCAGCAGACACATCACAAACTCTGTCACGTCATGTCCCGTCGCTCTGATTGTTCAAGTCCTGGACGACGATTCCCACTTCAGCAACCAGCGGTCGTTTCGCGTGTCCGATTTGTGCGACGTCTGTGGGCACTGCGGGCCAATCACCGTAGATTCTTTTCGTTTCCACAATTTTGTGTATTTGCTGTGGATTCCCTTGTCGGAAGTTGAAGAATCGTGGGTTCATAGTGGCCAGACCACTTTACCGAATGAATCATCCTTGGAGCGATAACGCCGTGGGAAATCTATCGCAGGGAGCGTCTCCTCTACCTTTTAGTCTGCCCGGGCAACAGGAGGAAGAGGGACTG
>JBDONA010001022.1:0-9403 GCA_039831575.1 Fuerstiella sp. | reverse complement strand
CTTACTGCGATCCGGAATTCTCGTTTCGCCGGCTTTGTGAATCCAGCTTGTCGGCACGGCTCGGCTGCAGGGAACGGCCGCCGCCCGACAAACTGCACAAAGCCGAACATCCGGATATGCTATAAGCCCCAGCGAGTGGGTCTCGTGCGCTTGGAAAACACACTTGCGTGTGCTGTGCGCCGTACTAAAGAGTGGCGCAGTACTCATGAGTGCTCACCAGCAGAACTGTTGATTTACGGTCGAGAATCAGCAACGTGATTCAAAATCTATTTGAATTCGTATCGCCGAGTGTCGATGAACCGGGAGATGTTGGTGTTGGCAACCGACGCACATGCCTGCAGGCCAGCGAAACACCAAGGATCTCTGACTCGCACTCCGTCCCCAAGTCATGGACGGAACTTACGAGGATATGCCCTGAATTGAAAATGCACGGCTCCGGGGATGAATTTGTGCCGCCAAATCGCTAGTTTTCGTGGGCCTTCGTTGTCTGGATCGGCTGAAGCTGATGCTGATGCCCCGAGATTGATCATCATTTGGTGTGCTCGCTCTCCGATTACACCAATGCGTTTCTCACTGGAGTTTGACAGTCCATGATTCTTGCCGCCTTTTTTGACGCCTCGCGAATCACGGATAAGGGCATCGCAATCGCCGGGACTGGCCTGCTGATTGTGTTTGCGGCCCTGATTCTGATTACGCTCTTTATCGCGGCGTTGCCACGCATTCTGGAAGCGGTCGCAAAAGTGCTGCCTGAAGTACCGGACCGACACACGGTTCCTGATTCCTCAGAAAGTCTGCTGCCGGACGACGCCGTCCTTGCAGCGATAGGATTCGTTCTGCACCACGAGTTGCAGAAACAGGTTGAGACAGCCGGAAACACAAACTGACGGCGTTTCGCAATTCCCGGGTTTTGAGCGATCCGGCATCTCCGGAAAACAAAAAAGAACTGCAATGAGTATTTTGTTCGAATTTCTGAACACCACCGGATTCGCGTCTATGACGTGGGGAAATCTGATCATGATCCTGATTGGGATCGTGTTCATTTTCCTGGCCATCACGAAGGACTATGAACCGCTGTTGCTGGTTCCGATCGGGATGGGAGCTATTGTTGGCAACATCCCGCTGGTCGAAGGGATGTCGCTGAGTGTTTATCAACTGCATCAGTGGAGCCTTGACGCAGTGACGGGAGAAATCGTTTACTCGCCCGGCAGCGTACTCAGCTATCTGTATTTCGGTGTCAGCTGGGGCATCTATCCTCCCCTCATTTTCCTCGGAATCGGCGCCATGACCGATTTCTCGACAATGCTCTCCAACCCCAAACTTGTACTGCTGGGGGCAGCGGCGCAAGTCGGTGTGTTTCTGACGTTTCTGGGCGCACTGGCACTGGGCTTCACCCTGAAGGAAGCCGGTGCCATCGGAATTATTGGCGGTGCGGACGGTCCCACATCTATCTTTCTGTCCTCCAGACTGGCTCCCGACCTGTTGGGCCCGATTGCCATTGCCGCGTATTCCTATATGGCGTTGGTGCCCGTTATTCAGCCACCCATCATGAAGTTGCTGACGTCTCGAGAAGAGCGTCTGATTCGCATGAAGCCGCCGCGAAAAGTCTCATCGCGTGAAAAGATGATCTTCCCGGTCGCCGCCTTTCTGATCTGCACCATGATCGCACCGGGAGCAATTGTGCTGCTGGGCATGATGTTTTTCGGCAATCTGCTGAAGGAAAGCCTGGTCACTGAGCGACTGGCAGCCACAGCCCGCACAGGGATGATCGATATTGTCACCATATTACTTGGCTTTTGCGTGGGGGCCAGTACTCAGGCGGACACGTTCCTGACGAATCAATCGATGCTGATTTTCGGACTGGGAGCATTGTCCTTCGCCGTCGCCACGGCCGGCGGCGTTCTGTTTGCCAAATTCATGAATTTGTTCCTTGAAGAAAAAATCAATCCTTTGGTCGGTGCCGCCGGCGTCTCTGCGGTCCCGGATTCTGCTCGAGTTGTGCAGATGGTCGGGCAGCAGGAAGATCCTCACAACTTTTTGCTGATGCACGCCATGGCGCCGAACGTAGCGGGTGTTATTGGCTCTGCGGTCGCGGCCGGTGTGCTGTGGGCCGTGCTTTCCTAGGCCATGAAATACCGCAGGACAGGATGACGTCCCGTCCTGCATGATTCACTAAGTGACCAATATCCAGACAGCGACCAGACACGAAAGAACTCGACGTGACTAAGAAGGTCAATTTCATGTGTACGGCGTTCCGTGACGGATTTCAGTCCGTTTACGGTGCCCGTGTATTTACTAAGGATTTCCTGCCCGCCGTGGAAGCCACGCGCGACGCAGGGATCTCGTGGTTTGAAGCTGGCGGTGGCGCCCGGTTTCAATCGCTGTACTTCTATTGCAACGAAGATGCGTTCGCCATGATGGACGCCTTCCGCGAAGCTGCCGGTCCCGATGCTGACCTGCAGACGCTGGCCCGCGGCGTCAACGTTGTTGGCCTGGATTCGCAGTCCAGCGACATCGTCAAACTGCATGCCGACCTGTTCAAGAAACACGGCATCACCACAATCCGCAACTTTGACGCGTTGAACGACGTCAATAACCTGATCTACAGCGGTCAGTGCATCGTCGACGCCGGTCTCAAGCACCAGGTCTGCGTGACACTGATGGAACTTCCGCCCGGCTGCACGGGTGCGCACGATGCCGACTTTTATGTGTCCACATTGCAACAGATTCTGGACGCCGGCATTCCGTTTGATGCCGTCTGTTTTAAAGATGCGTCCGGCACAGCCGTACCGTCGAAGGTGTACGAGACCATCTCCCGTGCCAGAAAAATGTTGCCGGCCGACGCGTTCATTCACTTCCACACGCACGAAACCGCTGGCATCAGCGTGCTGGCGAACAAGGCAGCTCTGGATGCCGGCGCTGACGCCATCGATCTGTCCATGGCACCGTGTTCCGGGGGAACGTGCCAACCGGACATCCTGGCTATGTGGCATGCTCTGCGCGGCAGCGAATACCATCTGGACATCGACATCGAAAAGGTCCGGGAAGCCGAAGAGGTATTCAAGGAATGCATGCAGGACTACTTCCTGCCTCCCGAAGCCACAGCTGTCGAACCGTTGATTCCGTGGAGTCCCATGCCGGGCGGAGCACTGACGGCCAATACGCAGATGCTGCGTGACAACAACATCATGGACAAGTACCCCGAAATTATCAAAGCGATGAGTGACGTGGTGCGCAAAGGTGGCTACGGAACGTCCGTTACTCCGGTGTCACAATTCTATTTCCAGCAGGCCTTTAACAACGTGATGTTTGGCCCGTGGAAGAAGATCGCCGAGCCTTACGGCCAGATGGTGCTGGGGTATTTCGGAAAAACGCCCGTCGCTCCCGATCCGGAAATTGTCGAACTGGCCAGCAAGCAACTGGGCAAAAAGCCCACCACCCGACCGGCGCTGGAAATGAACGACGAGGATCCGACCAAGGGAATCGAACCGGCCAGGAAGGCACTCGCCGACGAAGGCCTGGAAATCACGGACGAAAACATTTTTATTGCCGCTGCGTGCAAGGAGAAAGGCATTCGCTTTCTCAAAGGCGAAGCGGAAGTCGGCGTTCGAAAAATCGACAGGGCCGCCGAGGCAGCGGCCGCTGCCCCCGCGCCGTCCGGCGCACGCAAGCCGGCCGAATACAACGTCACGGTCGACGGCAAGGACTACTTCATGGCGTTTGAAGGTAACATGGCAACCGTGAACGGCAAGGCCTTCCGCGTTGACATCAAGACCGTCGAATCGGGCAGTGCGGCACCGGAAGAAGGCGGCACCGCCACTCAGGTGACGGCCGTCAAATCTCAGATGCCTGGTGCCGTGTTCAAGGTGCTTGTCAGCGCCGGCGACCGCGTGGCAGAAGGCCAGGCCGTGTTGATTCTGGAAGCGATGAAGATGGAAATGGAAATTTCCGCACCGATTGCCGGAACGATCGCTGCCGTCAATGTTGCCGTTGGCGAACAGGTGGCGACCGGTCAGATTCTGGCGTCCATCAATGCTTAGTGCTTCGTCAAGTCTTGATTTTGGGGTAGCCGAAGTCGCCAGACTTTGGACGACAAAACGAAAAACCTCCAAACTCTGGCGAGTTCGGCTACGGAACAACCCCTGTTCTTAGACTTGACCACGCACTAGTGCGTGTCGTACGGACGTGTAGCGTGTCCGGCCAGAAATATCGGAATTGTACGGTGGCGGAAGTCGCCGCACTTCGGTGAAGCGTGATCCGTAGCGTCCGCTGCCAGCGGGTTTTTCCGTGTTCGTCACCGCGCAGGCTGCGTACACGGCACCGACAGAAAATTACGAATGCGACCCGCCGTTATGCGGGCTAGCGCCGTGCCGTCACAAGCACAGACGTATCCGGACAGCCTCCATGAAATGTGACTTCAGAATCCTCGCAGTGAGCGGATGTCGGCGAAGGTTCGCAGGTCGTAGTCAATGCCGGCGTAGTCCAGACACGAGCACAGGGCTCGCACGGCGACGCCCATACCATCCGGGCCGCTGAACCCGCCAAACTGCCCGCCACCTTTCAGGTGCGGTTCGGTTTCCAGATAGAAGCCTGGGATACCGAGCTTCTCAAGACGCTGCTCGATGGCAGGAATCTGTTCGCGCAGATCGCGGAAGACCAGTTCGTGGCCGGCGTCGCCTTCGTTGGCCGGGACGAAATTCTTCAGTCGCTCTTCATCCACGGCACCTGTCCATGTGAGGCTCGGATCGATGCGGTAATCCTTGACGTGCATCCAGCCCAGATACGGTACGGTCGCTTTGTATTCTTCATACACCTGAACAGGATTCTTGTTCTGAGCCGCTACGTTTCCTCCGTCAAAGATCAGCACCATGTTCAGATGGTCAACCCGTTTGGCCAGTTCTGCCAGCAGTGGACCGGTTTCTCCGACAAGGTTCGGTTCGATTTCCAGTCCGTACACACAGCCTTCCTGTGCACATGCTTCCGTGATCTGACGAATCTGATCCGCTGCCTGATCGAGATGATCTTCGGGCTGCGTTCCTTGCGGGTGGTAGAAGGAAAAACCTCGGATGAGTTTCGTGTCGAGAGCTTTGGCTGCCTTGATCGTGGCCGCGACTTCTCCCGTGAGGTAGTCGGCGATCGGCACGTATTTGTTATGCGAGCCATCGTCCACGTCCAAAAGCTTCACTTTTCCGACTCGCGCACCGATACTGGTGACGTGAATGCCGTATTCTGCGTGATATTCCTTCAGCCGATCCAGTTTTTCCGGAGCGAGGTCGACCACGTGTTCGATGGTTCCGTCGCCCAGCACGTCGATAAATCGAGGGCTGTAGTTGCGGATGCCGATCGCTGCGAGGGCCGTCATTTGTTCCAAAGCGGTGCGGTAATTGGCAGCTTCGTCAGCAAATGCACTAATGATGACAGATGGCTTGCTGGCCATGGTTTATTCTTCTCCGGGTAGTTCGCTACGCTTATTCAGGAAAGCGTGTTGTGGATGGGGAAAGTTTGCGGCCGACGGAAGCCGCTTACAGTGTCAGGGCGTTATCTCGAATTTGAGTTGGGGCCATGCCCTCATTACGGTGATGACTGAACCGCAGTATTGTTCAGACGTCGATTGACGAACACAAGCCAACGGTCGCCAAAGTCCTTCGACATGGAAATCATCCCGGTTCTTGACATTCTGAACGCCGTTGTCGTGAGGGGAGTGGCCGGGCAGCGTGATCGGTATCGCCGCGTGCACAGCCAACTGACACCATCCTGCGACCCGTCAGTGATCATGCGGGCCTTCACGGAGGAGTTTCACCTTCGTCGATTCTACATTGCCGACCTTGACGCAATTCAGTTTCAGCAGCTCAACCGCTGTACTATCGCCGAGCTTGCTGGGGGCCCGGCGTCGTTGATCGTGGACCGTGGTATCAGGTCGGCAGTCGACGTTGAGGAATTGCTGGATCTTGGGGTCGGTCAGGTGGTGGTGGCGCTCGAGACACTTGACGGCCCCGACACCGCCAGGGCGCTGGTGTCCTCGTTCGGGGCAGAACAGCTGGTGTTGAGTCTTGACCTGAAGAACGGCCGACCGTTGACGGTGAATCCTGGTTGGACTACGGTCAAACCGTTCGATATCGCGCAGGAACTGATCGACGTCGGTCTGCGGCACATGATTGTGCTGGATCTTGCTGCCGTTGGTTTGGATGAAGGAACGCCAACGATTGATCTGTGTCGACGTTTAAGGTCGCTGCTGCCCGATGGTACTATTATCACCGGCGGCGGTGTCAGCGACTGCGCGGATCTCAGAAGAATCGCAGCCGCTGGTGTCGACGGCGTCCTGGTGGCGTCGGCACTGCACGACGGGCGTCTTTCGGCAGAAGACATTCGTGCATTCAACTCATAAACAAGCCAGCAGACATATGGAGCTACGAGCGTTCGCGGAACAGGTGTTGCTGTCCGATTCGTTGTCGGAAAAAGTCCAGCGACCGGTGACAGCACTCACGGACCACACGCAAGGTGCGGCCCTGCGGGTGGACCGGCCTGTGCGCCCGGACAATCTGCAATTCGCTCCAAGACGAACAGCACCGCCGATGCCCAAACCGCAGGCGTTCATTGACCCGCAAAAACGAGCGATCGCTCACCACATTATGGCCAATCACGAACTTCAGGCACTGGAAGTCATGGCGATGGTGCTGCTGGCGTTTCCGGCGGCACCGGCTGAGTTCCGCATGGGCATGGCCGAGATCATGTTCGACGAACAGCGGCATACAAAGATGCACGCTCAGCGGGCCGAAGAACTGGGAGTTGCGTTTGGAGACCTTCCCGTCAATTCATATATCTGGAACAAGGCCACGGGATATGCCAGCGTGCTGGAATATATTGCCGGCCTTCCGTTGGTGTTTGAAGGAGCCAATCTGGATCACACGGTCGAATTCGAACAGTACTTTCTGAAACACGGAGACGTTCGGGGAGCGGCTATCATGAAAGCCATTCACAAAGACGAGATCCTGCATGTGGAGTTTGGTATGGCGTGGCTGCGTCAGCTGAAGGATCCGTCACTGACCGACTTTCAAGCCTGGCAACAGGCCCTGCACTGGCCCATTCGGCCGGCCCACGCGAAAGGTGATTTGTTTCAGCAGGAAGCCAGGCTGGCTGCCGGAATGGACGCCGATTTCATTCTGCAGCTCAGGACCTGGAAGGACCCGGCATCGCCCCAAAACTAGAGGAGTTACCCGGTTCTCGTGAACCCATCTGGCTCGAGGGCATGCCGTTTTCTGAGACTGGAAGGCGTCTGTCCCGGCCACCAGTCAGTGTAATACTCTGTCGGCAATGAAATTGGGATCACACGGCCCAATCGGCTGTGGGACGCCCTTAAGGTCAACGTCGGAGGCCTGCATTATTTCGGACCTTTAGCTCTTCTTTCCCGCTGTACGGGGCCAATTCCGGCCAAATTCCGAATTGCTGCAAACGTTGCGGGGCACCCGTGGGTCGGAAATTCCAGTGTTTTTTTTCGTGGCGCCGGTCCGAGCGCGCGACCGCGTCCAATTCTCGGGAAGACGAACGAGTGAATTGTGTCAAGTAATAAAAAGCGATAAACTAGTGGGTTTCAGAAAATCGGGCTGAGTGGAAAAGCCCGGCTTGCATTCCACTTTTTTCGTGGAAGTGCCGGTTGAAGACCGTCCGTTGTTCCCGTGTTGGAAGGAATTGGCATCTGTGTCAGTTGCAAACGTAGTAAACGTATCAGAACTGCTGAATCTCAATAGTCCCGTCACACTTGATCAGATTGAAGCGCTGCGAAACGCGCTGTTAAGTCATCAGGCTGGCGATTTCAGGCAGGCCGTCACAGAGCTGAAGCAGACCATGCAAGGCAGCGATGCGTCTGAGTCATTGCTGGCCCGAGTGGGGGTTGCCGACCACCTGCTGTCTCGGAACAAAGAGGCGCATGAGGCGCTCAGCCAGGTGCAAAAAGACGGTGTGGCGCTTTATTTCCATGCTCAGGTGCTGACATCCCTGGGTGATCACCAGGCGGCAGCGCAGCGTTTCGAAGACGCGGGAAAGAATGGCTACGATCAGATCGACGCAACACTTCGCCAGGCCGGTGCCATGCGTGCGGGCGGCGATGTTGATGCTGCCGAACAGATGCTCCGCAGTGTGGCGGCTTCGGCAGCCAGTCGTGCCGAATACTCATTCCAGATGGGATGTATCTGGGCAGATCGCGGCGATGCACTGACGGCCGTCGAGTACTTTGAACGTGCGGTCGATATGGACCCGCATCACTCGCGAGCTCTATTCTGGCTGGCGGCAGAGAATTCACTCCGCGGCAACGATGAAGAATCGATCCGCTATTACGAACGCAGCCTGTCAAAGCCACCGTATTATGTCGGTGCGTTGCTGAACCTGGGTTTGCTGTACGAAGACCGCGAAAGCAACCAGGCGGCTGCTTTCTGCTTTAAGCGAATTCTGGATTACGATCCGAATCACGAGCAGGCTTTGCTGTATCTGAAGGATATCGAAGCCACCCAGGACATGTACTACGACGAAGATCAGGCGCGGCAGGAAGCCCGCATGAAACAGTTGCTGGGCCGCCCGGTAACGGACTTCGAACTGTCCGTCCGCAGTCGCAACTGTCTGGTGGCGATGGACATTAATACGCTTGGCGACCTGACTGAAATCAGCGAGCAGGAACTGCTGGCCGGCAAGAACTTTGGCGAAACCAGTCTGTTGGAAATCCGAGAACTGCTGGCGGCTCACGGCTTACGCATCGGTCTGAACCTGCATAAGGTTCATTCCCGTGACGCCTTCGTCGACACCAGTATGTCGCCGGAAGAGCAGGCCACTATGAACCGCCCGATCGGCGATCTGAGTCTGTCTGTGCGTTCACGCAAGTGTATGAATCGTCTGGCGATTCAAACGATCGGACAGATTCTTGCCCGCACACCGGACGAACTTCTGGCCAGCCGAAACTTCGGCGTCACGTCACTGAACGAAATTCGCCTGAAGCTCGGCGAAATGGGCCTGAAGCTGCGGAACGACTGATTATCCATTGCTCAGTTTTTCTTGTGAACTGCGCCTTGGTTTCTGGTGGCCCGCCGCTGCGAAAATGGCAGGCAGAGATGCTGTTGCCGGAACGACGTTTGGGACCTAAAATCGTTCAACGAAGCACAGTAACCCGATAGTGTAATCGGTAACACAACAGATTTTGATTCTGTTATTCCAGGTTCAAGTCCTGGTCGGGTTGTTCTTGATTTCGGAACAGAAGCGCACAGGGCAGACCTGCCAGGAAAATCATCGGCTTTTTCTGTTTCGCCCTCTTCGGTGTTCTTCTTCGTTCTGCCCGGTTCGCGCACGTTCTGTGCCACCTGGTGTGCCACCGCACGATTGAATTGTTCGAAGTGGTGCCGGTCGACCTGGGCGTAGTGCTTGT
>JBDONA010000952.1:0-2184 GCA_039831575.1 Fuerstiella sp. | reverse complement strand
TACCCCTGTACTAAGTACCAATGATATCGATATCTCGGGGCCACCGACGTTGTCCGACCTCACAATGGCGACGATCACGACGATCAATACGGTCATCGGAGCGGGGACCGCGTTGGACCATAACCTCCTGGAAGCACCGAATCGTGTCAGTGTTCCGGCCCTGCCGTTTCCAGCAATTTCTTCGAGCGCTTTCACGACGGGTGGAACTCTGGACCTTAGCTCAGTTGCTCCCGTTACGGACCTGGAACTTCAGGCGTTCAGGGTACTGGGGCAGACATTCACGTTTACCGCGACTCCGGCATTTGTGGGCGACATCGATATCAGCGCGGTTACAACTGTCGCCGATGCGACCGCCGCAGCTATCGGTGTAATCAACGCAACGCTGCCGCCGGGAACGGCATTGGCGCACGATGCGGTCGATTTTCCAACCCGTATCACGATCCCGAATTTGCCAACAGCTGGCAGCAGCTTCGTGATGAGCAATGACCTGACGATTCCCGCTGAGCTGGGTGGTAATCTGGAAGGCGAATCCTTCTTTGCGTTCGGGCAAATCTTCACGTTTACGGATACTCCGGTCGCGGCCACTGATATTCAGATCAATCCGGCGGATACCGGAGACACGATTGCAACTGCAGCGGCAGCGATCATCAACGGTGTCGTGGGTGGCGGCAACCGAGCATCTGCAGCCGGAGCTGATGGTGTTCTGCAGCTGAATGCTTTTGATTTACGATTTGGCGAAACCGTCCGACTGTCCAATGGAGCGGCAGTTCTGGGTGACTCTCTGACAGTCGATGGAATTACGTTTGACTTCGTTGCGACTCCAAGCTTCTTCCCGACGAATCCCGAAATCATTGTTACAGCAGTCAGCTCGTCCACTGTCGTGGCATTTCAGACCGCTGCTGCGATCAATACTCAGTTTGGGGCGGGAACGGCCGTTCAGGCCGGAAGCAAGTTACTTCTGGCCACCGAATCTGTGACCTCCGAACTCGGTGATTCATCAACCGGCCTGATTGCGATCAACGTCGCCGGGACAATACTGACATTCCCGGCTGGATCTGTTGCCCTGAACGGCGAAATCCTTATGGTCGGCGGAAATCAGTACACCTTCCTCGACATATCGGGCGGAGCCACCGCTGGACCATCCGAAATCGGTTTTGACCCGGCAGACAATGCTGATACTGTCGCGGCAAGTGCCTTCGCTGTCCTGAGCGTGGATTTCCCAACTGTGGGCGACGTTACTCTTTTGACCAATGTCATTACGCTTGGGAATGGCTTTACGGCCGAGGACAATATTCGGCTGGACGGCACGGGTGTGCCTGCCGGGCTGATGTTTGGCACGGAACTCAGCGCAGATGCTGTTGGGACGCCTTTGGTGGTGGATGCCGCGGGCACGACACTTACGACCGCTCCGCTAAGTCCGGTCACCTCCCCACTGGCAAGGACGACGGGCAACAGAGTGACCGTATATTCCGCGTCCAACACGGAATTCGACAGTCTATCAACTGTACTGACGTTCAACGGCAGCAGCGGCATCTCGGTTGGTGCCGCGTTGGTCGATCTGCCGGATGCCACTGCCAGTGCCAATGAAGTCGCCATCGCGATTCGCCAGGCTTTGGCAAATCAATTCTCCCCGATCGGCGTTGGGCCGATTGGTGACATCACCAACATCAAAGGTACGGAAAATCTGATTCAGGTGATCGGGCATACGGTTACTAACCCAGGTCTACTCGGTTTTACGGGATACTTCGAACCTCCTTCACCAGCATTTCCTGCAGGACGCTGGATCGCCCGGCTGCCGGGCGACGAATTCGGAGCTTATGAAGCGGGTTTTGAGAACAACCGGACGAATCGGCCTGGGTCGCTTCGCGGTATGGATAACGACGTGGAAGGTGTCCACATCGATGACATTATCATCGGGTTCGCTGAACGCGGTGAAATGGTGATCAATTCTGCTGCGGGGCAAGCGACTCAGGGATCCTTCACGTCGAATCTGGACATTGAGAACGCCAATTATCCAGTAGGTCAGACATGGTTGGGGATTGATGTTGGTGAATATGACGTCGAAATCCGTCGGGCCAGCGACTACGCAGAAACGGGGCCCACAAGTCCAACCAATGGTCTGTACCGATCGATTGACACCAACGACCGCGAAGGTCAGTTAGTATCGGTAACGTTACCGTCTCT
>JBDONA010000636.1:0-2186 GCA_039831575.1 Fuerstiella sp. | reverse complement strand
AAATTGCACCGTCAGAAGCTCCCTCTGCTGACAGCAACTGGCACGTCAACACGTTGGACATGACGATGTTGAAGATTCCTGCGGGGAGTTTTGTCCGTCATAATGAGGATGCGAAAGCCATCGAGCAGACGGTTACACTGACCCGCTCATTCCTGTTGGCGGACAGCGAAGTCACTCGGGCCCAATTCCAACAGTTCATAGACGATCCCGAATATTCCGACACCGAAAAGCCAACGGACTGGGAAGGAGCCGATGAATTATACAGCCCCACTGAACAGCACCCGGTCCAGGAGGTGAATTGGTACGACGCGGTGCTGTTCTGCAACTGGCTGAGCGGCGTGGAAGGATTGACGCCCTGTTACGAGCGGGCCGGAGAAAAAAGAAAAAGGAACCGCCATTTCAGCCATGGCTTCCGACACCTGGCGTCTGATTCCCGGGGCCAATGGCTACCGCCTGCCGACCGAAGCGGAATGGGAATACGCCTGCCGGGCAGGCTCAACGACCACGTTCAGTTACGGTGATGAAGAATCGCTGTTGGACCGCTACGCGGTCATTAATTCCAGTCGTACGGAACTCGTCGGTAGCAAACTCGTCGGTAGCAAACTCCCCAATGGCTGGGGGCTGTTCGACGTTCACGGGAGTGTGTATAAGTGGTGCCACGACTTATGGCCCGTACCACAGCGCAGCGACTGTCAGCGACCCCGTGGGACCGAGTCAAGGTGGTAGCCGTTTGTTGCGTGGCGGCTCGTTCACCAATCTAACGTCGAACGTCCGTTCCGCCTACCAGTAACTACGATCAACCATCGAGCCAGTACCGCAACGGTGGTTTCCGTCCGTCGAGAACTTACAACTGAGCCCCTTTACTGCTTTAGCCCTTACGGGGAAGACTGCATCAGCAGTTCCAACGCACACAGAATCCCGCGTCCGTCAACCGATTGATGCAATGCACGACGCTGACATCATCAAGCCGGAATCTCTCCGCTCGGCTCATACGCCCCATCGTCAGACTCGGGGTGAAATGGCTGTGTGATGCACGAATACAATCCGGACATCAACGGGAGCGAGTCCCTGCACATGCTGCTACCATGTTGCTTTTGGATTCGTGGACATCACGGAGACCGGCATGCTGATGTTAAGAGCTGCAATTTCGACCATACTGCTGGCAATTGGTGGTACGGTCGCGTCGGACGAAACTGTCGTGTATTCCGGGCCTCAGCCAGGTGAGGCGGTTCCGCCGCTAAAGGTTGTGCTGGCCTATACGGACACAGAACACGCAGCCGTCGCCAATTTCGCGCCAGCGTCCGCCGCTAAACCAACATTGCTGGTGTTCGTGAACGGCGCCAACCGGCCGGCAGCGCGATTGACGCGGGTCCTGATGAATTACTCCGAGATGCGTGCCGATGACGGATTATCCGCCGGCGTGGTCTGGCTCAACGATGATCATCATGAAGCCAGAGAGTATCTGCGGAAATCAATCAGTTGGTGGGGCACAGGACTGCCGGTGGGCGTTTCGGTCGATGGTTCCGAAGGGCCCGGCAGTTACGGGCTGAACAGAAACGTCAACGTGACCGTGCTTGTGACCAACAAAAACCGTGTGACCGCCAACTTTGCCCTCATTCAGCCCAGTGAAACGGACGCGTCAGCGATTCTGGCGGAAGTCGTCAAGTTGATCGGTGGCAGCATCCCGACAAAAGCAGAGACAATTTTACTCAGCATGCCAACTCGAAAGTTGTCCGACGCCAAATGGCATACGGCACCTCAGGACATCCACTTCCGCCGACTGCTGTGCAAGTTACTGTCTGCCAGGAACGAACAAGCGGCGGCAGCGGCGGCGGAGGCTGTCGAGCAGTATGTGCATGGCAACGCCCGTCGCAGGCACAATCTTGCTCAGGTCGCCGAGTCCCTTGGCAAAGGCCGCACCAACGTTGGTGCGATTCCTGCCGCGAAATACTTAAGAAGCTGGCGCACAGATTCGATCGGCGGTCGGTAGACGTGCGCAGGTTGCTCGATTCACGTAAACAATCCGTAACCGACGGCTTACCGGCGCGTTGATTTCATACCACCCCGTCGAGGCTGTGAGTTTTTCGTCGATTTGAATTGTGTTTGAAATTGCAGGGAGCAATTTTTCAAAATCCGTGCATCCGTGCATCCGTGCATCCGTGCGGACGGTGGCGAGGTGTTCGCCA
>JBDONA010000920.1:0-9427 GCA_039831575.1 Fuerstiella sp. | reverse complement strand
ACCACCCTGACCGGGCGCATTCTTCAGCTTGAAAGCCTGCTCACCAATCAGGAACGTATTTGACGTTCCATCCGTGACATCGCGAAATTTAACGCCGATGTCACGATTAAACATGCCTGTGTTACTGCGACGCTGCCCACTGGCACCGGCAGTGGCCGGTACGAATGGGTTATGGAACGCACCGGCACAGGCTGCATAACTGGTCAACGCGGCTTCATAACCCCACGGCTGATTTGTGAAGTAGGGTCTGGTTGCAGGAGCGAGGTCTGATGGACAACGATACGACGAAACAGGAGTTCCTGCCACAAGGTGATTGGTCCGCGTGGCCTGCCCGAGTCCTGAGATCGGATAGTCATAGTCGAACTGGTTCGAGATGTTCGCCCCGTCGATGAACGGCAGGACATAACCACCCCATGAGAACCCTGAGCCGCCCCAATGACGATTTCTTCCACCGTCCCAATCACCAACATACTGATGACCGATCGGGAACAGCCCAAACGTGCTCTCGTAGTTATGACAGGCCAGTGCCAATTGTTTCAGGTTGTTCTTGCACTGCGTCCGCCGAGCGGCCTCGCGTGCCTGCTGTACAGCCGGCAACAACAACGCAATCAGAATTGCGATAATTGCGATGACCACCAGCAATTCGATCAGAGTGAATCCACGCGCAGAGCGAGGACGTCGGGACAATTGCATCACATTCTCCTTTGAAAAGAAAACCAGAAAAGTTGAGACCACAGTGTTATGCAAAACGACGTCCGGACGGGACATCATAGATTGGTGCTGAAACCGACTAAGTTTTCTACCTTTGCTCCCATGCCCATGCCGCGAGACGCGCTCATCTTCACTGACCAAACGGCTTAGATTGCCGGGGTCAATCAGCCAATATCACAGACATACAGGCTGCGTCACACAGAACGAGTCAACTGGGTTGCCGGACTGTCAAAAGTTCACACCGATTAAACAAGAAAAAAGGTGGGAACGGAATCACGTTCTCCTTTAATCTAACGAACATCCCCAGATTGTTGATTCTTACCGCTGATTTGCTGGACGAATGCTGGATAACCATCACCCCTGGGGGGCGAGTTAGAGATTGTGCTGCGGCAAAACACGTGGATTAGGAGCCTGTTTCTTGCTTTCGCAGCGTGTGAGTCATGGTTCCGCCGACGCAGCGTCGGCGGAAACGCGATTAACACCACGGCCAAACTGAATATCAACGCCGTGTACCACAGGTTTCATGAGTGCGTCCGTGTGGATAGGCGACACTACAGTGCGATGTCGATGGTATTGGAACCAGCCTCCACGGTCTGCTTGATCGACCCGTCCGAAGCTGCCGGAGGAAGACCTGTATCCCCGTCGTCCTCGTCCTCGTCACCGTCCTCGTCACCGTCACCGTCACCGGTGTCGTCGTCACCTTCGCCTTCGGCGTAGTCTTCATCGGCGCCGACAAGACTAACCGTCACGGAGTGCCCGCCGATTTTAGCGCCGGAATGGTCGGCGGTGTACTGGAGTGTATAGCTGCCGTCCGAGGACGTTGTTCCGGATGATGGCCGACCCTCCCCGTCAGGATTGAACTGAACCATCGCATCAGCGAGTGGTTTGCCATCGAGCGTGACTGTGCCGCTGACATTTGCCAGATCCGGCTGGTCTGCTGGTCCGCCGCCGCCACAGCCAACGCAACATACGATGGCCAGAGCTGAAAGAAGAATCCTTGAATATGTCTTGTTCATTGAAAAATCCCGGAATGCGTATTTCTGGTTGAATTGATCGTGCGCTCCACCGCCGGAAGCGCACTGGTGAAAAAGCAAAAGACCGCAGGTCACGGTAGGTCGATTCCTGCGGCCTTGATCGTTGAATCAAGCAGTGACTTCTGGCTTGATTATGCCTTACGCAGATATCAAAACTCACCAACCACCTGATTATCGTCGCGGATACCGAGTAGCTGGTACACACCCATCTGGGCGTAACGTGCCGGGCTGATATTGGCGTTGGTTTGCCCGTGATCCCGCCAACCGACATTATCTGTGATATTGCGGAAGTCGATGTTCTCGCTCACGAATCTGACACTGCCGTCACACATCAGGAATTGCCCGCCCCCTACGTGCTTACTGCTGAACCCGTCGGTGCAGCGCTGCGAGGTGCGGTTATCCGGATGATTCAATAGTACAGAGATTCGGCCGAACAGATAATCGGCTCCGTGCGTGCCGCCTCCAGTCGGATTGCGGTTGCCGATCCACGACCCCGCCCCGCAGCGCTGTTCGCGTTCGCCGACCGCAAATGTGTTACTCGTTCCATCTGTAATGTCCCGAATTTTGGTCGTTGAGCGATTGTAAAGGACACCATCGTTGGTGTTGGTCCTGTAATTGTTCGGGCGGTTGATGTCCTTATAGCCGCAAACACCGAGGTAGTTGCTGGTTGGTGGTCGAAATGTTCCACCGCCGGGAAAACCGTTGCCGTTGAAGTGTTGTCTTCTCATGCCGGCCTTGAGCCGGCCACCGGTGGTGTCGCTGGGACATTGAAAGGCCGTGATTGGCGGAAACGCTGCAGCCAGGGCAGCCGCATCATTGCCGATGGCGCGGCCTACGTTTGCCAGCGTTACGTTGTTGACGTCCAGCTGGTTAAACAACGGTGCCTGATCAATTTGTGGTAGGAGAAAGACCATCCAGCCGTAGTGTTCTTCGTTGCCCTGAAAGTTACCGTTCCCCCTGACCTTTGGCACGGCACCGGTGGGAAACATTTTGTAGATGTCATGATAGTTGTGCATCGCCAGCCCGAGCTGCTTCAGGTTGTTTTTGCACTGGGTGCGACGTGCGGCTTCACGTGCCTGTTGCACAGCGGGCAGCAGCAACGCAATTAAGATTGCGATAATGGCGATGACCACCAACAGTTCGATCAGGGTAAAGCCGCGCTTACGACGCGACGAACAACGATGTGACATGAGAATCACCTTTAAAGAGAAAACAGGAAAAGAACGCACAAGATTGTGCAATGTCTAGTGACAGGTAACGCTGCATAAGAGGACATGTTGTTGAGCCAGTTCTGACAACCAAAACGATGAGCGTCGAATCTGTGAACAACCTCGCGCACGATGATCTGTCTTCGCCACCGCGCTGTTTACTACGCACATTAGACCAACAAGAAAGGTGGGAACGGTATCACGTTCTCCTTTAATCTAACGAACATCCCCAGATTGTTGATTCTTACCGCTGATTTGCTGGACGAATGCGGATAACCATCACCCCTGGGGGGCGAGTTAGAGATTGTGCTGCGGCAAAACACGTGGATTAGGAGCCTGTTTCTTGCTTTCGCAGCGTTTGAGCCAAGAGTACGCCGACGGTGGGTGAAGCGGCGAGTAGTGGATTGATTCGCAACTGAATATTTGGCGGTGCGGCTTGACGAGTATTATGCATGCAGGCATTATGTTAAATCACCCTGGAGTCAACACCAGTCGATTATGTCGGGAGACGTTTATCGATGACCGACGTGACATCAAATGCAAAGGGCAGCCACAGCCACGACCAGTCTGATCCCGGTGCAGAAACGCCGACTGCTGAACTGCCTGCTCTGGTGACCGCTGCTGATCCGGCGACCGCAGAAAAGTCATCGCATGCTGAAGTCGATGACGTGCAGCTGGAATCCCGGCCAGCCGGTGAACGCGATTGGTTTTTGATCGTACTCGGCTGGATTTTCTTTGTGGTGATGTCGACGCAATACCTGATCACGGCGTTCGATCGTCCGGATCCGTTGCCGTGGCAGCGAGGCCCTGCGTTTCAGTGGTATCACGTTGATGTGAATACCGGAACGTGGGTGGAATGGATGCAACTGGAAGGCATTGGTCAGACGATGGCACATCGGATTGTGGCCGATCGTGAAGCAAACGGCCCGTTTCCGACAATCGACGATCTGACTCGGGTTGAAGGAATCGGACTGGTAACGCTCGACCGCCTGCGACCTAAGCTTACAATCAGTCATGAAGACGACGAACAGCGAATCCGTCAGCACGACGACGGAGAATAATACCAGGGGCCGAAAAAGCAGTCGCAGCCAGTTCCATACGTATCGGGACAAGGCGCGTTCCGGCGAACTTCCCAGCGGCGGAGGCATGCATACGACCGGCCACGTCCGCAGTCGCAAGGACCGGGTACGGTCGGCCGGGGAGCTGGTGCGGCGATTCTTTTCATTGCTGTCGTTGTTCCGCCTGCAGATCGTGGGGATTCTGGCATCGCTGACGCTGGCCACTCTGCTGGGATTGATTCCTCCGGCCGGAACCAAGTTTCTGCTGGACTACGTTCTTACGTCGCGGCCGCTGCCGGAATCGTTCGTCACGTGGTTTCCCTCACTGGTGGATGCCACCCCCAAAACGCTGTTGCTGTACACGCTGCTGGGGGTCGTCGCCATTTCTTTGGTGAAGATCTTCATTCATATCTGTAGTCGCTGGTACGCCACTCGAATCACCAAACGCATTCAGCTGGATGTCCGTCGTCGCGTTTTTGAACACGCCGTTCGTCTGCCACTGCATCGGGTGCAGGAAATCCGTTCCGGCGGTGTGGCGTCGATTCTTCGCGAAGACGGTGGCAGCGTCGGGGAATTGGTGTTTGGGCTGATGTACAACCCGTGGCGCGCCGGGATCCAGCTGGTTGGCAGTTTTCTGGTGCTGGCGTGGGTTGACTGGACGTTGCTGGGCGGTGCCGTCGTATTGCTGCCGCTGGTCTTTCTGACTCACCGCACATGGATCAACAGAATTCGTCCTCAGTTTCGTGCCATCCGCAAACAGCGGGAACTGATCGACGCGGGAGCTGCCGAAGCTTTTGCCGGCATGCGAGTTGTGCGGGCCTTCAGTCGCCAGAAACGCGAAGCGGGACGATTCATCACTGACAACAATCTGATGGCTCGCAAGGAGCTGTATTCGTGGTGGTGGATGCGCGTCGTGGAAATGATCTGGGAGGCGATGATCCCGATCAGCAGCGGGGCCTTGTTGTTTTATGGTGGCTGGCGAGTCATCGACGGTGGCCTGACGATTGGCGACCTGATGATGTTTCTGGTGTACCTGCTGATGCTGCTTGAGCCTTTGGCTACACTGGCTAACAGTGCCACGCAGGTGCAGAACAGCCTCAGCGGTCTGGATCGAATTCTGGATCTGCTGGACGAACCTCGTGAAATGCAGTCCACGCCAGATTCCATACGAATCAACCGCGACACGGTGCAGGGCGACATCAGTTTTCAGGGCGTGACGTTCACCTATCCCGGCACAGACTCGCCGGCGTTGCGTGATATCAACCTTGAAATTCGCGGAGGCCAGGTCGTGGCTCTGGTGGGACCCAGCGGGGCAGGGAAGACGACGTTGTGCAATCTGGTGGCACGGTTCTATGACCCCACCGCAGGTCGCGTGCTGCTGGATGGGCGAAATCTTAGGGAGTACGACGTCGAATCGTTTCGCAGCCTGTTGGGCGTGGTGGAGCAGGACGTGTTTCTGTTTGACGGTTCGATCGCCGACAATATCGCGTATGCTCGCCGAGACGCTTCGGATGACGACATTCGCGCGGCCGCCCAAGCGGCGAATGCGTTGGAGTTCATTGATCGGCTGACGGACGGTCTGGAAACACTGATTGGCGAACGAGGTGTGCGGCTGAGTGGTGGCCAGCGTCAGCGACTGGCGATTGCACGAGCCGTCCTTGCCGACCCCAAACTGTTGATCCTGGACGAAGCCACCAGTAATCTGGATACCGAAAGTGAACGTCTGATTCAGGATTCGCTGGCGGAATTGATGCATGGACGGACGTCGTTCGTGATTGCTCATCGGCTGAGTACAATTGCCGGAGCGGATCTGATCTGCGTGGTTGAAAATGGTGAAATCACTCAGACCGGGACGCACGAAGAATTGATGGTGTCCGGCGGCAAATACAGAACGATGGTCGAACAGCAGGTTCAGATGACGCTGGGCAAAGCCGATCCAAACCTGTTGAGTCGATGACGCGGTCTGGTGTATTGTTCAGGCATTGCCGCAGGCATCAGGAATCGCACACAGCAGTAGTCGCTCTGAAAGGCAGTCCATTGAAAGATCATTGCAGCCGGGTTCGTCAGAATTCGAGCAGTTCGGCGGTCGCTCTGAAGTCTCACGACTTCAGCTACGCAGTGCGTACGGTGTCAACGTTCCTGTTGACTATTGGACTGGCTCTGCCGGTCGCCGCTGCCAACGGCCCCGGGCACGAGTACAACTTTGCAACCACGTCAGCCAGTGGTGACAAGATTGTCGTCGCGAAGAACGATGGCTTTAAACTGACGGTCGTTTGTTTTCTGGGTGCGGAGTGTCCGATGGCCCGGGTCTACGGACCGCGTCTGTCGGAACTGGCCAGTGAATTCTCCAGGCACGGTGTGCGCGTGATTGGTGTTAACAGCAATCGCCAGGATTCCATGGCAAAGATCCGTGCGTACGTGGATGAGCTGTCGGTTACCTTTCCTGTCATTCACGATCGCAGCAACCTGATCGCGGACCGGTACGGGGCCACTCGCACTCCGGAAGTTTTTTTGCTGGACGACCAATTGCAGCTGAGGTACCACGGACGCATTGATGATCAGTACGCTCCCGGAATCAATCGTGCCGCGCCGACTCAACAGGACCTGCGTGTCGCTATTGAGGAACTTCTGGCGGGAAAACCAGTCTCCACCGCAGACACGACACCGCTGGGATGTTTCATTGGAAAAGTCAGCAACAGGCCGCCGCATGAAATCGTTAGGAACGACATCACCTACAACCGCCACGTGGCTCGAGTCTTGCAGAAGCACTGTCTGGAATGTCATCGCACGGGTGAGATTGGTCCGTTCGCGATGGACAGCTATGACCAGGTGGCGGGTTGGGCCGACACGATGTTAGAGACCATCGACAACGGGCGCATGCCGCCGTGGCACGCCGACCCGAATCACGGCAACTTCGCGAACGCTCGCCAGATGCCGGAGGCTGACAGGAAAATACTGCAAGACTGGGTGGCCGGTGGGCTAAAGCAGGGCGATGCAGCCGAACAGCCGGAACCAGTCGAATTTGTCATGGACTGGCAACTTGAGCGACAACCGGACCTGATTGTCGAGATGGGAAAGCGTCCGTTTGTTGTGAAGAAGGATGGCGTCGTTGAGTATCAGTACTTTGTTGTCGACCCGCATTTTGAACAGGACACATGGATCACCGGAGCTCAGGTGATTCCCGGAAGTCGAGCGGTCGTGCATCATGCGATCGTGTTTGTTCGGCCGCCGGATGGTGCTCGGTTTCGCGGAGTCGGCTGGCTGACGGCTTACGTACCGGGCCAGCGTCTGGTGTCCCTGCCTGCGGGACATGGCAGAAAGATTCCCGTGGGGTCAAAGCTGGTGTTTCAGATGCACTACACGCCGAACGGCGTGGAACAGGAGGACACAACAAAAATAGGGCTGCTGTTTGGCGACGACAAAGACATGACTCACGAGGTCTTCACGGTCGTTGGCATTGAACAGGAGTTTGAGATCAAACCTCACGCCAGCGACCACACAATTACTGTGAAGGTCCCGCGACTGCCGGAACACGGTCACCTGCTGGCAGCGACGCCTCACATGCATTACCGCGGCAAATCGTTCCGACTGTTGACGGGGCCTGATTCGTCACAGACGTTGCTGAGCGTGCCCAAATACGACTTCAACTGGCAGCACAGTTACGAATTCCAAGAGCCGATTCCAGTCGCCAACCTTGATAAGCTTCGATTCGAAGCAACGTTCGATAACTCAGCAGGCAATCCTTTCAATCCCGATCCTTCTGAGTTTGTGTTTTGGGGTGATCAGACATGGGAAGAAATGGCGGTTGCGTTCTTTGCCGTTTCAGAGCCGCGAATCAAACCCACGACAACCACTGTGCGGACACAGCAGGCCGACGCGACGTCCGACAGCAATCGGCAGCAGAAGATCGATGCGTATGTGGCTCGTGTCTTCGAAAAAATGGACGCCAATGGTGATGGGTACATCGTCGAAGACGAAGCACCGATTGTCGTGCGGCGGTTTCGCGGTTTCGGCAGTCTGGATACGAACGTCGACGGCAAGGCCACCAGAGATGAGATCAGGGAATTGGCGAAACAGTTGTATTAGAGACGAGAGACGAGAGACGAGAGACGAGAGACGAGAGACGAGAGACGAGAGACGAGAGACGAGAGACGAGAGACGAGAGACGAGAGACGAGAGACGAGAGACGAGAGACGAGAGACGAGAGACGAGAGGATGCGAGGACGGGGCGGGTGGCCCTGTTGCTTGCAACAAGGGTTGCGCTGCAACAGGAGGCTTATGTCTGCATCGTCGATTTCTATCACGCCGCTCTGTCGCAGCCTCTTGTGCCACCCGCGAATCGCAGTCAACTGCACGGCTGCACACGACGTTGCGGGTTGCGTCAGGACATTGTTTCCCGCGAGAGGCGAGGACGACTGTCCGCTGTTCCCCGTTCAACCTACGTCCCGCTCGGCTTTCGCTTCTTCCCATTGGTCGGGGCTGTACAGCACTTCGCGCGCCTGAGCTCCGTTGTAGTCGCCGACGATACCGTCTTCTGCCATCCAGTCGATCATGCGCGACGCTCGGCCATATCCGATTCCCAGACAGCGTTGCAGCAGCGAACAACTGCCGCGTCCTTCGCGGACCACCACATCGATCGCATTGTCATATTGGTCGTCGTGCTGACGGGGACCGGAGTCTCCTGAATCATCACCGCCCCCGGCATTGACGCTGTTGGCGACGATCTGTTGCAGTTCTTCGCTGTATTCCGGTTCGACATCACTGAAGAAGTCGATGACCGCATTGATTTCCTCATCGCTGACATAAGTTCCCTGGGCGCGAGTCAGAGTACTGGTGCCGGGCGCCAGATACAGCATGTCGCCGCAACCCAGCAGTCGTTCCGCACCGCTTTCGTCCAGCACAACACGGCTGTCCATCTTGCTGGCCACCTGGAAGGAGACTCGAGCCGGCAGGTTGGACTTGATCAGGCCCGTGATGACGTCCACCGTCGGTTTCTGTGTCGCCAGCACAAGATGAATGCCCACGGCACGAGACTTCTGAGCCAGACGGATGATATGTGATTCGACTTCCTTGCCGTTGGTCATCATCAGGTCGGCCATTTCGTCCGCGATGATGACGATGTATGGCATTTTGTGGGGTACGTTCTGTGCCTCCTCATGCAGTTCGCTGATGCCCATCTTGTTCAGTACGGCGGATCGGCCCAGCTTGTTGTAACTGTCAAGATGGCGAACTCCGACCTGCGACAGCAGGTCATACCGTTCTTCCATTTTGTCGACAGCCCATGCGAGCACGGCTTCTGCCTTCTTCATGTCGGTGATGACCGGATGCATGAGATGCGGCAGATTTTTGTACGGACTGAGTTCGACCATTTTCGGGTCGATCATCAGCATCTTGACTTCGTCCGGCGTGCGGGTCA
>JBDONA010000117.1:0-36842 GCA_039831575.1 Fuerstiella sp. | reverse complement strand
GCTGTTCCATTTGCCATCGTGCAAATTATCCTTGCCGTCGTTTACGTCCTGATCGCCGTGTAACGCTTGAAAGTTGATTGTCCATGTTGCCCGGACCGGACCAGATTCGCAGCGTTCTCAGCAACTTTCTGACGGATTCGTCGCAGTGTGAAGCCGCGTTGCGTGGCTTGATGCAGCTTACAGAAACGGCAACGATCGACGGTGCGGACGTCGACATCGGGCGAGCGTCACGGTGCGGATTTCCGGAAGTGATCTTCGGCGAAGGCAAGCCGCCGGAACTGATCGTGGAAATTCTGAAGGAACAGCATGCGGCCGGGCAACGCGGCCTCGTCACGCGGGTTTCACAACAGCAGGCTGACCTGATCAAAGCCACGTATTCCGGTGCCCGCCATAATCCCATCGCTCGCACGATAACTGTTCCAGCTGCCGGCGACACAAACGAGGACACAGACGCTGCCACGACCGACAGCGAACCGCTGGTGGCCGTGGTCACCGCCGGCAGCTGCGATACCGCTGTGGCACAGGAAGCGGTGGAAACACTGCGATGGATGAATGTGGCCTGCAGACTGATTGAGGACGTGGGTGTGGCCGGACCGCAACGACTGCAGAAATACGTTTCTTTGCTGCAGAACGTACGTGCTATCGTCTGCGTCGCTGGCATGGAAGCGGCTCTGCCTTCCGTTGTCGGTGGTCTTGTCGGGTGTCCGGTCATCGGCGTCCCCACTTCAGTTGGTTACGGAGCATCGTTTGGAGGAATCACTGCCATGCTCTCCATGCTGACGTGCTGTGCTTCCAACGTGGTGACGGTCAACATCGACGCCGGTTTTCGAGGCGGCTACGTCGCAGGCATGATCGCGACAGGGGCCGGTGGGGGCCGAGTGGCTGCGACGTCGGAGACGACATTGAATGGTTGACGTTCATTCGCCAAAGCAACGTTCGTTCAACATGTCGCGAATCCAGGGCAAGGATACGAAGCCGGAACTGATCGTCCGGTCTCTGGTACACCAGATGGGCTACCGCTTTCGCCTGCACCGTAAGGATCTGCCCGGTAAGCCGGATTTGGTTTTGCCCCGCCACGGGAAAATTATATTTGTCCACGGTTGTTTCTGGCACATGCACCGGTGTCGCTACGGCCGAGTAAAACCGAAGACAAATGCCGAATTCTGGCAGTCCAAACGCACGGCGAACGTGGACCGCGATCGGCGAAATATCAGAACTCTGCGGCGTGACGGCTGGCAGACACTCGTCATCTGGGAGTGCTGGACGCGAGAAACGGAATCGAAAGTCATTCCGCGTCTGAAGAAGTTTCTGGCAGACGATCCTACGTCCGCGTGATGACTTCGTGCAGGTTCAGGATGACTCTGGCCACCGCCGTCCACGCGGCAAGTTCGACCGGATTAATGTTGGACGGGGCGGCAGACTGCCCCACCTTCACTAATTCGTCGGCCTGCTTCGGAGCAGCGGCGAACTGCTGCTGCTGTTTTTCCAGCAATGTCTTCAACACCTTGATTTCATCAGCTGCAGGGTCACGGGAAAGACAGCGGCGAAACACAAACTGAAGTCTGGACTCAGTGGACGGTCCTCCCCTGGTGATCGTCATCGCTGCCAGCGTTCGAGCGGCCTCCACAAAGCTTGGATCGTTCAACAGCACCAGCGCCTGCAGACTGTTGTTGCTGCGTGGTCGTTCGACAGTGCATTCCTCGCGGGTGGGAGCGTCAAAGGACCGCATCGCCGGATGCAGAAATGTGCGACACCAATAAGTGTACAGGCCACGACGATATTGATTGTCGCCGTTGTCGTGCTGCCACTTTCGCATCGGGAAATTCAGGTGAGCCCAGTATCCTGCCGGCTGATAAGGTTTTGCACTGCGACCGCCGACCTTGTCGACCAGCAGACCGGACACGACCAGGGCGTTGTCGCGTATAAATTCCGCGTCCAGGCGATATCGTGACTGATAGGCCAGCCAGTCGTTGAACGGGTCCGTTTCCCGCAGTTCCGGGGTCACGACGGATGTCCGTCGATAAGCATCGGACGATACGATTAGTCGGATGACATGCTGGATATTCCATCCGCTTTCACGAAATTCAACCGCCAGCCAGTCCAGCAACTCGGGATGAGTCGGCCAGCTGCCTTGCGAACCAAAATCGTCTGCTGTTTTGACGATGCCCTTGCCAAAGAACTGCTGCCACAACCGATTCACAAACACTCGCGCGACCAGAGGGTTCTCTTTGTCGATGAACCACTGTGCCAGGTGCAGTCGTGAGGCTCGGCCTTCGACGGAAAGTTGTTTCAGAAAATGCGGAACCTTCGGAGTGGCGACAAGACCGCTGTCGTCCATCCAGTTGCCCCTCGCCAAAACTCGAATTTCGCGGGGGGCCTGTGTGCGAGTGATCAGCGTTTCGGGGATCTGCTTTTCCAAAGTCTCCCGATCCTTCTTTGCCCGACTCAACTGACCGCGAGCGTCTGCCAGCAAGGGAGCGATGCTGCGGTAGTACACGGCCAGCGCCGTCTTTTGCTCATCCGAAACGGACGGCCAGGCTTCCAGTGTCGCAACATGCTGGGTGGCCAGGCCAAGACTGTTGTCCTTCAGTCCCGGGTTTTCGACAGTTGATGTGCTGAGCCGGAACAGTCCGATGTTGTGGAAGTCAACAGCTTCCTGCTGCAGTTCCACGATCAGTCGGTCACCAGCAGCGACGTCAATCGCCGTGGCAAAGCGGAACACCGCCAGCGGATCTCTGGCAGAACTGACCTGACCATCGACGGCCCAACCGGTCGCCGGCTTGCCATCCAACGCGTTCTTGACGGGCCAGCCTTTCTGTTCAAAGCTGGCAACCGCGTCTTTGATCGCAACCTGCTGTTCACTGCCATCACCGTTGCGAATCTGTGTCACCGTGATTCCGGACAGCACAAAGTTTCCGTTGCCAGGCGGCCTTGACAGAGATTTCTTCGTGAACGATTCATGCCGCAGAGTTTCCAGTCGCAGTCCGGATACTTTTCCTGCGGATGGAGAAACGACGATGGTCAAAGTGTCGTGCTTCGGCAGAGGCCCGGCAGTCAGAAGACTTCCGTCATCGAGTAGAGAAAGATTCTGTCCGTTCGCAGACTTCATGTCGACAACGGAGGCAATGCCCCAGTTCTTCGGTGTCGCCTTCAGTTTTGCCTGCAGGTCCAGTGCCCATGCCTGCATGGCGGCCTCAATCTCGGGCGTCTGGGTGATCACCCTTTTTTGCAGTTCAGCAATCTGTGCATCCAGTTTCAACTGTGTTTCTTTTTGCTGCCGTGACGGCATCTTCACTTCTGGCTGCACACCGACCGCAACGTCCTTAATGTCAGCGAAGAACGAAGCGAATTGATAGAAGTCCGTGATGGAATAAGGATCAAACTTGTGATCGTGGCATTCGCAGCAGCCCATCGTGGCCCCCATCCAGACAGCGGACGCGTTTCTGACTCGGTCGGCCGAGTACTTGGCCAGATACTCTTTGGCTTGTGCTCCGCCTTCGCGAGTTGTCATCAGCAGCCGGTTGTAACCGGATGCGATGCGCTGTTCGTCGGTCGCGTTCGGCAGCAGGTCACCGGCCAGCTGCTCCGTCGTAAACTGGTCATACGGCATGTTGCGCCGAAACGCGTCAATCACGTAATCACGGTACATCCAGACATCACGATGATTGTCACCGTGGATGCCGTTCGTGTCGGCGTAACGCACAAGGTCCAGCCACAACCCCGTCATGCGTTCTGCGTAGTGATGCGATGACAGCAATTCGTCAACATAGGCCGCCTGGTTCTTCGGAGACATGTCAGCAGCAAACCGAGCAACTTGATCCGCAGTCGGTGGCAATCCGGTCAGGTCAAATGACAGTCGTCGCGCGAGGGTCGTGCTATCCGCCGGGCCCAGCGGCTGCAATCCTTTTCGATTGAGTGTTTCCTGCAGAAACCGATCAATGTCATTGGCGGTGGCGCTGACTTCGGTTGTCGGCACTTCCGGCCTGGTCGGCGGAATATACGACCAGTGCCCCTTCCATGCTGCTCCACTTTTGACCCAGTCCCGGATGACCAGCCTCTGGTTACCGGTCAGCGTCTTGCCCGAATCCGGTGGCGGCATCACCACATCAGGATCCGTCGACATGATGCGTTTCAGCAATTCGCTGTTGTCCGCCGACCTTGCGTCGACAATCGTGACGCCGTCCACAGAGCGGAACAGCCCTTCCTGCTGATCAAGCCGCAGGTCCGACTGGCGTTGTCCGGCATCCGGACCGTGGCACGCGAAACAGGCATCCGAAAGCAGGGGGCGAACGTCGCGATTGAAGTCGACGTCAGCGGCCGCCGCATGGTTGAGGGACAAACAACCGATGAGAGTAAGAATCGTTGCTCGCATAATGCGTCTGGTCATAAGGTGGGAAGAGATGGAGGACTACCCACGTTATCAGAGCCCAGGACGCAAGTGAACCCTCGACTCTCAGGTTGTCGCCGCTGGTCACGATTTCAACAGATCCCGTGCAGCGATCCTCCCCGCGAAAACAGACGATCGACGCGCTTTGACACGTCCGGATCCACTTCCAGTGCTGGAGCCATGTGAGCCTTCAGTCGAGCATCAATGACCAGACTGCCGCGACAGCCCCAGTGCTTCTGTTCTGTAGAACTGTCAATGCCGTAAATGTCCGCTGCAGGGTTCGACCGCGTAAACGTCACCCACAAAAAATTACTCAATGACTGTGAACAGAATTCGCTGTCTTCGGTCAGCACGACCAGCGGAAACCGGTTCAGCACTGAATCGGCGGGCATCAGATCACTGAACCTGTGCCCAGCCGGGTCAGCCTGATGAGGCCCCACCGACCAATTCGGGGCCGTAATCGCGATGACACCGGGCAGGCAGACGCGAGCATTCTCAAATCCGTCCGGCAGCCACAGATCAGCGGGCACTTCCGTCGGCAGTTCACGTCGCACTCGTCCAACACCCGCGATCACCAGCTTCGAGCCTTCATTCAAGCCCGTGCCGGTATAGTCGAGTGTATCGATGGTCGTGCGCGTCTGAAAGTGCAGGTCGCGCGTCCAGTCAACTCGTTCCAGCACGTGACGAAAAAACGCTTCGATGTCGTTGATGTCCAGATCCGGGTTGTCCTGATGCGCCGTGATCAATAGATATTTGGCCAGTGAAAGTTGACCCTGTCCAAGAATCGCATTGGCGTTCGTCAGCACTTCCTGGGGTTGCCGTTCCTGAGCGTACGGCACGTAACGTTCGTTGCCGATCGCCAGCAACAGCGGATGGACGCCCGACTGATCCACGGCATGAATCGCACGTACACCGGGCAGCACTGCTGGAATCGCCGGCCCGGTCAGTTCATGAATCAATTCGCCGAAGCTGGTGTCTTCCTGCGGCGGACGGCCGACAACAGTGAACGGCCAGATTGCATCTTTTCGATGATAGACCCTGTCCACGTTCAGCACCGGGAAGTCGTGACTCAGACTGTAGTAGCCAAGATGATCACCAAACGGACCTTCCGGCAATTCTTCCGGCGCAATCGTACCGGTAATGCAGAAGTCAGCCTCTGCGCAGATCATTGGTCCGTCCGCTCGGCGAATCATGCGGATGGCACGTCGCGATAATGCACCGGCGAATGCGACCTCCGGAATTCCTTCCGGCAACGGCATCACTGCAGCAATCGCCATCGACGGAGGTCCACCGACAAAAATATTAACCCGCAGCGGCTCGCCTTTCGCAAGAGCTGCCGCATGATGCTGACCGATGCTGCGATGGATCTGGTAGTGCAGACCGACCTGACGATTGGGTGAGTACTGATTGCCGTTAAGCTGAACTCGGTACATACCCAGATTGGAATTGATGTAACCGGGCCGATCCGGGTGCTCGGTATAAACCTCGGGCAGCGTGATAAATGCGCCGCCGTCCCTGGGCCAGCTCTTCAACGGCGGCAGCTGATCCACCGATGTTTCATGAGCAAGCACGGGCCCCGTGGACCGCTTTGCAGGCCGCATGGAAAGCAGAGTCCGCAGCACGGAAGGCGCCCGCAGTGGGTGCCGCAGCAATTCTGTCGGATCCTTCTTCAAACGAATCAGCGTCTGCACGCCGGCCAGAGCGTCTCGGAAGATGAAGCGGGTGCGATCCATCGTACCGAACAGATTGCTGGCCATTGGAAATCGGCAGTTCCGGACATTGTCGAACAACAACGCCGGCCCGCCCGCCGCGTACACCCGTCGATGGATCTCGGCCGCTTCCAGGTCGGCATCGATCTCCTCAGAAACCCGGACCAGCATCCGCCGCCGCTCAAGATGCCGAACGCACTGCTGTAGATTCCGATATCCCATGGTAATTACTGTGATCCCAAAATCTGCTCAGGGCGACGCAGAATGATCAAGCGAAAAACGTGTGCGAAGGACCGCAGAAGGCCCGGCAGTATAACTGCGGCTGCAAATCGTTGTTGTCCACGAAGACCAGCAAATGAGAATTTTGCCCGCGTGTATCTTCATAACAGGCTGAATTGCCTGGGGCGCTCGTGGATGATTGTGGAGTCAGTGAGGGTGGCGAGGATTGGAGCGAGGCACGAGTAAAACCCCGGGGCTTCCTTCGCAAGCTCAGTCCAGCCACGGCCACCCAATAATCCGGAACCGCAATCCGTGAGCACACCCGAATTGTCATATGAAAAACGCGGCCCTTTAATTGCCGTCTCAGTCGGTTATCATAGAAGTCCCGCCATCGGCTATCGCCTGCCCTCCTCCTACCGCAACTTGCTCTGCATGTCCATTCCTGCGAAATCAATCCTGCTGACACTTGTCATTGCCTGCGTACCGTCTTCGCCTGTCACTGCCGACGATGTCGCGAAACAGCGAGGTGCAAAAATCTTTGCGTCGCAGTGCGCCACGTGTCACGGGAAGACTGGCGAAGGTACTGCCGACAACTATCCGAAACGACTGTTTGGCGACAGACCCACAATCGATCTGGCCGAAATCATTGCCGCGACGATGCCCGAAGGCGAATCGGAGAAGTGTACGGGCGATGATGCGGCGGCCGTCGCCGAGTGGATGCAGACGGCTTTCTATTCGCCGGAGGCCCAGGCTCGCATCAATCCTCCACGAACAAAACTCAGCCGCCTGACGGTGTCGCAATACCGCAATTGCGTGGCGGATCTGGTTGAGAGCTTCACATCGTCCAGTCAACCGGACGATCGCCACGGGCTGACCGCTCGTTACTACAAGTCACGCCGTTTCAAAGATCAGGACAAGGTCATCGAGCGGCTCGATCCGGTCATTAACTTTGATTTTGGTGACGGGACCCCGGACAAAGAAAAGATCCCGAAAGCGGAAGAGTTCTCCATTCGCTGGGAGGGTTCTGTGGTCGTTAACGAAACCGGGTGGTACGACTTCGCACTGAAAACGGAAAACGGCGGTCGCCTGTTCGTTAACGATCCGAACACAGCACTGATCGATGCCTGGGTAAAGTCCGGTTACGACACCGAATACCGCGACTCTCTGTTTCTGCTGGCCGGGCGAATCTATCCGCTGCGTCTGGAATGGTTCACCTTCAAGGAAAAGACGGCTTCCGTCCGGCTGTGGTGGAAGCCGCCGCACGGAATCGATCAGCCGATTCCGGCACGGAATCTGTCACCGCAGAATTCGACACAGGTGTTGGTCGTCGACACTCCCTTCCCGCCGGATGACCGCAGCGATGGCTACCTTCGCGGCACGACCGTTTCGAAGGAATGGGACGAGGCGACAACATTTGCCGCGGTCGACACCGTCGACAGGTTGTGGCCTATGTTGCGGCGTATCGTGCCTGGAAAAAAGTCCGAAGAACGCGACGAAAGGTTAAATAAATTCTGCGCGACGTTCGCGAACCGAGCCTTCCGGCGACCTCTGTCCGCGCACGAACAGAACGTCTACGTTGATAGTCAATTTGAATCGGCGGACACAACAGAGGATGCCGTTCGTCGCAGTGTGCTGGCGGTACTGAAATCTCCACGGTTCCTGTACCGTGAAATCAGTGGTGAGAATGATCTATTCACCAAAGCGTCGCGGTTGTCGTTTGCACTGGTGGACTCGCTTCCCGACCGTGATTTGTTGCGGGCGGCTGAAAAGGGGGGACTGGACAACGACAAAGGCCTGCGAGACCAGGCCAGGCGACTTGTGAATTCGTATCGCGGGCAAATTCAACTGCACAGGTTTCTCCGCGTCTGGCTGAACCTTGAACGACTCAAGGACATTGGAAAAGACGCTCAGGTCTTTCCGGACTTCCGTCCGGAATTCGCTGCGGATTTGCGAGCGTCACTGGAGCTGCTGTTGGATGAAGCCGTCTCCAGCGACGATGGAGGTTTTCAAACCCTGTTGACGAGCGACGAAACATGGGTCAACGACCGCATGGCTGCCTTCTATAATATCGATCGGCTGGCAGGCACAGAAGCTTTTCGCAAAGTCACGTTCGAACCCGAACTTCGCGCCGGAATTGTGTCTCACCCGTTTCTGCTGAGCGGCCTGGCCTATCAGAAAACCAGTTCGCCGATTCATCGAGGCGTATTCCTGTCGCGCGGAATCCTGGGACGCGCCCTTAAACCGCCGCCTGATTCTGTCAGCCCGGTCGCTCCGGAACTGGCGCCGGACCTGACGACTCGCGAACGAGTTGGCAGGCAGACCAGTCCGGCAATGTGTGCGGGCTGCCACAAGATGATCAATTCTCTGGGCTTTGCTCTGGAAGAATTTGACGCGGTGGGACGTTATCGCGAAACCGAAAAAGACAAACAGATCAACGTGTCCGGATCCTACCGATTACGGACCGGTGAAACGGTCGAATTCAACGGAGCCAACGAATTGGCTGATTTTCTGCTGCAAAGTCAGGAAACTTACCGTTCTTTTGCCCGTCAGTTATTCCATCACATGGTGCAACAGCCGATACTTGCCTATGGGCCGCAGTCGATTGACGAGCTGGCACAGTTTTTTGCCGAGCATCAGCTGAACATGAAGCATCTGATGGTCGAAATCGCGTGTCGTGCGGCAGAATACGAACGACATGGAATCCAAACCGCGACACGTTAAACGATCACTCCCCACCCAGCACTCCCACCTCACATGAACACACGCCGCGAATTTCTAAAACAACTTGGGCTGGCGTCTGCCACGCTTCCGTTTGTCAGCAACCTTAGCGCATTTGGCCGCCCTTCCGCGGTCAATAGTCGTAAGCAGCGGCTGGTTGTTATGTTCAGTCCCAACGGGACCGTGCCGTGGAATTTCTGGCCGGATGACGAGGGTAAAGACTTCGAACTGAAACGCATCATGCAGCCGATGGCCGAGTTTCAGGACCGCACGCTGATCATGAAGGGCGTGTGCGACAAGCTGAAGGGCGACGGCGACCGACACATGCGCGGTATGGGCTGTATGCTGACGGGTATCGAACTGTTCCCCGGAAACATTCAGGGCGGATCCGATACACCGGCCGGATGGGCCAGCGGGATTTCCATCGATCAGGAAGTAAAGAACTTTCTACAGGCAAACGAAGCGACTCGCACCCGGTTCGGTTCTCTGGAATTCGGCGTGATGGTTCCGGATCGAGCCGACACGTGGACTCGCATGAGTTACACCGGAGCCAACAAACCTGTCGCGCCGATTGACGATCCGTACCAGATGTTCAAGAAGCTGTATGGTCAGATGAAAGACCGGCAGCATCTGACCAGCATTCTGGATGACATCCAGGATGATCTGCAGCGGCTCAGCAAGGTCATTGGCAAGGAAGACCGTCAGCTGCTGGAAGAACATGCCCACTTCGTGCGAACCATGGAACAGCAACTACAGGCTGGCGACGCGTCGGAACTCAACCATGTCGTTCCCGAACTGGAGTCGGGTGTTCAGGAAGAAAACGACAACATTCCACAGATCACAAAGATGCAGATGGATCTGCTGGTGAACAGTTTCGTGAACGACTTCGCGCGGACCGCAACTTTTCAGATTACAAATTCGGTCGGACAACCGAAGATGACCTGGCTGGGGATCGACGAAAGCCATCACTCTCTATCGCACGAACCGGACAGCAACAAAGACGCTCACGAACAGCTGACACAGATTAATACGTGGTACTGTGAGCAGCTGGCATACCTGACAAAACGTCTGGCCGAAACGCCCGAACCGGGTGGCGATGGCTCATTGCTGGACAACACGCTGATTCTGTGGAGCAACGAACTTGGACAGGGCAACAACCACACACTGGACAATATCCCATTCGTGATGGTCGGCAACGGCCTGGACTTCGAAATGGGACGCTCGCTGAAGTTTCCGATGGTGCCTCATAACCGCATGCTGCTGTCGATCGCCCATGCTTTCGGACACCACGTGGAAACATTCGGCAAGCCCGAACTGTGCGCCGACGGTCCATTGTCGCTCGGTTAGTCGACTTTTTCTTGTGAACCGTTCTGGCTCGTGGGCGTGCCTGTTTCTCAGGCGGGAACGCGTCATTCGCGGCCACGAATCAGCGTGATACGCTGTCGCGGGACAACGGTTCACATTCGCCGTCGTACACGATATTTCGCGAACAATTGTTCCATGTCCTTGAATCCTTTGAACTCCAAAGCATTGCCCGAGGGGTCCAGGAAAAACATGGTCGCCTGTTCACCCACTTCGCCGGCAAAGCGGATGTAGGGTTCGATGACGAAGTCGATGCCCTGTCCGGTCAAACGGTCAGCCAGTGTCTGCCAGTCGTCCATTTGCAGCACGACGCCAAAATGTGGTACCGGAACGTCGTGACCGTCCACCGGATTCTGATGATTTCGTTCTTCCGGTAGCGGCATGTCAGGATTTTCGTGGGCCACGATCTGATGGCCAAACAGGTCGTAGTCAGTCCATGTCGTGTCGCTGCGACCCTCCGGAAGTCCCAGAACCTCGCCGTAAAAGTGTCTTGCTGCTGTAATATCTCGGACGGGAAACGCATGATGAAACGGCGTGAGAGTCGGCATGAAAGGAGCCTGATGCAGTTAACTTTGATCGCTGGACAGAAGGCAATGATAATAGTGGCCATCGTCCTGTTTGCAACTCGTCACTTGTGAGGTCGTATCCGCTGCATGCCAGACACGAAACGGAAGGTCACGCGAACGAGGAGAGGCCGGGTGATTTTGAGAGACGATTCGACAAGCGTGGCATAAAAAGCTTACGCTTCCGGATCGTGTTGAGTGGTAGAGCATTTTTTGAATTGGTCTGTACACATCCGGTCGTGGGAGTTCACGTTCTTCGCATCAGAGATTGTTGGCCACCTGCACATCCGACCGGATCCCGTTTCACAGGAAAGAGCAGCTGAATATGTCGAAGAAGTCCTGCACCTTGCTGGTCGCGTTACTAACGATTGGCTGGCACGCGAATCAGACTGTCGGCGAGGACCTCGTTCACGTCGATCGAAGCAATGCGGGCATGGTCGTCAGTGACTCCGCTCTGGCAAGTCGCGCCGGGCGGGACATCCTGATGCAGGGTGGCAATGCCGTCGACGCCGCAGTCGCCACAGCATTTTCGCTGGCCGTCACATGGCCGGAAGCCGGTAATCTCGGCGGCGGCGGTTTTATGATTGTCAGACCTGCAGATGGCAATGACCCTGTTTGCGTGGATTACCGCGAGACCGCTCCGATGGTCATGAACAGTACGTCGTTCAACCGAGACGATGGCCGGCATTCGCAAAAGGCTGTCGGCGTACCAGGCACGGTTCATGGGCTTGCGGCTGCTCATGCTCAATTTGGGAAACTGCCCTGGCGAGACGTTGTCCTGCCGGCAGCTCGTCTGGCGAAAGGCGGCTTCCAGGTAACTGCGTCCCTCGCCAGATCGGTCAATGGCGTACTGAACAACAGCAGCGTTAAGTCTGACTCAAAATACGACGAGCTGCGACGCGTTTACGGCAAACCCGATGGGGCGCCGTGGCAGGTCGGGGACCGAATGGTGTTGCCGGACCTTGCAGAAACGTTGACGGCGATCGCCAGGGATCCCGCAGCCTTCTATTCCGGCCGTCTGGCAGACCTGCTGGTTGCAGAAATGCAGCGGGGCGATGGATTGATCAGTCACCAGGATCTGCTCGGGTACAAGGCCAAAATCCGTCCGGCGCTACAAGGAACGTATCGTGGGTTTACGGTGATCGGTGCTCCGCCGCCGAGTTCCGGTGGCACGTGCGTTATTGAAGCGTTGAATATCCTGGAGAACTTTGATCTTTCAGGTCGCGACCGCTTCGATCAGCAAAACGTTCACCTGATTGCGGAAACGTGTCGCCGCGTATTTGCCGATCGAGCGAGACATCTGGGCGATCCGGATTTCACCACGATTCCGCCACACCTGATCACGAAGGCATATGCAAAACAGGTCGCGGCGTCGATTAATCCGAATGCGGCCACGAAAAGTGAAGCCGTCACGCCCGAAATCAAATTGACGGCTGAGAGTCCTGATACGACTCACTTCTCCGTAATCGATTCCGACGGTATGGCCGTCAGCAACACCTATACGCTGGAAGGAAGCTGGGGATCCCGGATTGTTGTTCGAGGTGCTGGTTACCTGTTGAATAATGAGATGGGCGACTTCAATTGGTTTCCAGGAGAAACGAACCGCGGTGGACGTATCGGTACGGACGCCAACCTGTTGGCTGGCGGTAAGCGAATGCTGAGTTCCATGAGTCCGACGATGGTCGAAAAAGACGGCAAGGTGTTGCTGATCACCGGGAGTCCCGGAGGCCGAACAATCATCAACACTGTCCTGTGCATCGTCCTTAACTATACGGAATTCGGTATGGACGTGGCATCGGCCGTGACGGCGCCACGACAACACCATCAATGGTTCCCCGACCGGCTTGATCTGGAAGACCTCAAGAGCGAACCGCATTCGCGCATCGCCGAATCACTGCGCCGCGCGGGACATAGTCTGGGAAACCGGACGACACAGGGGTCTGCCCATACCATTGGTGTCGATCACGCGACAGGCACGGTCATCGGTGTCGCTGACTACCGTCGCAGTGGTCGCCCCGCAGCCGTCTCCAACGACACGCTGGCCATTTGGGATTTCTCAGAGGCCGCCGGCAGGGGACTCACCGCAACGCAAAACGCCGGAACGCTTAAGGCGCAGTGGTCGGCCAACATCGCCGGTTGTACGTCGAATGGAAAGGACCAGTTCATCATTCGACGCGATGCACCGGACGAGCCACTTGATTCGTACCTGCCGCTGGACACTGAATCAGTTTCTTCCGGCCGCATAGTGGTCACGGTCAAGATCGGCGCCGCCCACTTTGCTGGCGAACGACGCAACGAACAGTTGCGAATCGGCTTTACCAACAACGACAAGAATACGCCGCGTGTAACCGCCCGCATGATCTTTGGCAGGGACGGTCAGGGGAATATCGTCGTCCGCGGAGAAGCGCTCGGCGGAGGCAGCGAGGTGCTCGCGACAACTCTTGCACAGGGAGAACGGCTTCAAACACCGATCATCCTGCGACTCACGGTCGACGTTGATACCGATCGCTACGAAATCGCATCGAGGACCGCGGACAGTCTGCAATTCACAAAACATGGTTCCGGCAAAATCGCTGCCGATCGCGTTGCTCGTTTTCTGCGAATCAGCGTGCTGAACGACTTCGCCGCAAACGGTGAGTTTGTGGCCATTGACAGGATCGAGTTACAACGGCCATAGTTCGAAGAAGGGGGCACGGACCAGTTGCTCGCCCATACCAGCACGAAGCGTGAGTGAGTTTCATGCGATTGCAAACACACCTGCTCGCGCGTCGTACTTGCATTTCCTGGTGTTCGTACGAAAGTAAGCCCGTCCGCCTATAGTGTCGCCTGGCGTTCTTCCGTCACCTGGTAAGCCCGTGAGCGGAACAGAAAATCGATGATGCTGCCTTCATGTGGCTGCAGCCAGTTCAGCTTGCTGGTCGGGATCGGACCGATGTTCAGCCGATCAATGTGCGTTGCATCGGTGAGATCTTCAATCAACTGCTCGTTGTTGGTGATACCACTGCACACAAGCGTCGGACCAATTCTTGCGAGCATCTGATCCTGAGGACATTCCACGACCGTCGAAAACGGGAACATGTATTCTTTGTGCGCCATGTCGCGGTCGGGTGAGTCGCAGTGAACGATCATGGGACGCAGATACGAGCAGCGTTCCTGCTCAACCAGACGCGGACCGTACTGTGCTGTCATGTCCGTCACACCGTCCTCGTCCAGATCAGCTTCGATCATGCCCCAGACACCCTGCCCCTGGCCGTCCACGGTGAAAGCGGCCAGTCCAGCCTCGGGATCGGTCGGTGGCTTCGCTTCGATTGGCCCGATCTTCTCAGCGATTGCCTGAGCGATCTCTTTTGTATGCCGCGAAGCCCAGACTCCTGAGCAATTGATACATCCACGTCCACTGTTGATGTAGATACTTTCGACCATCAGATCGAGATACTGTTCCCAGTCGTCGACGCAGTCATTGCCGAGCAGAATCTTCGAGAATCCGGGGCCGTGAGCCTGAACGGATGGGTTGCCTCGATATCGGTCGACCGTTGGTGTACCACCGAAGATCATCGAACGATCTGCCGCCGCCAGCAGAGCAGCACCAGCTTCAGCGCCGCCGGGGTACAGCGCAAAAGCTTCCTTCGGAATGCCGGCTTCCACAAATGCAGCCATCATCCGGTAGGGCGTCCATGGTTCCTGTGGACCAGGTTTCAGGACAAGCCCCATTTGCAACGGAATCGCCGGCAGCCACAGAGTGTGGACGCCGGGTGAGTTGGACGGCAACACAGCGCTAAGAACCGATGTCTGCGCCTGGTAGCTTAAGACCACTCCACGATCCTCGATACCGCAGCCCCGCGTCAGAATATCCAGATCCAGACCACGCGTCAGGCAGTCAAGAATCTGTTCCATGTTGCGCAGCACGAATGAATTCTTCGTCATGTTGTGCCGACACATGTGTTCCGGCAGTCCCGTGCTGGCAGACTGTTGATGGGCAAAATCGTCGGGTGTTTGAGTCCCATCGCCGATTGGCAACGTGGCACTTTCGTAGAGGTCCGCGGCTTTGCCCAGACACTTCAGCAGCTCGCTGCAGGGAATCTCGCGAAGTACGGCACGGGCATTACCAGCTTTCTTCATATCCCGAGTGATGATTCCGGCGTTGGTCTGGCTAACTTTCGCGATCGGTTCACCCGTGGCAAAGTGCAGAACTTCGTCCAAATCAAATGAGTCGTATGATTCGCCCCAGCGGATGATGGGAATATTGAGCATGAATTCTCCATGTCAGTGAAGGATCGTTGGCCTCGATTGTCAGTAAACGTACGCGGAACTGATCAGATTATCAACAGTGCCGGAGGAGCAGACGGAATCTCCGGGTCGTCGTACGGTAATGCACGCTTGAATCAGCTGTTCATTTGGTGGGGGTTGTGTCACACAAACGAAAGAGATTCCACGGACGCGTTTCGGTTCCCATGCAGGACATCTTCGTGCCAAGGCGTTAGGATTGTTGTGCTTTGTTCCTGGTAATCTGGTGTGTGCCAGCTGGCTTCAACGGTGCGTCTCGTGGCCGTCAGTGCCGGTGGACACAACTACCAGAGCCGGAGACACACGATTCACGGCCCCATGGCTGCCCCGGCCATTGGCTACAGGACAACATCCGCTCGAATTGAACTGAAGGATGCCATGTCTGGGATGTGCTTCATACCGAGGTTCGGCCGCATCGAGATGCTCCTGTCGATGGGGCTGCTCATTCAGTTTTCGTCATTCGACCGCGCAGCCCGTGCAGACGAACCGCACGCATTTCATTTTCGTTTTGATACAGAAGCTGCGACACAGGACGATCATGCTCAGGCTCAGGCGCATGGAGTTCGACTTTCTGCGCTGTCCCCAGGCGACCTGACTGCGCCCGTACCGTTGTCGAACGACGCCAGCTGGCAGTTTGACGGACGAAGCGCGATCGCCTATGCCGCGTCTGGCAATGCCGACGGGTTTGCTGAGAACTTCACGTGGGAAGGCTTCTTTCTGTCCCCAGCAACGAACACATTCCTGCCCGAGACTGGAATCGCCGATCGCCTGCTGACTCAGTTTGCTTTCGACAAGGGCGACTGGACTCGGCTGGCCATTGGACTGGTGGCCGACGGCGACGGGTCCCCCAGACTGTGCGTGGAACTGGAGGGCTTCGAGGGGCGAAGTTTTGGCATGGGCGATCGAACAGTGTTGGCGAACCGCTGGCATCATTTCGCACTGGTGCATGAAGGCACGGCGGCGGCCGCTCGTATTCGCTGGTATCTGGACTACCGACTGACGGGAGAACTGTTTCTGGGCGGGCAGTCCAACCAGAACACACTGCGGCCCCCCGGTCACGCACCATTCGCCATCGGCGCGCGGCTCAGGACAGCAGATCTGGTGGACCGGGGGTTTGATGGCATTATCGACGAAATCCGGATGACTCCGCGTTGCTTGACCGTCGACAGGTTTCTGTACGCCGACAAAGCCATCTTTGAACAGACCGTCAACACTGTTGAGATGGACGAACAGCAACGGGAGACGTTTTGGACTGATCGACATCGTTGGGCTCGGGAACAGTCGAGTAGATGGTCTGGCGATCACACGGGTTCGTGGTCAGTGGATGATTTTTTTGACGCCCCTTTACGGCCACTCAACGATGCTGCATTTCTCCGGCGTCTGTCGCTGACAGTCCGCGGTCGCATTCCCACACTGGACGAAGTCGTCGCGTTCACCGCGGACAACAGCCGTAGCAAACGCCTTACCATGATCGATCGTTTGCTGGATTCGACAGAATGGGGCGACGGGTGGGTCGGATACTGGCAGAACGTACTCGCAGAGAATCCGTCGGTGGTGTTCCCAACGCTCAACAATTCAGGCGCTTTCCGACAGTGGATTTACGAATCATTTCGCGACAACAAATCGTTTGATCGATTCGCCACCGAACTGATTCTGATGCAGAATCGCCGTTCCGGCGCAGCCACCGACGACGGACCAGCCGGGTTTGCGCTGGCAACCGGCAATGATGTACCGATGGCAATGCGGTCTCACGTGGCAATGAAGGCCTTTGCCGCTGTCGATCTCAAGTGTGCGCGATGCCACGATTCGCCTGTTGACTATTTTCTGCAGGCCGATCTGTTTCGGCTGGCGGCGTATCTGAATGGAGGCCCGCTCAAAGTTCCCGCAAGCAGTGTCTCTGCGATCGGCAGGACGCACGAGCCTGGTGTGATCACGACGTCGCTTGTTGCCGGCCAGATCATTCAGCCGAAGGGCCTGTCGCCACATTGGCTGAGCGAACACGATGAGGCGACCTCACTGAATCCAATTCAGCCAGGCCCTCGTGGCGAACTGGCTGCATTAATCACCTCGCCACGCAACCGGCGTTTCTCAGACGTGTTCGTGAATCGGATGTGGCAACATTACTTCGGAACAGGGCTGGTTGAGCCCGTTGATCAATGGAACGAAGCTCCCACAGCAACACACCCGAAACTCTTCCGATACCTGAGCGCAGAATTCGTCGACAGCGGCTACAACGTGAAGGGCCTCGCACGCAGGATTCTGTCTTCCGGGACTTGGCAGCAACAACGACGGCACAGGCAGCGTATGACGGCCGAACAACTGATCGATTCTCTGTTTGTCGCCGTCGGTAAGGACTTCCAGGCGGAAACACTCGGCGTTCACGCGACAGACCCGGGAGCCGTTCAGCTGCCTCAACCGCACCGAGCATGGCAGTTTGCCGCGCTGCCGAATGAGCGAGATCGGCCTGCACTGGGTATGCCCGTCTGTCAGACAATCGTGGATGTGATGGCTGCGTTTGGCTGGAGCGGCAGTCGCCAGCAACCTCGCAGCAAACCGGAACAGACAACAACGGCTCTGCAACCGCTGATGCTCTTCAACGGTCTGGTTTCTCAGCGCATTACCCGGTTGTCTGAGCAAAGTGCCATTACCGAACTGTGTTTGCAGGATATCTCACCAGCAATGCTCACCGATCGATTGTTCCTCACCATGCTGGGTCGACCAGCGGACGAAGAAGAACGACAACGGTTCACTGCCCTCTTCCGTCCAGGCTTCAAGCACCGTCGCACAGGAAAACCCGCCCGGCCGTTCGAACCGTTAAGCACATTTCAACCGGACTGGCGCAAACACCTTGAGGCGGAACAAACGCGCCTGATGCTGGAAGCTCAGCAGCAGGTATCCCGCGGCGAGCCGCCAACGACGCGGCTGACCGACGATTTTCGGGAACGTGTGGAAGACGTGTTGTGGGCGTTGATCAACAGCCCTGAGTTTGTGGTGATCCCATGAGTGGGTCCATTCAGGGAACTCGCCGAGACTTTCACGAACGCGCTGCTGCCGGAGCGATCTCAGTGACCGCTGCCAGAGGGGAGGGCGCAGAACCGATCGTTGCTCGCGGGAAAGCTCAGGCCTGCATGCTGATCTGGCTGGGTGGTGGAATGTCTCACGTGGACACGTTCGATCCGAAGGCCGTCGGCGATCCCCTGACAAACAAAGCCGGGTCTGCCTACAGGTCGATTCCCACGGCCATCCGGAACGTCCGCGTCTGTCAGCACCTCTCCCGCACCGCCAATCTGCTGGATCGTGGAATTCTGCTGCGTACGTTGACTCATCCGCTGAAAGTGGATCACGCTGACTCGACCAATCTGCTCAAAACCGGGCGCCGAACCAGCGGCACGGTGGTCTATCCGTCGCTCGGTTCTCTGGTGAGTCACCAGAGAGGATCTCGTGATGAGACGGTTCCGCCCTATGTCGTGATGGGGTATCCGAACGTCACACGCGGCCCCGGATTTCTCGGCAGTCGTTACAGCTATCTGTATCTGACGGATCCTGAAACAGGACCCGTTTTCATGAAACGTCCGCGGGACGTCGATCAGTCACGGCAACGTCGCCGTCTGGACCTGCTGGGACTGCTGCGTGAGAAGGCCATTGTCCGATCCACCGGAGATCTCTCGGTCCGGGAATACAACGATGCCATCGGTGAAGCTCAGAAGCTGATGAATGGCTCATTCGCGAAAGTGTTTGATCTGGCGACCGAACGAGATTCGACTCGAGAGCGGTACGGCAGTGTGTTTGGTCAACGATGCCTGCTGGCCCGACGGTTGGTTGAATCCGGTGTGAGATTTGTCGAAGTCGCGTACGATCTGAATTTCAAGAATGGAACTGGCTGGGACACGCACCGTCATGGCCAGGCTGGTCAGCACCTGCTGATCGAAGACCTGGATCGGTCTCTCAGCGCGCTCATCGAAGATCTGAACCTGCGCGGTCTGCTGGATGAAACACTGATTGTGGTGGCCACGGAATTCGGGCGGCCTCCCGATTTCGATGGTCAGGGCGGCAGGGGCCATCAGTCGGCGGCCTTTAGCGCCGCACTGTTCGGCGGAGGACTTCGGACAGGACAGGTAATCGGTACGACGGACGAACTGGGCCGCACAGTTGTTGATCGACCGATCTCTGTTCCTGACTTCCATGCCACCATCATGACCGCACTTGGTATGAACCCGGCCACCGAGCTATACGATGGTGATCGTCCAATCCCGATCACGGACCACGGCACTCCGATTGGTGAGTTATTCACGTAATGAATGAGGTGATCCTGGCGCCCGCGATACGAGACCACTGCGGCCGGGAATAATATTTTCCAACCAGCAGCCGCTCCGATTCGGCGTCGGATGGAACGATTACTTCACAGGACGCCTGTCCGACATTACTCTGTACCATCACACTCTGAGTGCTGTAGATATTCTACAGCAAGCAAAAAACCGGAACGCACGCCCTCCCCCGTGTGTTGCCAGACTCAGAGAGCAAGGCAAAACTCCTCCCCGCAACTTCTCCTCCCGACGCACCGGAAACCAGACATGCCAATAAGCCCACTTAAACACTCCTCATCTTCACGCGCTGTATTGATTCCGGCACTGTTCTGGCTGGCCCTTTCAACATCATCCGCACAGGCCGAAACACCGGCCGGTTTCACGCCGCTGTTCAACGGTACAGATCTGACGGGCTGGAAAGGGCTGGTCGGAAATCCGAAAAGCCGAGCTGCGATGTCAGCGGAAGAACTGGCGACTGCACAGCAGCAAGCGGATGAGATCATGCGCTCGCACTGGAAGGCCATCAACGGTGAGCTGGTCTTCGATGGCAAGGGAAAAAGTCTGTGTACAGCAAAGGACTACGGCGACATCGAGTTGTATGTCGACTGGAAAATCCTGGAGGGCGGTGACAGCGGACTGTATCTGCGAGGCTGTCCGCAGGTGCAGATCTGGGACACAGAATTCGTCGATTACTTTCGCCACGGAGCCGAGAATGGTTCCGGATCAATGTGGAACAACAAAAACAATGCACGGTTCCCGCTTGTGAAGGCTGACAAGCCCGTTGGTCAATGGAATACGTTTTTCATTCGCATGGTGGGCGAACGTGTGACCATCAAGCTGAATGGTCAACTGATCGTTGATGACGTCGTCCTGGAAAACTACTGGGAACGCGAACTGCCGATCTACCCACGCGGCCAGATTGAACTGCAGAATCACGGCAACACACTGTACTTTCGCAATCTGTACGTGCGTGAACTCTCGCCGGATGAAGTGAACAGGATGCTGGCGGCACAGGACGCAGAGCTGTACGAAAGCATCTTCAATGGAAACGATCTCAGCGGCTGGACGGGCGACTTGGAAAACTACGAAGTCGTTGATGGCTCGGTCCGGTGCAAAGAAGGCAAAGGTGGCACGGTCTTTACGGAAAAACAGTACTCGGACTTTATCGCGCGGCTGGAATTCAAATTACCCCCCGCCGGCAATAACGGTCTGGCGATTCGTTACCCCGGCACAGGCGCGCCACACCTCGACGGACTCGAACTGCAGGTGCTTGATTCCGAGGATCCAAAATATGCGAAACTGGACGCACGACAGTATCACGGTTCGGTGTACGGTCTTGTTGCGGCTCATCGCGGCCATCTGCGACCGACAGGCAAATGGAATTTTCAACAGGTCACCGTGCGAGGCTCAAAGATCAAGGTCGAACTGAATGGTTCGACCATTCTGGATGCGGACCTGAGTGACGTTACGGCATCGAAAGACGGAGCCGTGCCTCCAGGTGCGAAAGTCAAAAGTGGACATTTCGGATTTGCCGGACACAACGATCCCGTCGCGTTTCGCAACGTGTCAATTCGAGAACTGCCCGGCGAGCCGGCAGCACCTGGATCACGCGACATTGCCGTCAGCCCCACCGATGGGCCGATCAAGCTGTTTAACGGGCGCAACATGGAAGGTTTTTACACATGGATTCGGGACCAGACGTATTCCGATCCCAACAAGGTATTCACTGTCAAGGACGGCATGATTCATATCTCGGGGAACGGTTACGGTGGCATGATCACCAACAAATCCTATCGCGACTACCATCTGATTGTGGAATTCAGGTGGGGCGAAAAGACGTGGGGCAACCGAGTCGATCGAGCACGGGACTCCGGGCTGCTGCTCCATTGCTGGGGACCGAATGGTGGTTACAGCAACACCTGGATGGCGTCGATCGAAGCTCAGATTATCGAAGGTGGCGTCGGTGACATTCTTGTGCTGAGCGGGACAGACCCTGACACCGGACAGATCCTGCCGACATTTCTGACCGCAGAGATCACAAAGGACCGTGATGGCGAGAAGGTCTGGAAAAAAGGTGGCCAGCGCACAACCATTTCAAGTGGCCGCATCAACTGGTTTGGACGCGACGTCGACTGGGCTGACACGATTGGATTCCGCGGTCGTGACGACGTGGAGAGCCCGCTCGGCGAATGGACTCGAATGGAAGTCATCGCGGACGGCGGGCACCTGCTGTACAAGGTAAACGGCGTGGTGGTGAACGAAGCGTTCGAAGCGAAACCGGACTTCGGCAGGTTGCTGCTGCAGACCGAACAGGCGGAGATGTTTGTTCGCCGCTTCGAACTGTGGCCACTTGGCAAAGCTCCAACGGACTGAAACAGAACTCAGGTAGATCATGCCAGCACACTACGGCAAAGCGTTTGTGCAACACCCCATAGTGTGTGGTCAAGTCCCGGAACAGAGGTTATTCCGTAGCCGAACTCGCCAGAGTTTGGAGGGTTTTCGTTATGTCGTCCAAAGTCTGGCGACTTCGGCTACCCCAAAATCAAGACTTAACAAAGCACTAGAGCAGGTTACTGTTTGTCGTAGCGGAAGCCGCCAAGGCTTTCGACCTGTCTCTGCCGAAAGTCCTGGCGACTTCCGCTACCGTCAGCATTAGTAAACTTAATGTGGATGCAGCACTACTGCCCCGCCCAGGTCTTCGGTAATTTCAACGACCAGACTTCGCTGCTGAGTGGCTTGGCATGCCCGCCGGCAATCCAGATACGGTCGTCCATGACGAAGGCGGAATGTTCGTGACGCTCCTTCCAGCAATCGCCTGTCTGCAACTGTTGCCAATCGCGACCGTTCGTCGAATGCCAGACGTCGCCCCAGTTTGTGGACGGATTATTTGACCACCCGCCCAGCACCCAGATCTGACCGCGATACACGACCGATGAGAACCACAGTCGTTCATGCCACGGGGCTGCGGACGTTTCCTGTCGCCAGTTAATTCCGTCCGCACTGCTCCAGACGTCATTGAATGCCTTGTATTCGGGAACATAGTTGCCACCACCAAAAACGTAAATGCGATCATTCAGGACCGCTGCTTGAAGATACGCTCGCGTTGGCCAGGGTGCTGCAGCAGTTTCCTGCTGCCACGACTTTCCGTCGGCAGACGACCAGACGTCATTCTTCAGACTGTCGTTGTTTCCGAAGTAGTAGTTTTCAGTGCCACCCAGCAGCCACATCCGATCGCGGAACACGACAAGACCCGCTGCCAGTCGGGGCGACCAGCCAGCGTCAGCGGTCTCCTGCTGCCATGCCTTGCCGTCCGTTGACGACCAGACGGCATTGCTGGCAGAGTGTCCCGGCAAGCGACCGTTGTACCAGCCCCCCATAAACCACATGCGATTCCTGAAAGTCACAGACATAGATAAATCGCTGTGCTTCCACGAGGCGTCGTTCTGCACCAGATTCCACGTTTTTCCGTCGGCTGAATTCCAAACGTCGCGTGGAGGTGCCTCGAACGAATTGAACCATCCACCGAAAACCCACAGCTTGTTGTCGAAAACGAGTTCTCCCTGCGAATCGCGCGGTTGCCATCCGGCGGCGTCAGCCACACGAACCCAGTTCACGGTGCCCGCGGAATTGGTGTTGGTTTCAACATCGTCAGAAATGGCCACAGGCGCGATTATGGTGGCGACAACGAAGCTGACCGCAGAATTGAGAAGAAACCGGACCATGTCATCCCTTCTGTTCGCTTGATATCGAGACAGTTTGGTGGTCTCTGCTTTGTAGTGATTCAGACGGCCGCAGTACACTCATGCCACCGTAGTTTGCAGTTTGTCAGGAAGAACTCTTCATGGCTGACCGGTTGAAAAAAATGCCAAACCGTGCGATAGTCTGCCGGCAGGCAATACGTTCAGCGCGACGTATTGCCGGCGAATTAAATTCCCGGCGTGCTGCTCTCCTCCCGGACAACTTCGAGCAAAATCCATGATCCGTAGTCTGCTGCTTACCTCCATGTGTCTTGTTCTGTCAGCGTCGTGCCATGCAGAACTGAAAATGAGTTCCGTGTTCGGTGACCATATGGTGCTGCAGCAAAAGCAGCCTATTCGCATCTGGGGCTGGACGGATCCAAACCAGAGTGTGTCCGTCGAGTTCGCGTCGCAGAATGCGGTGACGACGGCCGACAACGACGGTCGATTCCAGTTGAATCTGGATCCTGTAGCTGCCGGTGGCCCATACACTCTGACGGTAAAAGCGGATGAAACAAAGACGTTTCAGGATGTGTTGGTGGGCGAAGTCTGGTTGTGCTCTGGTCAGTCCAACATGCAGTTCGCTGTGTCTTCGTCAAATGATCCGGATCTCGAAACATTAACGGCCAACTACCCAAACATCCGGCTGATCTCAGTGCCCCAGGTCGGCACTCAGGAGCCACAAAATGACTTCAATGGCGCATGGACGGCCTGCAGTCCTGAGACCGTTGGTAGCTTTTCGGCCGTGGGCTACTTCTTCGGTCGGCAACTTAATCAGACATTGGATGTTCCGATCGGCCTCATTGATACGGCATGGGGCGGGTCAGCCTGTGAGGCATGGGTTCGTCGGGATCTCTTCACCGACAAGGATCTGTATGGTCCACTGATGGATCGTTGGGAGAACACCGAAGCAACCTATGACCCCGACGTCGCCGTCACCGCATGGAAGAAACGCGTGGAGAAATGGAAGGTCGACAAAAAGGGTCGACAGCCACGAGCACCGCGAAATCCGCTGACCGGGCAGCATCGTCCCGCGAATCTTTATAACGGAGTTTTGAAGCCCGTACTGGGCTACACGATCAAGGGTGCCATCTGGTATCAGGGCGAACACAATGCTAGTCGGGCGTACCAATATCGAGACCTCTTTCCACTGATGATTCAAAGCTGGCGTGACGAATGGGCGCAGGGCGACTTTTCGTTCTACTGGGTACAGCTGGCGGACTTCAGAGCCGAGCAACCGGAACCAGCAGACAGCGACTGGGCCGAACTTCGTGAGGCTCAGACAATGACAATGAACAAGCTTGCGAACACGGGTGAAGCGGTCATTCTGAATCTTGGCGAAGCCGCCGACATTCACCCGAAAAACAAGCAGGACGTCGCCAAACGGCTGGCACGCTGGGCATTGGCGAAGGACTACGGTATCGATGTGGTTTGCCATAGCCCGTTGTATAAATCGCTGGAAATCAAGGGCGACAGAATTCTTGTAACCTTCGTTCACACTGGCGGAGGACTGGATACGTTCGACGTCACCGCGCCCATTGGATTCGCCATCGCCGGCGACGATCGAAGCTTTGTTTCGGCCTCTGCAAGAATTGTGGACCGGGACACCATCGAAGTCTGGTCAGACAGCGTCAGCACTCCTGTTGCCGTGCGATACGCATGGGCCGACAATCCCGTTTGCAACGTCCAAAACCGCGAGGGACTGCCCGTGACGCCATTTCGCACAGACAGCTGGCCAGGAACGACGGTCGACAATCGGTGAATTCGCGGCATATTACGAGGACTCGTGGCCGCGACAGACGTGTTCCGGCTTAAAAACTCGGCCACCGCACGCCCCACGATCCAGAACCATTCACGAGAATAAGTAGACTGCTCCAACGGCAGCCAACGGATCGCAAATTCATGGATGACACTCTGCTGCAGGAAATCGTGTTACCGCCGCGCGGCAATCTTTCCGTTCTGCCGGCGGCCATTCTTCGTTGGCAACCGGAAGATTTTCAGGTGGAAGAAGTCCCCACCTATCTACCGGATGGCGTTGGGCAGCACCTGTTTCTGTGGGTTCAGAAACGCAACGTATCCGCCAGTGATCTGATTTGGCGTTTGGCAAAGGATTTGAAAGTGTCTGCCCGCGATATCGGCGTCGCGGGGCAAAAAGATCGCCGCGCCGTAACGCGACAGTTTGTCTCCGTGCCACGCGGCTGCGCAGAGGACATCGATAAGCTGACAGATCCTGCGATTCAGATTCTTTCGATTTCTGCACACGGTAACAAGCTTCGAACCGGGCATCTGTCCGGCAATCGGTTTACGATCATACTGCGTGGACGGGACGGTACGACATTCTGCCAGACGGAAGCAGAAGCCGTGGCGAAACGATTGAAGCGTCTTGAGACGAACGGCTTTCCAAATTACTTCGGACCACAGCGATTCGGACACGATGGCAGCTCGATTCGCGATGGCATCACATTGTTAACAACCGGCAAACCGCCCGGTTCATGGAAGCGACAGCAGCGCAGATTCTTATCGAAGCTGTCGGCCAGTGCAGTTCAGTCGGCCGTTTTCAACCTGTGTCTGGCTCAGCGAGTCGGGCAGCAGACGTGTTCGTCGGTTTCGTTTGGCGATGTGGTGTGTCGCCGCGGCGGAATCAAACCTTTCGCCTATGGTCCCGACGCGGAGGCCGAAGCCACAGATCTCATTGCGATGGGACCGATGCCCGGTGGAAAAATGGTAAAAACATCCAGCGACGCACGAACCACAGAACAGCAGATGATGGCGCGTCTGGAGTTAAGTGACGATGATTTTTCGCGCAATTCCAAACTGACTCCGGGCACTCGAAGAAAGTACGTCGAATTTCCCCGGAACGTTTCGGCCGACCTGCAAAGTGATGGTAGCCTGCAGCTGAGGTTCGAGCTGACCGCCGGAGCATTTGCCACCGTCCTGCTGGCGGAAATCTGCGACGAATTGATCTGATCGTTGGCCGGAACAATGAGTCTCACGAGTCAGCGATCGCGAAGTGTCAGGTAATCGTGAAATTGAATGGCGCACTCCAGGCACTGACGACGCCTGCGGCATTAAATGCCCGCAACCAGATTCGATAGCTGCCACTTGCCAAATCTTCCACCGCTGTGAATTCAACGCCAGTCAGGTCTGTCTTGTGGATGATACGCGTAGTGCCCCCAACCTGGTTGACCCACAGTTCGTAGCGGACAGCGTTGGCGGCGACAGCCCAGGAAATCGTGGGACGGGCGGTATCGGCGGTTACCGCCGTCACTTCCGCCGCACCCGGGGTTGTCCCGGCACCGATGCCAAAGTCGAAGGCGGCACTCCAACTGAGCGGTACGCCGCCTGACGGAGTGACACGAATCCAGGCACGATAGTCCCCTTCGGGAAGGTCGGTCGTGGCGGTAAAGGCTGTGGCGGTCAGGGCGGCTTCGTGGATCACACGAGCAGTCCCGTTAATCTGATTGACCCATAGTTCATAGGTGGCACCTGCCCCGCCGGAAGTCCAGGTAATCGTTGGTTGAGCAGGAATTGACGATCCCGTTGGCCCGGTGATGGACGGCGGCGCGACTCCGACCTGAAACGTCACGGAACTGCTCCAGGCCGAATCTCCGGTTGTATTCTTTGCCTTAACCCAGACACGGTAAGTGCCGTCCGCCAGATCACTGGTGGGGGTATATGATGTCAATGCCCAATCGGGTTCCCGAATAACCTGATTCTGCACACCAATGTGATTGACCCAGATGTCGTACTCCGTTGCCTGATCCGCAGTCGTCCATGCAATCAGCGGGCGACGTCCGCCGACAGTCGCAACCGACGGACTGGTAATGGACACAGGGTTCGGCACGGCGACACCAATCAGGAAGTCGAACGAAGCACTCCAATTCGAATATCCTTCGCTGTTCTTCACCCGTACCCAGCCGCGATAGGTGCCGTCCGCCAGATCTGTCGTTGCGGTGAAGGAAGCAGACGTCAGCGACGTCTCGCGAATGATGGCATTTGTTCCACCAATCTGATTCACCCACAATTCGTAAGAATCGGCCCCGCCAACGGAATTCCAGGTAATTGTTGGCCGTTTCAGTATGTCATCACCCACTGGCCCCGTCAGTTCCGTCGCAGACGGAACACCTACCGAGACCTGAATCGTGCTGGAGACGGAGTTACCCTGCAGATCCGTTGCCTGAACAATGATGCTGGCAATGCCCGACTGCCCCGCGGCCGGACTTAGTTGCAGCACACCGTCCGTGATGACTGCCGTCACCAGAGACGCGTTGCTGTTTTCGGTCACAGAAAATGACAATTCATCGACAACGTTTGTTGAAGAGGTAACGAGGTGCTGCCGCTGAACCGTGCCACTGGTGAAATTATTGACCGGCAGAGTGGCGAACGCACCTCCGGCGTTCACCAATGGCAGCGCAGCGATCTCGTCCACCACAGTCATGCCATCAAACAGAACGTGCGCGAAGACCGTAAAGCCTCCGTTCTGAGGATCCAGCGTCGTTGAGTTGTCAACAAGGCTGACGAACCACTGTGACGTCGCGCTGTCCGGGTCTCCGCCGAGCTTCGCCATGGCCACAGTTCCGCGCAGATTGACAGGCGATCCTGCCTGAAGTCCGCCCAACTGTGGATCGAACCAGTTGTCAAACTCGTTAACAATCGTTCCATTGTTGGCAATGCTGCCTGGGGCAGTCGCTCCAACGGGATAGTTGAAACCGCCACCCTGAATCACAAAACCGGCGGCCGACCGGTGAAAAAACATGTCCGCATAGTTGCCGGACTCTGTAAGCGTCAGAAAATTCTGCACTGTGATCGGCGTAATGACGTCATACATTTCAAGGTAGAACGTGCCGAGCGGCGTTTGGACCTCAACTGCTGACCCGGTGAGATCAGGATCGTCGAAGTAATCCGTCAGAGTCACTGACGAAGCCTGTCCACTTACGGCAAATGACGTGTCCGGAAGGGCCGTCGTCAGGGTAGCCGTCAACAGAACGCGGCGTTCCAACTCTGCAGCGACGGGGGCGACTCGCCGGCCGATCGCTTTTCTGCGGCGAGAACGACCCGCACGCATTCTCTTGAGAAACCAGCTGCCAACAAACATCGGCGACTCCATTCGCTTCTGTACTCTTTGAAATTACCAGACTCCGCGCTGGAAGAGGCATTGTTGCACAACCGTGGGAATCACAGCAAGACTGCCCCGCTGCCCAGACTTCGCGAGAACACCACCAGACTTTAGCTGAAAGCCGCTCGCTGGAGGACTTCTGGCGGGTCAATGATCGGCATCACGATTAATTCGATCATTTGTTCTGTGCGGGTTAATTTAACTAGGTAATTCTTGACTCCGAAGCCCCGTATTCAAGTAATATTGAGAGGAATCTAACATCTCAACCGGACGCAACCCGCAAAAGAGCGGCTAAGTTAAGTGAGGAGAACATTCAGGATATGCACGGACGTTCTGTCCTGGTGGACTTTGACGTCAGTGTAGAACAGATCCCAGACCCCACTCCGGGAGGTTTATTCGGTGACGACCTCAGCCAGTCAGAATCAATTGGTGCCCTCCGGACTTCTTCCGTCCGGAAAACTGTTGTGGACGTTTCGCATCCTGTGTGCCACGGCCTTGTCATTCAGCGGATATCTCGCGTGGACGGCATTGAACCAGATCCCGGTATACGGCTGTGGTGGCGGAGAGGTGTTCGATTGCGGACACGTGCTGACAAGCAAGTACGCCAAAGTATTTGGCATGCCGGTCAGCGTGCCGGCCGTTGCCCTGTATCTGAGTCTACTGGGCGTGCTTGCATTCTTCCGCCCTGCCACGCCGGAAAAACTGTTGCGGGCCGGATGGTCCCTGCTGACCTTCGGAGCAATCGCAGCGGCTTTGTCGGCTCTGTGGTTTATCAACATCCAGGTGTTTGAACTGGAACATCTATGCGCCTACTGTCTGGGCGCTCACAGCTGTGGGTTGGTTCTGGCCGGGATCATTTTGTGGAAACGCCCGCTGGGCAACTGGCAGACGTCAGCATGGTCCGGCGTCAGCTTTGCGGCCGTAGCAGTTCTGATAACGGCTCAGGTCACGAGTGAAGCACCTGAGCAGTTCCTGGTTGAACGGTTCGACGACGTACAGACGTCAGAAACACACATCGCCGATCTGGACACAACCGTAGACTTTGCTCCGTCAGGAGATGCATTTTCGTCGCCCGACGATGACAACATGTTTGCACCACCGATCACCGACCAGCCTGCTGTTGCTGACAATCTGTTCGAGCCGCCGGTTGAATTCAATGAACCAGCAGCACTTCCCGTCGACGACTTGTCCACCACCGGCGCGGCCGAACCACCCGTCGCGGATGTACCTGACACACCACCAGTCAACGCCGACGTTACCGCTGCGGAATCCGACGACGAAGCTGCGGAGAAACCGGCACCAGTTGCTGACCCTCGCCCCACCGTTGCGGCAGCGACCTATCTGTTTGTCTCACCATCCACGGCATCATTAATCACCAGGTTCCTTTCGGTTACGGAACACCCAGCTGATGCCCAACGGGCAGACACTGCCAGCGCGCAGGAGGCGGGCAGCGAGGACACAACTCAAGCCAAGGACGAGTCCGCAACGGACGCGACGGCGAATGCCGTCGAGACACCGGCTGCTCCAGCACAGCCGGAACCGCGACTGGTCAGCGTGTCGGGCAACAGATTTCGTCTCAATACGCGCCACTGGCCGCTGCTCGGCAATCCTGATGCAAAATACATTTTTGTCGAAATGTTCGACTACACATGCCCGCACTGTCGAAACACCCACCGTGCGATCGACGGCGCATTCAAGAAATATGGAGACGATCTGGCGATTGTCGCACTTCCTGTCCCCCTTGATGGATCCTGCAACGACACCGTGCGAAACACGTCGTCATCACACGCAAACGCCTGTGAGCTGGCCCGCATTTCGGTCGCTGTATGGCGAGTTGACCGTGCGAAGTTCAGGGACTTCCACAACTGGCTGTTTGCCAGCTCGCGCCGCAGTTCGACGTCCGCCCGACACAAGGCGGAACAACTGGTCGGTAAAGCTCAGCTGACCGCAGAACTGGCTAAGCCGTATGCTGGCGACTACGTCAAACGACACATCGATCTCTATAAGAAAGTGGGACGCGGTTCCGTGCCAAAGCTGATGTTCCCTAAATCAACGATCACCGGCGAGGTTTCGTCAACTCGCACTTTGTGTCGCACCATCGAGCGAGAACTTGTGCAGAAGTAGGACGCAGTCCCGCTGGCTCTCGTGAACATTCCGATGGGCCGTAAACGCGTTATGGAACGGCGGCCAATTGGGGTGCGGATGCCACACCGTCTGCCCAGCGGTTTCAGACGACGGTCTTGAGATCACCGAGCAGCCGCCGTCCAATGATCCTGACTTCACGCTGCCTTGCACTTACAGGGTGTGACGCTACGACATGCCGGAGCCGGTCGTAGCCAGATCAGTTCGGACGGTATTCGGTGCAGCAAATTTCCGTGGAATCCTGTAATCAGATTGATCCCGGGCCAGCATCGCTTCGTTGGCGGAGTCGTGGGCATGGACGTCCGGCAGCATTTCAGTGTGTAGAAGTCAGTTTATTCCCTGCCAACCCCACTCCCTGGATGTTCACGACAACTGTCGGTAAAGTGTGATAGCGTTCGAGGGAGTTTCAAAACAGCCTCGGGCGATCTCATGCAATTGCTCGGCCTGCGTCACCTTGCCCCTTTCATTTTAGTTTCTACGACATCTCAAATTGTTGCTGCCCGCAAGGACTTTCTTTTCCAGGCGGCAGCTCGAATCCGCTGGCGGTCGGCACTGCCTCTCGTCCCATTGCACAGAAATACAATCAGATGACAGACGACACACCCGACGATCAACCCGAGGCCAACAGTGCTGAAGGTTCAGGACAGACTTCGAACAACCCCGGCCCGGTCTTTCTGGTATCTTATCCGAAGCTCGTGTTCCTGTACCCCACGGTCCTGGCCGCGCTATTTGGCGCGATCTTTATGTGGGTCAGTGGCGATGAACCGGAGCAGGATTATGCGCGACTTCCGGGCATAATCTTTCTACTGGTAATGATGGTCAATTTCGTCGTGATCGCCTTCGATTTTCCTCGCACAACTTCATTGACATTGTTCTTTGCCTTCGCTGCCGTCAGCGTGGGACTGTGGGTGTTGTTTGATTTGAACCCAACCTTCGCCCCGTGGGTCACAGAACAGCTGCACAGAGTGTCCCCGCGGGCCAACGCTTGGTTCTATGTGGTCTACGTTTTGATGATGTTGTTTCTGTTTACGTGCGTGATGGTCAGTCGACGCTTTGATTACTGGGAAGTACGTGGTAACGAGCTGTTGCATCATCACGGCGTGCTGAGTGACCTTGAACGCTTTTCAGCCCCCAACCTGCGAATCGACAAGGAGATCAACGACGTCTTCGAATACCTGCTGCTTCGATCCGGCCGCTTGGTTTTGCATCCCAGCCAGGAACGTAGAGCGATCGTGCTGGAAAACGTCTTCTTTATCAACCAGAAGGAAGAACGTATCACAAAGATGCTGGGAGCCCTGCAGGTCCGGATTCGTACGGATCACGTATAGACCGACAGTCCGTTCTTCCCGGCTGAGTCTGTGAGAGGGTCGGGAGTCTTTTTCGGCCGGTGTGCAATCCGAGTGAACGGTCACTCATTCGAAAAGACTCCCGACCCTTTTCGTGACCACTCGATTGCTCGCCGACGTCATTCCGTTCACAATGCCCGCCACGACGAATTCTGAAATCCGTTTGCGGGGAGAACGAAGATGCTGCGTGTTGCTGGCTGCCCGGTTGTCGTCTGTGCCACTTTGCTATCGATGCTAGTCATGTCATCACCGCCATCAGTCGGTGATGACCTGTCGATCGTGTATGGCGTCGAACGTCAACCATTGATTGCCGCCACGCAGCGACTGATGGAAGCCCTGCAGTTCTCCGGAACGCCGCTGGATCCCGCCGTTGTGGATCAGCTGAAGAATGCGTTTCAGGAGCCGGACGACCGGACCGCAATCAAACGCATTCAGGAACTTCTGGACCCGCGTTGTCTGGCTGAGGTCAACATCAATGCCGAGAGCCGTGTGAAGGTGAAGGAAGGCCCCGTTGCAAAGAAACTGATGCAGCAGGGCTGGCGCACGTTTCTGGTCAAAGTCCACAACGAAGCCGGCATCAACCCGGAGCTCAAGGTTCAGAGTCCTAATGCCGCCCCCGTGTACCAAAGAGGAAAAGGCACCCGCCAACAGCCGAGAACCGATGAAAAACTGGTCGATCCTGCGGATGTGCCGAATCGGTGGCTGGATGTTTCGCTGCTGAACCGGGAACCGATGAAGACAAGGCTGTCGGGCCTGCTGGTCGAATACCGGGTAATCCTGTTGTTCAGTCGAGACGTCGGCAAACGCGAAGCATCTTTGGCGTTCAACATCGGTCAGGGCACTCAGGATATCGGATTTCGGAACGCCGTCCCGATTCTGTTTGACTGTGTGCCGGCCGTCAAAGTTGTACTGGGCGTGAAGGACGTCGATGGCGAACCAACAACCGCTGCGTTTGTTATCAAGGACCGGCAGGGACGCGTCTATCCCAGCCCGGCCCGGCGGCTGGCTCCTGACTTTTTCTTTCATCACCAGGTCTACCGTCACGACGGAGAATCTGTCGAACTGCCCCCCGGCGACTATCAGATCACAGTGACGCGAGGGCCGGAATACCTTCCCGTGCAGATGGACGTGAATATCCCGCCAACAAAAGAGCACTCCCTGGACATCCAGCTGCAACGCTGGATTCATGTCGCAAAGCGAAACTGGTTCTCCGGTGATCATCATGTCCACGCGGCTGGCTGTGCACACTACGACAGCCCGACAGAAGGCGTCGGCCCGGAAGACATGATGCGACACATCCTCGGCGAAGATCTGAACGTCGGGTGCGTCCTCAGCTGGGGCCCCTGCTGGTACACTCAAAAACAATTCTTCGAAGCAGAGGTCTCGCGCCTTTCGCAGCCACGTTATCTGATGCGCTACGACGTAGAAGTCAGCGGCTTTCCTTCGTCTCACGCCGGACATCTGTGTCTGCTCAAACTCAGCGAAGACGACTATCCCGGGACAACTCGGTTAGAGCAATGGCCCAGTTGGACCCTGCCGGTCCTGAAATGGGGGCAGGATCAGGGCGGCGTCGTCGGCTATAGCCACAGCGGCTGGGGCTTGGCGCTGCCGGACGTAATGCCGGACGGCAGTCGGCAGTTCGTAAAACGGCCGTGGGGAGGAGCGCCGAACGATTGGACAGGCAAGGCAGCTGACACGCTCCCCGACTACGCTATGCCACCGTTTGACGGAATCGGAGCCAATGAATTCGTCGTGACGGCTCCGCATGGTGTCTGTGATTTCATCTCGACTGTGGACACGCCCGCCATCTGGGAACTGAATATCTGGTACCACACACTCAACTGCGGCATGACAACTCGTATCAGCGGTGAGACCGACTTTCCCTGCATCTACGGCGACCGTGTTGGACTCGGGAGAATTTACGTTCAACTGGACGATGATCAGGAGCTAACGTACGACAACTGGATGGACGGACTGAAGGCTGGTCGCAGTTATTGCGGCGATGGATTGAGTCACATCTTTGACTTCGCTGTCGACGATGTTGGCGTGGGCAGCAAGTCTGAATCCGGCACCAGTCGGCTTGATCTGAAAAAGTCGGCCACTGTGGAGGTCACCTTTGACGCATCAGCGCTGCTGGAGGCACAGCAATCGGATGCGACTCGACGGATTCGTAGTCGACGGCTGGACGAAAAACCGTATTGGCACATCGAACGCTGTCGCATTGAAGACACCCGCAACGTACCGATCGAAGTAATCGTCAATGGCGAGGTTGTTGCAACAAGAACATTGCTGGCAGATGGCAGTAACAAGGCCTTCCAAATTCCCGTCCAGATCGACAAGTCGTCCTGGGTGGCGTTGCGAATTCTTCCGTCGGTCCACACAAATCCGGTGTTCGTTCACGTGGACAACCAACCGATTCGAGCCAGTAAGAAAAGTGCGGACTGGTGTGTGAAGGCCGTTCAGACATGCTGGAATTCGAAGAAGGGCAGGATTCGCGAAGAAGAACGCGCCGCAGCAAAGTCGGCCTACGACGAAGCAGAAGCGATTTATCGCACAATCGCCGGGGAATCGAATTGAACAATGGTGCTCCGGTTTCAATCCGCCACGATGGCATCGATTCCCCTGCGTAACAAAATTCGTGCCGTCGTTGGCAGCGTCTTCCGCCGGCCCATGATTCGCGCGAAGGACAAGTTCCTCCGCACCGCGCGCGTCGCCTGCCGGGAAACACAGCGACAGACGCTGCAGCGATTATTGAGTCTCAACGGTGACAGCCGGTTCTCTCGTGAACATTCGTTTGCGGCAAATCTGAGCGTGGATAGTTTCAGGAAGCGACTGGCCATTTCGGACTACGAAGTCTTCCGCCCCTGGATCGAACAGATGCAGCGTGGCACACACGATGCTCTGCTGGGCAGCAACAACAAACTGTTGATGTACGCCATCACCAGCGGCACCACGGACACGGCGAAACTGATTCCGATCACGGATCACTTTGTCCGGGACTATCGGCGAAGTTGGCAGCACTGGGGCATTGCGACTCATCAATCACATCCTCGCATGAAACTGCTGCGGATGGTGCAGATCATCAGCAGCCATAACCGCTGCCAGACGGAAGACGGAACTCCGTGTGGCAATATCAGCGGCCTTGTGACATGCATGCAGAAGCCAATCATTCGCAAGCTGTACACAGTGCCCGGACAGGCGGCTCAGATCGGTCATGCCGATGCCAAAAAGTACACGACCGCACGGTTCGCTCTGGCCGACCCCAGCGTTGGTATGTTTGTGACGGCGAACCCCGGCACGCTGCTGCAACTTATGGAATTTTCAAACGCAAACGCCGCACGGCTGATCAAAGATATTCACGACGGCACGCTGACTGACGCAACCCTGTCACGTGTGGAAGCAGAGTCGTTGCGGCCCTTCCTGAAAAGCAGCCCTGTGCGAGCTGCGGAACTGGAACGCATCGTGTCAGCCAGCGGTGTGTTGTCACCTGCGGAGTGCTGGCCCGATCTTGAGTGCCTTGCCGTATGGACGGGGGGTAGCGCCGGAGCTTACACGCGTCAACTGCGGCAAACATTTGGCAACCTGCCTTTGCGAGACCATGGTCTGCATGCCAGTGAAGGCCGCATGACGATTCCCTTCGAAGACAACACATCAGCCGGTGTGCTGGACATCGAATCGCATTTCTTCGAGTTCGTCCCGGTCGACGAGATCGATTCCTCGAATCCGGTTGTCATGGAAGCCCATGAACTGGAATGCGACGCTGAGTATTTTATTCTGCTGACGACATCATCCGGACTGTACCGCTACAACATCTTTGACGTCGTCCGCTGCAACGGGTTCCTGGGCACAACTCCATTGCTGGAGTTTCGTCACAAGGGGCAGCATCTGTCGAGCGTCGCTGGTGAGAAGATTTCGGAATCGCAGGTCGTGGATGCCGTCGAAGCAGCCTGCCAACAGATCGATGTTCCCGTCCGGCAGTTTACGTTGACGCCCGAATGGGGCCACCCGCCCGCGTACACGCTGTTCGTGGCAACGGCGCGAACGGACGCAGCCGGTCGCACTGCGCTTGAAAAACTTGCCGTCACCGTTGACGCCGCCCTGTGCCAGCGCAACTGTGAATACAGCGAGAAGCGTTCCACAAACCGCCTGGCGATGCTTCGGTGTGAAGTCGTCTCACCGGAATGCTGGAGCAGGTTTACAACGAATCGACTCCGGGCCTCAGGTGGCAGTGCGGAACAATACAAACACCCCTGCCTGCTGCCGGATCCACTGTTTGAAGGTCGATTTTTCGCGTCCGTTGAGGCGACCGAGGAATGCATGTGATGATGTCGCGGCGCGAGTGTGAGATCACGCCGCAACACGCTTGCGGCACGTGGAAGTCGTTTCCGTCGGGATGCAGATGCCATACGTTGCTCAATCCAGGCACCCGTAAGTGTGTCCTGAATTGCGTGAAGAACGAACGAAGGATGTAAAACACGGTCAATACGGGTGCCGTAACGGACGGTTGCGCGAATGGGAGAGATGGGTTAACGTGGCGATATTACTGACATTTTGCCATGGAGGTGCCCGATGAACTTTGCAGAACTGAGTCCGGAAGAACGCTTGATTGCTGAGCCGGCGGTTCTGAATTTACGAACGTTGAACAGTGCGGCGGATGCTGCGGTCGACGGCACCGTATTCGCCGTCGCTGAACAGCTGGCCGTTGAGCAGGGACGAGAATTGACACGTAAAACACTGCAGGCAACGCTTAACGTCCAGGTGAAAAGCGTCGAAAAAAAAGTGGGGCCGCCAGGGTCTGCGAATGTGGGTTGAAGAACTGCCATCATGATCGCCGATCGCGAGACGTGATGTCAACCGCTGGTAACGTTCGACTGTCCCGCATCTATCTGAAGTGCGTCAGGTGTGCCGGAGGCGGGTACGCGGCCGATGATCGTCTGGGCCTTGACGGTCGCTAC
>JBDONA010000589.1:0-2191 GCA_039831575.1 Fuerstiella sp. | reverse complement strand
TTCAGTTCCGCAGCGGGATTGGCCGTGGCCTCAGCTTTGGCGACATCCTGTGTGGCCTCGTGCTTCTTGAGATCTGCCAGCAGAGCGGCGTTCTCAGTACCCGCTGTGGCGACCAGAGCCTCAGTGCTCAGGTTGCTCATGGCGTTGATGCGGTCCAGTTCCCGTTTACTGGAGCTGTCCGCTTTCAGATTCTCCATCTCCAACTGCATACGCTGCTGACGCTCGGCAAATTCAGCGTTCATCTCCTGCACACGCTGCAGTTTGTCCATCTGACTTGTGGACTTCTTGTCCTGGAACTCCAGTTCCCATTCGTGCTGCCGTTTCTGAACTTCCAGCTTTTCGGCTTCCAGTCGCGAGTTCAGTTCGGACTCAATCAACGCTACTTTCCGAGCCCGGTCGGCCTTCGCCACTTCCAGGCCGCTACGGACGTCCTCCATCTTCTGGTCATGCAGGATGGCTTCCCAGGAATCGTCCCGCTTCTGTTGCCGTGCTTCACCGACCCGTTCCCAGCGAGCTTTCACGTTTTCGTGTCTCTGCTGCCGACGATGCGTGGCCTCTTCCTTTTCACGCTCCAGTTCATGACGCCATTCTTCTGCCTCTTTTGTCTGCGACAGACGCGACAGTTCCAGTTCTTTATCCAGCGACTTCATGCGGATGGCATAGTCGATTTCGACACGCAGTGCTTCGAGTTCCTGTTCACGGTGGTGGTCCATCGTGGCGAGCAGGTGTTCCCGGAGCTGGTCCCGGTCTTCTTTTCGCTCTTCGTAGGCGGCGATCAGGCCTTCGCGTTCTTCGATGCGCAGCAGTCGGTCCTTGTCGACGTCGGAGACCGCTTTCCTAAAATCTTCCGTGGACTGAATCTTATTCAGCCGGTCTTCCGACACGATGTTACGCAGGTCTTTGCGTAGCGGGACTTTGCTGCGAATGTCACTCAGCTTTGCCGACAGCTGGTCACTCTCGATAACGGATGCAGCCTGCTGCAACTGGGTCTCACGAGACTGCAGCCAGAGTTCTCCCTTTCGCTCGGCGAGGCCGCCGTCATCGCATGAACACTCTGCGGTCTGCAAGTCAACAAAATCCAGGCCGTATCGCTGCAGCTTCACGTCCGCCCGTGACCGAATGCCGTCCGCCAGACGTGTAATGAAATCTGGATTACGCACATCATCGAACGAGCACTGGCCGATTGTGGAATACACAGCCTGTCCCACGATGGGCTCCAGCAGGCCCTCCAGTTCTTCAACGGACACCGACTCCCGTGCACCCATCAAGTTTTCAACGAACGGCAGAATCTCGGCAATCTGCACGGTCCAGCGGTACGATACATCGAAGCACCCGCCATCCAGACAGGGCACATTGTAAGCGTAACTGTCGACCGGGACGTCCTCACTCCGGGTCAGGAATATCGTCGCCTGTTTATTCCGCCAGAACTGCAGGCGTTCGATGAACGATTCCAGTGTGTATTCTCCGGCCAGAATCTCACCGATCAAGACACCGTCATCAATCACCAGAGCCCGCGTTCCCGGTTCAATCACCAGCGACCGCGCTTTTGGCGCACCACCGATGATTAGAAGCTTGTCGAAGAATCCTTTCAGGTCCGGAACGATCACCTTGACGGCAAACTCGGTCTCAGAAACAGACCAGCGATGGTGTTGCAGTCTCGCGTTCATGGGAAACTCCGTGCCTGAAAGTGCTTAGTTCTTTCGGAAATGTCGAACGTATTTCGAAATACTCACCAAGCGTCAAGTGCCGTGCATTCAGTTTTAAACAAATTCGACCTAAATGTAACCACTACGCGGGGTTCATACAAATGTTGCTCCGAAGCGACCAAGATCCGAAGCGACCAAGATATTGAACCGCTCGGCCAGTCGCCGAGCAAGGATGCACGCAGGCCGAAGCAACTCACCGGATGGGCTGTGTCGAGATTCCGGTAGTCAATATGAACGGGCACCTTACAGCAACTGCTCGAAAAACAGAACAACGAGTGTCGCATAGGCCGCTCCGGCGTCTGATCTAGCTCCTTAACCGGCTCCATCGCCAGAGTGCTAGAATGGCGAACTGGCGAGAAAAGAAAGGGAGGCGAGGTCCCGACTGGTGTGTGAACGCCGATGGCTTGGCGAGGTCGTCAGCTATCAGAACGGCAAAGTGCCCAGTTCAAATTTCGAGCCCCCGCAAAACACAAGGATGCGCTCTG
>JBDONA010000620.1:0-2191 GCA_039831575.1 Fuerstiella sp. | reverse complement strand
CACTCGAAAGTCGCGGCACAGGGCGTTTACGCTCATTGAGTTACTTGTCGTTATTGCGATCATTGCAATTCTGATCGCATTGCTGTTGCCTGCGGTGCAACAGGCTCGCGAGGCGGCTCGGCGAACGCAATGTAAGAACAACCTGAAAAACATTCTTCTCTCGTTGCACAATTACCACGACGTCCACAGGTCATTCCCACAGGGGCAATCCCGAAAGGGAAATCCCAATACACATTGTTGTGGTGGAAATTGGCGCGTGATGGTCCTCCCGTATATGGATCAGGCAACAGTCTTCAACAAAATTAACTGGACCGGCGTCTACAGCTTCGGCGGCAGCACGAATTACGCGCGGTACTCGGGTGGTGCCGAGGTATTCGCAGGCCTCAAGATTTCGACATTCATTTGCCCTTCCAGCCCGCTTGACCCGAACGATACTAGTGTCGTTAACAACCCCCAAAAGGGACAGACCCATCACTATGTCGGGATCTCCGGATCCCTTGGCGCCCCTAAAGGCAGCAATCGGAATACCGACTATGGTAGTGTTGTCCGGGGTAACGGGTTAATGGGGATCAGCCGAAATGCCAGAATTCGAGACGCGACCGATGGCACGTCAAACACGATCATGATCGCCGAGCAGTCGGCGGATGTGTATATCGACAATGTCTTTAGGAACGTGTCGAGCAATTATTACGGAGGCTGGTCCGGCCAGGCCGGTCGCCAGGCCACCGACCAAGCGGGACGACCGCATTGGGGCGCTGGGACAACCTGCCTGCGTTATCCCATCAATCACGGCGCCAACAAACAGAATGTTTCTCGTGGATCCATTCCGGGGGCCGACCGAGCGTGGGACTTCAACACAATCATCAACTCGTACCACACGGGCGGAATCCAGGTCGGGCTTGGTGACGGCAGCATTCGGTTTATTTCCGAGAATATCGATTTTGATGCTGATCCTCAAACTCCCCCTGGTACTCTTCAGCGGCTGTGTTCCATGAACGATGGTGAGACCGTGGGGGAATTTTGAGCCTGGTTGCTCACTATTGGTTTCTCACGCCGGTGGGATTGAAACCGCTGTTTCAATCCAACCGGCTTTCTTTTGATTGTATTTTCAGCTTATCTGCTCTAGACGAATGGAAAGTCAAATCATGATGCGAAGCGCAAGGTTTTTTACCGTGTGGCCGGCATTCTGTCTGTTACCAGTCTTGCTTCTGGGTTGTGGTGGTGGCGGCGGTAAGGAGATTGGTCCCACGGGAGAAGTCGAGGGGACCGTCACGTTGGACGGTGAGCCGTTTTCCGAAGGCTCTGTGGCTTTCTACGACAACAGCACGGGTAACACCGGCGGCGCAGAGCTGGGGTCCGGGGGGAAATTTGTGTGTACTGTACCAGTCCCCGTTGGTTCATATCAGGTGTCATTCCTACCTTTGGATGAGCTCGCGCCCGGCGATCAAGAGGCGGACGAACTTGCACTCGAAAACGACAAAGTCCACGACCTTTATCGGAGTGGTGAAACATCCGAGATCGCAGCGGAAGTCAAGGAGGGACCGAATACGTTTACGTTTGAGTTGAAGAAAGCAGGGCCTCAAGGCTAACTATCCTTCTTGGAAACCTGTCGGGGCCAGTGCGCGAGTCGGTACACGTGCTGGTTTCGCTCGTGATTGTGCTGTTGAAATGTCTTTACCCTCCGAGTCCGAATCTCGAAAGAGAACTCGGTTTCGGCCGATTCACATTGTCGGAATAAGTCTGCTGCTCGGCGGCGTGATCTGGTTCCAACGTGAATCATCTGTGTTGAACCAGATGGTGGTCAATGCTGAGTCGGCGGCGTCCGCAGGGGACTTCCGCACCGCCCAGCAGCTGGCTATGAAAGTCCTGCTGTCGGAGCCGGAGAACCCTCGCGCACGCTTGGTTGCCGCAAAGTGTCTACATGTCCAGGATCGTTCTCTCGAGGCGATCGAACTGCTGTCAGACACTTCGTTCGTGCAGCCATCTCATGCTGTGGAAGCGGCCTGCCTTGCGGGGGATATTCGTTTCCTGAAGCTCTATCAGCCGTCGGAAGCGGAGGCCTTGTATCAACAGGCACTCAGGCACGATCCATCATCGATTGATGCGAATGATCGGCTGGCCATTTTGCTGGGTGTCTCCGGCCAATGGTGGCGACAGATTCCTGTGCGGCTTACAACGGTTCACGGTGGCC
>JBDONA010000507.1:0-9468 GCA_039831575.1 Fuerstiella sp. | reverse complement strand
TTTCAACCGGTGCACGGATTCGTTCAGCAGGTCCCCGCCGATCTGCTTCTGAGCCTTCGTAAGCCTCAGCGATTTCAGAAACTGCAGCGCCGTGGACAGCGGCATTCTGCACAACTGAGGCAGCGTGGTCTTCTTCAACTGCACGTTGGCGGTGACTTCCTGCAGGCGAGTGCCATTGCAGACACTGCAGTCCTTTTCTCCCGCCATTTCCAACAGCGATCGTCGGTGCGAATACGACAACCGCGCGGCCAGTTCGATAGTTGGAAACAGACCACGGTATCGAAAGCGGAAAGACGATTGCCCTATGTCGACAGCAGTCCCGGAGTTGCGGCTTTCCGCTTTCCGCTCTCCGCTCTCCACATCGATCCACCGGTCTTCGTTCCCGTATAAAATCACTCGCTGCTGTTCTGCCGACAGCAAATACCACGGTTGGTCCAACGGTATGTCGAACTCTGCGCCAATGGCTGCCAGCATCATGCCGAACTGAGTGTTGGTTTGGGGATCCGGCCAGGCTCCGATCGCACCGTCCAGCAACGATCGTTCCGGGCTGGTCACCAGCAGCGACTGATTGGCTCCGTACTCTGTCCCCAGTCCTTCGCATGACCAGCACCATCCCAATGGGCTGTTGAAACTAAACTGCTGCGGAGTCGGATAATCGTAGGAGTAGCCACAGTCGTGGCACGACAGGTGCAGGCTGAAGACGTGATCCTCCCAATCCGGTTCTTCGAAGTCGTTGTCAGCCACGACAACCCGCAGCACACCCTTACCCAGATCCAATGCGGCTTCCACGGAATCGGTGATCCGACCGCGCTGCTTGCCGTCCACGACGACTCGATCGACCACGATTTCCACCTCGTGCTCTCGGCGATGATCGATGTCCGGCGTTTCAGCGAGTGAATAGGTGATGTCATCGATGCGAACTCGGGCAAACCCGTTTTTCTGCATCCGCTCGAAGACCGTTTCATACGTCATCTGCCGATCGACCGTGATCGGCGCCAGCAGCAACAGACGCGACTTCGCCGGTAGCTGCAATATGGCTTCCACGATTTCGTCGGTGGTCTGCTTCTGAGCTACTTTCCCGCACGACGGGCAATGCACGATACCCAGCCGAGCATAAAGCACTCGCAGATAGTCGTAGATTTCCGTCACCGTGCCGACCGTCGATCGAGGTGTAGCTCCAACGGTCTTCTGTTCGATGGCGATCGCAGGACTCAGTCCCTGAATGCTGTCCACCTTCGGCTTGGGCAGCTGCCCGAGGAACTGTCGGGCGTACGCGGACAGACTTTCGACATACCGTCGTTGCCCTTCGGCATACAGCGTATCCATGGCAAGCGACGATTTGCCACTGCCACTGGGACCACAGAAAACGCTCATCTCGCCCCGCGGCACTTCAAGATTCAGATGCTGCAGGTTGTGCTGAGACGCCCCGGTGATCTGGATTCGTTTGCTGACGATAAACGGATCGGCCTTTGTTCCGGCAGCGCGACGGTTTTTTGAATTGACTCGAGGCTTCATCCCCGGCAACACATTCCGCAGGGCCGATCCTGTGTAGGAGTCCTTGCACTTCGCGACGTCTTCCGGAGTCCCTTCGCAAACGATCTTCCCGCCACCCGCTCCACCTTCCGGGCCGATGTCAATAACCCAGTCGGCCGTCTTGATCACGTCCAGATTGTGTTCAACGACGACGACAGTATTGCCACGTTCCACGAAGCCGTGCAGCACTTCCAGCAGTTTGTGGATGTCGGCAAAGTGCAGCCCGGTCGTCGGCTCGTCCAGCACGTACAGCGTTTTTCCGGTCGACCGTTTTCCAAGTTCACGAGCCAGCTTGATCCGCTGAGCTTCTCCACCGGACAAAGTCGGTGAGGGCTGACCAAGTTGCATGTAGTCCAGACCCACGTCCACCAGAGTCTGCAGCAGTCGTTTGATCTTCGGCACGTTTTCAAACAACTGAACAGCGTCACGGATCTCCATGTTCAGGATCTCCGCGACGTTGTGATCCTTGTACTTCACCTCCAGAGTCTCGTGACTGAAGCGGCGTCCCTGACACACATCGCACGGCATCCAGATGTCCGCCAGAAAGTCCATCGCCAGCTTGGTCGCCCCGTGTCCTTCGCACGCTTCGCAGCGACCGCCCGGTACGTTGAAGCTGAATCGTCCCGGCTTGTAGCCTCGCATTTTTGACTGCGGCAGCACGGTGAACAGCTTGCGGATTTCGTCAAACACTTTGACGTACGTCGCCGGGTTACTGCGCGGCGTGCGACCGATCGGCGACTGATCGATGTCGATGGCTTTATCGATTTTCGTCAGCCCGTTCACACGGTCGTGCCGGCCGGGTTCACCTTTTCCCTTGTTGACATCGCGATTCAGCACCTGCCACAGAATATCGTTGGTGATCGAACTCTTGCCGCTGCCGCTGACGCCGGTCACGCAGATAAATCGCCCCAACGGAAAACGGACGTCAACGCCTTTCAGGTTGTTGTGACGAGCGTTCTTCACGACGATGGCGTCTTTGCTGTGGGAACGACGTTCTTTCGGCACAGCGATTTCCTTCCGGCCGCTCAGGTACTGACCGGTAACGCTTCGCTTGCTCTTCAACAGGTCCCGGACCGTGCCTTCAACCACCAGCTCGCCGCCACGAACACCTGGCCCCGGACCGAAATCAATGACGTGGTCGGCCGCACGCATGGTTTCTTCATCGTGCTCGACAACGATTACCGTGTTGCCCTGATCGCGGAGGTGCTGCAGGCTTTCCAGCAACATAATGTTGTCGCGAGGGTGCAGACCGATCGACGGTTCGTCCAGAATATAGACGACGCCCACCAGTCCACAGCCGATCTGCCCGGCCAGTCGAATTCGCTGCGATTCCCCACCGGACAGCGTCGGAGCCGATCGTTCCAGCGTCAGATAGTGCAGCCCGCACTGCAGCAGAAAGCCGAGCCGTCCACGGATTTCCTTCAACGCTTCTTCGGCAATGATCTGCCCGGTCGCGTCCAGCTTCAACGATGCAAAGAACTCGGACGCCTCCTCGATGCTCAGCGCACACACCTGCGGCAGACTCATTTCCAGGGGCAGACCGCGTTTTTTGATGCGGCTGTTGCCCGACGTGATCCGCACGTGGCGAGCCTGTTGGTTCAGACGCTCTCCGCCACACGACGGACACGGCACTACTTCCAGATGCTTTTCCATTGACCGACGCAGCATGGGATTCTTTGTGGCGCGGTAGTTTTCCAGCAGCCGATTGACCCAGCCTTCCCATGTGCCACCGTGTTTGTAGACGCCACCGCGAGTTCTCCAGCTAAACGTGATATGCCGATCACCTGTCCCGTCCAGCCACAGCCGACGAGCGTCTTCAGGCACTTCGACCCACTTCGTCTTCAGCAATGTGCCAACCTCCATGCCGACGATTTTTTCAATCGCTTCCGCGACACTGACAAGGATGTGTCGAGGCCAGCGACCGATTTTCTTCAGTGACGGCAGAAACAGAAGTGCTCCGTTCTGAATCGACTTCTTTTCGTCGACCACCACTGCTGACAATGTAAAACCGTGTCTCATCCCCAGTCCGTGACAGTCATGGCACATGCCCAGCGGACTGTTGAAGCTGAACAGCTGTGGCGACGGCGGCTCGTAGCTCATGCCACTTTCGGAACAGGCGTAGTTCGCGCTGTAGAGACGATCGCTGGTTTGGGAAGTACCAGCCGCTTTCCCCTTTCCGCTTTCCCCTTTCCCGTCGTTCTCCGTTGCACAGATCAGTCGGCCATCCGCCAGTTTCAACGCCTGTTCAACGGCTTCGGCAAGCCGACTTCGACTGCTGGGGCCGGCCACTAGTCGGTCGATCACGACTTCAATGTTGTGTTTATGGTGGCGCCGCAACTTCAGGTCGTCATTCAGTGAAACAACTTCGCCATCGACACGAGCGCGCAGATGCCCACGTTTCAGCAGGTCTTCGAACAGGTCTTTGAACTCGCCCTTTTGATTCTGCACAATCGGGGCCAGAATCGAATACCGCGTACCATCAGGCTGACCGGAAATGCTCTTGATGATCGAATCGGTGGACTGAGCCTTGATCGGTTTGCGCGAGACATAGCAGTATCCCTGGCCAACTCGAGCAAAAAGGACGCGCAGGTAGTCAAAGATTTCGGTGATCGTACCGACGGTACTGCGAGGATTTCGGCTGGTTGATTTCTGCTGAATAGAAATCGACGGAGCCAGCCCGGAAATGGAATCAACATCCGGCTTGGGCAACTGTCCCAGAAACTGCCGGGCATACGTCGACAGAGATTCGACGTAACGCCGCTGACCTTCAGCATACAGCGTATCGAAGGCCAGCGAGCTTTTTCCGGAGCCACTGACTCCGGTCATGACAATCAGCTTATTCCGCGGTAACGACAGACTGACATTGCGCAGGTTATGTTCGCGAGCCCCGCGAATGACGATCTCAGTTTCAGACATGTAGTGGGCCGTGGCCGGAATGGTGTGGAAAACAGATGCCCGGCAATCCGAACGGGCGGATTATAGAAACCCCGCCTCCGTCGTCATCACCACGAGCGACGGTTTGTCCCATTCGGCAGACTTACGGCCGGTCCTGTCCCGGCCCGGGGGCTGTCATCCGACGTTGCGATTTGGCAACGTTGATGCAGTTTGTCAACACGCGGACGCGGCAAATGTCTCCCTGCGTTTGCGCCCTGTTTCTCTAAAGCACGGTGAATCACTGGTCACACGCCTGCCGGACCGCACCGACGCCGCTTCTGGCACAGTGATTGCCTGTGTGCAGACCAATGCGGCATAGCCGCACCCATAAACGGTCTATTCGAGTTGTCGCTCGGAAACCATTCCTACGTTCGCGTTGGTCGTACAAACCTGCGTGCTAAACGAATGGTCGTTTTTCCGCAAAACGTTAACGATCGTTTGCGCCTCACTTTACTCGGGTACAACATGCCTTTCCGCCCCCATATTCCAGCCGCTGGTCTGGTGACCGTGATTATGATCGCGACTATGTGCGTCCGAGCCGACGAACGACCTACGACATCCAAGCAGATTACTTTGACGGTGACTTTGCTCGACGATTCTACGGTGACCGGCATCGTGGACGCCGAAACGGACAATCAGTTTCTGGCGCTGCGGTCCTCCACACCCGGGATCCTGCTTCGTCGCTTTGTGCCGTGGAATCAGATCGTAAAAGCTGATCCTGGCACGACGCTCCTGGCTTCAGGAGCCCTGAAAGATCGTCTCAAGAATGTACTCGTGAAGAAAGACGATCGATCGCTGACGGACACCAGCCCATCCCCGACGATGACTTCAGACGTACAGACCATTCAACTCTTCGGTGCGGCCGTTCCGACGGCAACCCCTGTCGCCGGACACACGATTCGATCGGACGCAATTAGAAATCGCGTTAAGTCGCTGGATATCTCGGCGACGGCCGCCAACTGGGACAGCGACGTGGCGATCGATGGCATCCAGGTGCTGGTGCGACCACTGAACGCGTTCGGCGAAGTCGTTCCCGTGGATGGCTTTGTCACGCTGAAGCTGTTCGGGCAGAAATTTCTGCCGGTGGGATCCGTTCGAAACAATCGTCGGGCAGATGTGTTTCCGACACTGGAGAACTGGAGCCGGAAGGTGCGCAAACAGGATTTCGGGTACCAGGGTGCTGTGTACCAGTTCCAATTTCGTCGCAGGAATCCCGAATTCGTGCACAATCTGTCTGCGACCGGACTGACTCACGCCAGCCTTTCTGTCCCCGGTCAGGGCGTCTTTCGGGCCTCCGACGGCATGACGGAGATTCGCGATTTCAGTCCCTACCGCGACCAACTTGAGCAACGGACCGGCCAGCGTTTCCTGCCTGGTGAAAACGTTCCCGTACCGAATTGATCTGGACGGTTGCGGACATGTCAACCGTCGTTTTCTGCGGCGGCTTTCGTGACGCAGGTGGACGTGGCATCAGCACAAACGCAACAATCTCGCGACCTCAGCGGCAGAATTCGGGCGCTCGTCCGGGTCCTTTGCCAGACACCGCGCACAAAGATCACTGACAGCCGTTGGCGCTGCCGCAACACTTTCCGAAAGTGTCGCTGGCTTCCCTGCTGAAACAACCTTGCTCAGCACGTCGGCCGTTCGTTCACCGACAAACGGAGGATGACCGCTGATCAGTGTGTACATCAGCGCCCCCAGACCGTAGACATCTGTTCTGACGCTGACAGGTCCAAAGTATTCGTCGACCTGTTCAGGAGCCATCCACGGTGCAGTTCCGGCCAATACCCGGGGCTGTTTCTGAGAATCAGTGAAAACATGCGCCAAACCAAAATCCGTCAGTACGGGATGGTCTGACTCGGTGATCATCACGTTCGCTGGCTTCACATCGCAGTGAACAATGCCGGCATCGTGAGCATGCTGCAGCGAATCAGCGATCTCTGCCACCCATCGAACCGCCACCGCCGGATCCAGTGGCAGTTGGTGTTTGTCGAGGCTCTTGCCGTCCACCAATCTCATGACGATGAAATAGACACCGGCTGCCGTGCGTCCCACACCATGCAGACCAACGATTCCGTCGTGGCTGAGGCGCCGTACGATGGCGGCTTCCTCCAGAAACCGCCGGACGATTGACGGCGATTCCTGCAGCGATTTGTGCAGGAACTTCACAGCGATCGCCTTGCCAGTTTGACGATACTCAGCGCGATAGACCTTCCCCATCCCGCCGCTGCCAATCATTTTCTGCAACACGATACCGTCAAACGGAATGTCAACGTTATTGTCCAGCGGGGCAGACTCGCGGGCTGGGCAGTCTGACTCGGGCCGCGCTGGAATCGTGCGTTTCCTGGTCGACGTCGTATCGTCGGACTCCGCTGCACTGCTTGCCAGGCCATCCTTGTCGTTGGTCGCCGGATCAGCCGCCTGCGCAACATTCCCGCTGTCTTCGTGAAGACGTCGTTCCAGCCGCTGCCGAATATCCGTCATCGTGCGTCGCACGGTGCGCTCGGAAATGCCGATTGCTGCCGCGATGTCGGCAAACTGCTCGCCTTGAAGTCTCAGCTCCAGAACGCGACGCGCCTGTGGTGTCAGCGAAGACAATAATGATTCCAGTGCGTCCGACAACGCGACGGCTTCTTCCGGCGTGGGTTGAGCATCTGTCGCCCAGTGCGAGTGGTCCGCGTCTGCAGGGAGTTCCTCTTCGGCGTCGACGCTGCGCTTGTCCGCAGTGTGATGTGCGACGGTTCGGTAGAGCTTTCGCAGAGTGATCCTGGCCAGCAGAGCCCACAAATCACCAGACTCCTGAATCGAAAACCGGCCCGCCTCAGCCGCCACAAAGAAGCTGCGGTAAGCCGACATCACCACGTCCTCCGCATCCGTGCGACGAGCAATTCGGGGTGCCAGCCGAGTTCTGGCAAGGCGGCTGAGTCTTAGCAAGTACCGGTGAAACAGCTCTTCAGCGGCCGTTGGGCTGCCTCCAACAAGGCTGGCGAATATTCTTGCTGAAGAGGGGACAGTCGATGCCATGCATGGCTCACGAAGTTATGCGGCCAGGAATCAGCGTAAAACGCTGTATTCACAGAAAAACTGACATTCGATGACCGGTCACCTGATCGGATCTGCATCAGCGATTGGATCGCCGCTTTTCACTCAGGAGACACCGTCATGACTCATGTAGTTACCGAACCCTGCTTTAAATGCAAATACACAGATTGCGTCGTCGTTTGCCCGTGTGACTGCTTTTACGAGGGCGAAACCATGTTGTTCATCGACCCGGTCGAATGTATCGACTGCGACGCGTGTGTCCACGAATGTCCGACTCAAGCCATCTTTCCGGACGACAACGTGCCGGTAAAATGGCAACCGTACATCGGACTCAACGCCGAAATGGTGCCGCTATCACCCAACATCACCGAGAAACAGACGCCGCTATGCCAAGTCTGACCAGTGCGGGCCCGGCGCACCGGACCACAGAGAGAGTCCCCGTCTTTTGAAAAGACCGGGCCTCTTCTTCACGGTACGTGCGTCAGCAGTGTCTTTTCGAAGAAACGAAAACTGTCTTCCGTGATCTGCGGATCTCTGAAGCGGCCGTGCCCTGCGCCGGGAATGATTCTTCGAGTCACGTTGCACTTTGACTCCCGCAGCGCATCGGCCAGTATCTGACTTTGCTGCCAGTGAACCAGAGGGTCCTGATCACCGTGGACGATCAGGAATGGTGGATCATCTGACGTCACATACGTGATCGGCCCGGCTCGTTTTGCCTTGTCTTGCCTTTCCTGCAGCGGACCTCCAAGCAACAATGATTCCGGGCTGTCGGCCGCGTCGTGATCGATCTTGCCCAGTTCGCCAGCCTGCTTATTCATCAGCAGCAGATCGGTAGGACCGAACCAGTCGCAGACAGCCTGCACTCGACTGGACCTGTCAGCATTGGCAGAATCACCAGGATCGCCATCCAGATCCTGAACGTCTCCGGACGTTCCCAGCAGTGCCACCAGATGGCCGCCTGCCGATGAACCCCACACGCCGATGTGGTCGGCATCGATTCCGTACTTCCCGGCATTCGCTCGCAGCCACCGGATGGCAGCCTTGCAATCGTTAATCTGCGCAGGAAAGACAGCATGGCTGCTAAGGCGGTAGTTGACGCTGGCAACAACAAAACCGCGATTTACCAGAGGGACAGCCGGGCAGTTGTTTTTGCTTCCGTTTCGCCAGCCGCCACCATGAATCCAGACCACCACTGGTCGATCTTCGTTCCCCTTCCGGGGCAGATAGAGATCGAGCGAATGTCGCTCGTGACCGTTTTTCACGTAAGCGATATCCCGTTCAACCCGCACACCCGGCGGCAGCTTTGATGTTGACTGCTGCTGTCGTGTGCCTCGATTTCGGAATGCTCGGTCTTCTTCGCGTGAAATGAAACCGTTGTTGTCACTGTCAGCTTTGTCAAAATTCCGTCGCGCGCTGCGGGGAAGTTCATCTCGTGAAAGCTGCCCGTCGTTGTTCTTGTCCCAACTGTCGAAGATCGACGATTTCTTTGTGGTCGTCTGAGCAAATCCCGGGGCAGCACCAGACAACAGCAGGGCGACGACAATGGCGGTCTGGAACTTCGAAAACACGTCTGGTCGTAACATCGGCACGCTCCGGCTTCTGTGGCATATGATCTCCATGATTGTAGTACGAGGCGGTCGCCGTTCCACTGCTCTTTGGTAACAGCACCGGGGCGGACACTCCGGTATCGTCGAAAGGACGAATTCCGATACCGTGGATTGGTGGGGCGGCCGGAAACGTCGGTCGAGTCGCAGGTTCCGCCGTGAGATCCCGGATTTCCGACAGATAACAAGCGGCCGACCGGAATCGTGGCTCAGGAATTGACCAACAACACGATTCGCAGCGTTTTCTGCCGACACCGTTATGCGTCTGGCGAGTTAATCTCAATAGCCTTGTTTTCGAATTGGCCGGCCGCGTGAGACACGAGGAGGCAGTCCGGATACGTCCGTTCTTGTGAGC
>JBDONA010000089.1:0-2194 GCA_039831575.1 Fuerstiella sp. | reverse complement strand
ACTCATTGATGATCGCGAAAGACGAAACGGTAGCCATTGTTGTAGCCACTTCGGGGGGGGATGTTGACGAAGCCGTTCTGGAAACATTCGTTCCGGGAAAACCGTCGCAGCGGCAGACGATGCGCATTCGCACGGACAACGAATTCGCAGCAAACATTCACGTCGCTGAAGACGTGGTTGAATACAGGATTCTGGCGGGTGATGCCGTCACGAAACGCCATCGAATTGACGGGGAAAATCGTCCGCGAGTTGTCGCGTTCCACAAGACTTATCAATACCCGAAATACTCTGGTTTCCAGAATAAAACAATTACAGAAGACCACGGCGATGTGATTGTTCTGGCAGGCACGCAGGCTCAGATTCAACTGGATCTTGACCAGGAAGTCTGCGAGGCCGAATTGCGCATCGATGCTGTTCTTTCAGAAGAGGTCACGACAATTCCATTGACAATGAATCCCGAAGGGAAATGGTCTGCCGCTGTTCCCGTCGAAGAGGCCGCGATCTACAAGGTGCATTTGGTTTCGAAAAAGACCGGTTTCGATAACGTATTCAGCCCGCGATATGAAATCCGGCCGGTTCCCGATTTGATTCCTCGAGTCGGTTTTGTCGATCAGCAGGAAACGAATCTGCTGCTTCCGCCGAACGATATTCTGGCCCTCAGAGGAATGGCTGAAGACGACCTTCCGCCTCAGTCGTTGGCACAGGAAATCTCCATCAACGGGCGCGACTGGGTTTCCATATCACTGGAACTGGAGCAGACACCTGATCCTTCGACCGCCACAAAGCAGACATCAGGCCCGGAGGGGGCACACCGAATCACGGCGGCCTGGAGCTGGGATCTGCTGGAGCTGAAACTCAGGACCGGTGATCAGGTAACAACACGACTGGTTGCAACGGACCTGAAGGGGAATCGAGGCGAATCCGTGCCACTGAGAATCGTTGTTTCGGCACCGGATTTCGATCCGGAACGACACGCAGTCGTGGAGCACAAAGCGGACCTGGTCCGAGTGTTTGACCGTTTTGCCAAAGTTGCTGAGGAACACAAAACGTCCGCTTTGGAAATCGTGACACGAATTCGTGAGGATCTGAAGGCTGGCACTCAGCTAACGGAACAGGAAGTTGCCTTCGCTGGCACGAGCCTGATTGAACTGACCGTGAAATCTCAACAGGCCGCCGCACAGGCACTTGAGGAAGTCCAGGACGTCATCAGAAAAATGCCTGCAGGTGTCGACGCCTATGAACTGGAGCTGGCGGGGCGCGTGATTTCACGAGTTCTGCACGATCACACGAATCGACCACGTCATGCGGTGGCCGCATTTCAAAGCGCCGCAGACAGCAAAGAGCGTCAATTGCTCGTTGACAAACTGAAAGAAGGATTTGAACGATCCGGCGACGATGCAAAAAGTCTGGCATCCCACTATCGAACGCTGGTTGCGCAGAACATCTTCAGCGCACTGGCATGGGACTTCGATGCCATGATGGAACAACAACGTCTGATTGCGAATAGTCCCACGCAGACTTTTGCCCGGCTTAAGCGACAGGAAACCGTTGTTCTGAATCAGCTGCGTGTCGTTGAACGATTCACCAAACAATTCGAGTACAGCGTGCCCGATTCTCTTCAGAAACACATGACGCAACTTATTGACTGGACCGGTCGCTGGCACGACAACCTCGAACAATCCATGGAGTCTGAGGACAAACTGCCTCAACTGCAGCGGCACGTCAAAGATCTGCTGCGTGAATTCGGCGACCGTCAGCGGTACGACGTCATCGACGGAGGCATGGCAAATCGGCTGGTGCAGGCACGGCATGATCTCGATCAGCGATCCGGTAGTCTAACGGAACCGCTGTCTCTCATGTCGACTGCCATGCATCAGGAAACACGCAGAATGGTCGAAGCCGGCCAGGCGGATGATTCAACCAAGGCAGCAGAATTAAGAAGCCAGGCCGCGGTGTTTGCCGCAGAAGTCGACCTGAAGATTGCACCTGGCCTGCGGCAGTTTCGCGATCGAAAAGCGTTGACTCAGAATCGTGTCGACAGCAATACGCAGTTTGCAGGTGATTTGGGGCTCGCGCAGCGAGCAATCACTTCGCTGCAGAGCCAGTACCGTCAGGGAGATCCACAGGAATCGATTGTGCCAACGGCGTTCAACGAGATCGCACCGGCCTGGAGAGTGCTCGAAGCGGGGCACGA
>JBDONA010000315.1:0-9472 GCA_039831575.1 Fuerstiella sp. | reverse complement strand
CAAAATGGAAGAAAGCCGAAAGAACCGTGCAATTCAGGAACTCAAGGACTGTGTGATCACGGCCGAACGCAGTGGTCTGGTCATCTATCCTACGGCTGAGGCCTGGAAGGAAGCTCCGGATATCTCGCAGGGAGTGACAGTACGAAAGGATCAGGTGCTGCTGCTCATGCCCGACATGTCAAAGATGCAGGTAAAAGTCGGTATTCACGAATCCATCATCGACCGTGTCAAACCAGGTCTGACCGCCCGCATCACAATGCCCGATCAGACGCTCGAAGCCAAAGTGACCACGGTTGCCTCAGTCACGCGACCCGCTGGCTGGTGGACAGGAAACGTTGTGAAGTATGACACGATCATTGAACTGCCATCGGCTGAGGGTCTAAAGCCCGGCATGAGCGCCGAAGTTGAAGTCATCATGGCTCGGCATGAAGACGTCATTACAATTCCCATCGCGGCGGTCGTCTCAACGGACGAAGGCGACATCTGCTGGGTCAGGACGGCCGCAGGAACGCAGCGGCGGGTGTTGACACTCGGTGACACAAATGACGTGTCCATCGTTGTTGATGGGGGTGTGAAGGAAGGTGACGAAGTCATCCTCAACCCTCTGGTGCACATCAAGGAAGCTCAGGACGAGGCCCTGAAAACAATCGACAGCACGCTGGACGACCGGCTCGACGACACGGTCGACGCGGAATCGGAGAGCGAGTGATCCAATGACCAACAGACCCAACGACGACTTCCGCGACAGTCCGCGTGGCCAATGGTGGAAACGAGGGCTCTTTGCGGTCTTTGTCATTGCTGTGTTTGCGATCATCGTCACAACACTCGCCAATCCCAACCTGTCTCAGGACAGCAGTTCGCTCTTGACGCACAGGATCACTCGGGGCGACCTGCTGGTCACAGTCATCGAGCAGGGCACACTGGAAAGTTCTGAGAACACTGAAATCAAGTGCAAGGTCCGAGGCAAAAATACGGTCATCTGGGTCGTCGAAAACGGGACTTACGTAGAGCCCGGCGACGAACTGGTGAGACTGGACACACTGTTCATGGAAGAACAGATCGCGGAACGCACAAAGTATGCGCTCTGGACAAGATCGGGAGCGGAACGGTCCCGCGCCAATCTTGCACGAGCCACACTGGCCGTTGGCGAATACGAGCATGGGCGATACATAGTCGCACTCAAGACGCTGCAAAAAACATATGCCGTTCAGGAAGCAGGTCTGCTGACGGCGCAGGACCTGCTGGCTCATGAGAAGTCGATGGCTGAAGCCGGCTACAAAAGTGAACTGGATGTCGAGGAAAAGACGTTTGCTGTCACGCGTGCTGAGCTGAACGTGAAGCTCACCGCGACCAGGATCGAGGTCCTTGAGCAGTTCACAAAAAAAGAAGAATTGGCATCGTTGAACGGGGACCTAAGAGCCGCGACCGCACGGCTCAAAGCTGAAGAAGAACGAGTCTTTGCAGATAACCGTCGTCTGGAACGGGCCGAAGAGGAAATGCTGTACTGTGTCGTGAAGGCTGAAAAAGCCGGCATGGTGATTCACCCTTCTTCCGCGCGATGGAAAGATGCCCCGGAAATCGAAGAGGGCGCAACTGTTCATAAGGATCAGGTTTTGCTGCTGATGCCCGACCTGACACAGATGCAGGTCAAAGTAGGCATTCACGAATCCATGGTTGACCGAGTCACAGCAGGACTGTCAGCCAAAGTGACGGTGTTTGACCGGACGCTGGACGCCGAGGTGGCATCCGTCGCCTCGGTGACAAGCCCGGCGGGTTGGTGGACAGGCAACCAGGTCAAATACGACACCATCATCAAGCTTCCGTCCGGAGAGGATCTGAAGCCCGGCATGAGCGCCGAAGTGGAAGTCATTCTGGCGCGACATGAAGACGTGCTGACAATACCTGTGGCGGCCGTACTGGAAGCGTCGGACACTTACCTTTGCTGGGTCCAGACGCCCCAGGGACCTAAGCGGCGTGAACTGCAGCTCGGCGACAGCAACGACGTGTCCATTCTTGTCGAGTCCGGGCTGAACGAAGGTGAAGAAGTCGTACTCAACCCCACGGCTTCGATTGAAGAGGCACAGCAAGAGGCGGCAAGAATACTTACGGAATCACAGGAGGAGCAGGAGGAAGAGAAGGACGACGAAAACGAAGCCGGAAAGCCGGATGCGAAATCGGAGTCCGCGGAACACGCTTAGTAAATCCTCAATGGCCAGTTGGACTCACAGAATCTCCGGAGTGCCCCGTAGAACATCACCAGACTTGCGACTCCGCTGACAACTCACTGACACACCTGACCTGTAACATCAAACTCCACGCATTTTCAATTCCTACATTCTGGTCGGCTTGCCGCGTGATTGGCGACTTTCAGTTTCCACTTGGGCGTCAAACTGCGGCGGCCGGCCACCTTTCACAGTTGTTGATCGCAGCGCGATCAACAACGTCCTGACCGCCAGGCGGTCAACGACTCTTCCCCACGTAACCAAATCCTGTGAACAGCACCCTCCTACGAGCCGTCCACCTGGCATTCAAAAGCCTGTTGCTGCAGAAGATGCGAGCGGGGCTGGCAGCGCTGGGGATCTTCATCGGCACGACAACAGTGATCTGGCTGGTGGCGATGGGAGAAGGGGTGAGTTTTCGGGCTCAGCAGCAGATTCTGGAGCTTGGTGCCAGCAATATCATTGTCCGCACCAAGGAGCCGACATCGTCCGGCGACGGACAGTTCGCCAACTCGAAGGTAAAAGTCTACGGCCTGCTGCGTAAAGACTACACTCGCATTGTCGAAAATGTGCCTCGCATTCGCCGTACAGTTCCCATGCGTGAAGTTCGTTTCGAATTACGTATGAACAACCGTACAGTAGACGCAAAACTGGTCGGTTGTGTGGAGGACTACCGCGCATTAAATCACCTGAGAATTGCCCGTGGCCGCTGGCTCTCAAAGCGTGACCGTGGCAAGAAGGTCGTCGTCCTTGCGGACGACACGGCGCGGCGACTGTTTCCTTTTGAAAACCCAATTGGTCGCACGATCTGGGTGGGCAGTGAATTTTACGTGGTGATTGGCCAGACCGCGTCACGGACGTCGTCGGCTGCGATCGGCGGCAGCCTGGATGCCAGAGATTACAATCTTGACGCCTACATTCCGCTGCACACGATGCGTCAACGCGTCGGCGATCTGGTGATGACACGCGTGGGCGGTGACTTTCGCGGAGAGCAGGTGGAACTCAGCCAGATTACTGTGGAAGTCGAGGACGTTAAGGATGTCGACGCCGCAGCGGCGATCATCGAAATGCTGCTGAAGAAGTATCACGACAAAGAAGACTATGCGGTCGTCGTTCCCAAGGAGCTGCTGCGTCAGGCCGAACGAACGCGTGCGATGTTCAACGTGCTGCTGATCGTGATCGCCGGCATTTCGCTGTTCGTGGGAGGAATTGGCATCATGAATATCATGCTGGCAACTGTGACCGAACGTACTCGCGAGATCGGTATTCGACGAGCTCTGGGCGCCAAACGGCAGGATATTATCCGGGAGTTCCTGACCGAAACCGTTGTGCTGACAAGCATCGGAGGCCTGCTGGGCGTGTCGTTCGGCCTGATGTGTGGTCCTGTGTTTCGTGGGTTACGGGCAGCAGTAACCATAATGTCACCAGACCTGCTGCCACCCGTCGTGCACACACTCGAGCCCATGATCGCTCCGTGGTCCGTCATCCTGAGCCTGATCATTTCACTGGGCGTGGGTGTCATCTTTGGAGTCTACCCGGCACGCCAGGCCGCCCACATGGACCCCATCGAAGCACTGCGCCATGAATAATTGAATACAAGCTCGAAGCGCGCGAGTGGGTCCAGAGCGGAGTACTCGATAAGATAAACTGAGTTCCAAAACGGACAAGTGACCCAACACTCACTCGCTGGCGTTTCGAGCTTGTATGGATTCTAGTCAACGCCTGAACAAGGGGCCATGACTGACCGCCCTTTCAATACTGATGAACCGATCGCCTACTTCATCACCTGGACAACGTACGGCACGTGGTTGCCTGGTGATGAACGCGGTTGGCAGCGTCGGGGCCAGAGCGGCATCAAGCCTCCAAACGAGATGCTCGTACAGATGGCGAAATCGGACATAAAAGAAACCGCCTTCTTGCTGTCAAACGATGATCGCGAGATCGTCGAAAGCGTAATCGTGAAGCATTGTGAGATCCGAGGATGGAATTTACACACCGTCAACGCACGATCCAACCATGTTCACGTCGTGGTAACGGCATCTGGGTACCACCCGAAAACTGTTCGCGATCAGTTCAAGGCGTGGAGTTCACGCAACCTGAAACCACACAACGCCGGTCGCGAACGATTCTGGACGAAAGGTGCCAGTTGCCGCTGGATCAATCAAGAAGACGACCTGGAAGCTGCAATTATCTACGTCGCCGAAGCCCAGGACCAAAAAAGAAGAGAATAACAATACAAGCTCGAAGCGCAAGCGAGTGGATTTTCCCGCGCAAGCGACACTCGTCGACCAAAACACTGGCAGGCGGTATGAGCTCTATGCACAGGAAAGAGAGAAAGTTTCTCTCGGAGATTCGAAACCCACTCGCTGGCGCTTCGAGCTTGTATTTCAGGCGCTGGCCCCGAGCTACTGCGATTCTCACGAATTCAAACACATAATTCACAACAATGTGTCCACGATTTCATGAAATCTCTGGTTGTCTGTAGATGAACGATTCTGAAGCAAAACGCGACCGCCTGCTGAAAGAGGCCTTTCGATACCACCTCGAACTGCTGACCTATGCACGTTCGTTGCTGGGCAGCTATGCAGCCGCTGAGGATGCGGTGCAGGAAGCAATGCTGGTCGTGGTCAGAAAGTTCGATCAGTTCGAAGAAGGGACGTCGATGCTGGCCTGGTGCCGATCGATCGTACGCCTGGAAGTCCTGCGATTGAAACAAAAGCACCATCGCGAACGCAACCTCACAGAGCGGCTGCTGGACGACGCCATCGACGCGGCCTTCGACCAATTCCAGACCACCCAAAGCCACGATGACGCCGCGTGCTCCAGAGAAGCCCTGGAAAGCTGTCTGCAGCGAGTGTCGGAGCGTGGACAGAATGTCCTGAAGGCACGGTTCGTCGAGGAAATGAGCTACGAGCAGATCGGTCAGCAAATCGGTATGACCCTGGAAGCTGTCCGCAAAATGCTGTTTCGCGTGAAAAAGCAAGTACGGTCCTGTATGAAAACCAGTCTGAAGGAGGCATCATGAGTGACCTCAATTGGGACGAATTGATCGACCGCCATTTGCGCGGCGAACTGGATGATTCAGAAAAGGAACAGCTTACGGAGATGCTCGACAGCGATCCGTCAGCGCGGAAGAAGTTCGTGGAGCATGCAGAGTGGGATACTCGGTTTGCCGAGGCACTGCGCGAAAGTCGCCATTCGCCCCGCGATGCAGAAATCCTGGCGGCAGAGCGAGCAAGGTCAGATGGCCAGTGGACGTCGAAGCCCACATTCCTGAGGCTGATGCTGGCCGCTGCCGTCGTGGTCATCGTGTCACTTTCGGCAGGCTTGATCTACCAACTGACTGATCCAGAGGGTGGGATGTCTGACCCCGGCAACATTGCCACACAACGTCGCGTTTCGGACGAGTCCATAGCCAGGATCACCGGGTTGAGTGGATCGCTGATCTGGACTGGCGACCGCGGGCAAATCGTTCGAGATGTGAAAATCGGAACGGAACTTGCGGGCGGAACGATCGAAGGCATGGCGCCCGACTCGTGGTTCGAACTTCAGTTCAACGACGGTTCGACCGTGATGATTTCTGGTACTTCGATGCTGACATTTGCGGACCTTGGGCAGAAAGAACTACGGCTGAGGGAAGGCATCTTTTCAGCCAATGTCGTCCCACAGCCAAAAGGCAAGCCGATGTTGATCCACACGCGGTCCGCTCTGCTCGAGGTCCTGGGAACGCAATTCGACGTCGAAGCTAACCTGGCTTCCACCATGCTGAATGTCACGGAAGGCAAAGTTCGGGTGAGGCGGCTGAGCGATGGTCTCGAGGTTGACGTTCCGGCAAAATATCGTGTGATTGCAGAGGGGGGCGGTGACCTGACGCCCCAGCCGGTTCCAGAATCGGTGATTCATTGGAAGAGTCAGCTTCACCTGCGGCCTGGATGCTATGGAAAGTGGCTACCGGCAACAGAACAGCGGGCGGCTGCTCAGAAAGCGATCCCCCTGGTACCGCCGGAAAACCCCGGCATTACGCTTTATCTACTGGGGATTCCGGTGTCCCGCAGCGATGGTCCACCAGTGGTTGTCCGGTCGGATTCCCAATTCGTTGTCCGCGGTCGCCTCAAGAAGCCTGCCAAGGTTTATTTCGGCATCGCGGTGTCGTATGCCAACGGCGACTTCGCGGGGAAGTTCCGCGGGGACCTTGATCGCCAGCAACCGATTTCCGAGCCAGACGAGGCCGGTCAGTTCGAGGTCGTCTATCGAATAAGCGACTTTACACTCGATCCGTGCGTTCATGATCGGAAAGAGGAATTAGCACCAATGCCCGACGACCTGGTTCTCAATGGCGTTTGGGCGTTTACCCATACTGGCGGTCCGAATGGTTTGGAAATCACCGAAGTCGAATTGGTACCACCAGACGAAAATGAATCGCAACTGAAAATTGCAGGCCGTTAGCCTCCCCCCACTATCCCACCACGCCTGTGTGCCACTGGCTCTGCCAGTGTTTTCATGATCCACAGGGCACTGGCAGAGCCAGTGGCACACATCACGATATCGCTGCCGGATGACCCTTGTTCCTGGCCTCGACCTTCGACACGGAATCACGTCAACAAGACAAGTGAACGATTGCTTCGGAACGAGTGAGATGAATCGCCGACGAACATACAACCACGAATCGTTGCTCAGGGAGGCCCCTCCGGCTCCCATACGCGCCGGAAGTTCGTTCCTGTCCCTCATGTTTACCGGGCTCGTCATGTCAGTCGCCAGCGTCGACGCCGGTGAGCGTCCGAACGTCGTCCTGCTGCTGGCCGATGATCTGGGATGGAAGGACATCGGTTGCTACGACGGTCCCGTCAAAACACCGACGCTCGATTCCCTTGCAGAAAACGGAGTGCGATTCACAGATTTCTATTCCGGTGCAGCCGTGTGTTCACCGTCTCGCGCCACCACACTGACCGGCCGACAGCATCTTCGCTGCGGCGTCTACAGCTGGATCGCCGACTGGGAACAGAACTCGCAATTACTGGATCGAGAAGTCACGCTGGCGGAAGTGCTGCAGAGTAACGGTTACGAAACCGTCCATCTGGGCAAGTGGCACCTGGGCATGCCCACGCCACAGAAACCAAACAAGCTGACGCCAGCCGATCACGGTTTCGACTACTGGTTCGGAATGGCAAATGGAGCACACCCCAGTCATAAGAACCCCACGAACTTCCTTCGCAACGGAAAACCGGTCGGCAGGATTGAAGGCTATTCCTGTCAGATCGTGGTTGACGAAGCCATTTCCTGGCTGGACGAAGAACACAACCCCGACCAACCGTTCTTCCTGAACGTCTGGTTCCATGAACCTCATGCTCCGATCGCCGCACCAGATAAAATGGTGTCTGCATATGGCCAGCTGACAAATCCCGGTGCGATCTATTCCGGCACGATCGACAACACAGACCAGGCGATCGCCAGGTTGCTGGCGAAGCTGCATGAAGTCGATGCACCGGAAGACACGTTGATTGTTTATTCCTCCGACAACGGCAGCTATCGCGCCGATCGTGTGGGCCATCTGCGAGCAACCAAGGGATCAAATTACGAAGGCGGCATCCGAGTTCCCGGGATCTTTCACTGGCCCGGCCATATCACGAGCGGACTGGTTGAAGAGGAACCGGCCGGCCTGATCGACTTGCTGCCGACGGTGTGCGGTCTGCTGGGAATCGACAAACCCAGCGGTGTGTTCCTCGACGGTTCCGATCTCACATCGCTGTTGCTGGACCGCAAAGAGAAGTTCAGTCGACACCAGCCGTTGTTCTGGCATCTGCCGGCGTCTGGCCCGTCGATGGCACTTCGAGACGGTAAGTACTCGCTGGTGGCTCATCGCGGCTATGAGTTTCCCAAAGACAAAGAAGCGATGGCCGCACTAAAGAAACAAATCAAGGCAATACTTCGAGAAGCCGGCACGTACGATGACGAAATCGCGGGCGGGGGCTTCGACAAGCAGATGTTCGAAGGATTCAAAAACAAAGAGGCCAATAAACTTCGCGGGCAATTCATCAAGCTGAACATGTTCAGCGAGTCGTGGATTCCCGCCATCAAAGCGGGCGTCCATCGTCGCTTTGAGTTATTCGACCTGGCCACTGATCCATCGCAGAAGAAGGACATTTCGAAGCAGCAGCCTGTAGTTTTTGAGCGGCTGAAGCAGCAGATGCTCACCATCAACGAAAGCGTGATCACCGACGCACCTGACTGGCACCTGTCAGATCCCAAAGGAGACGCCAGACCCGAAAACAGAAACCCACGATCAGCCGAAACAATGAAGATCGAACAGGCGACGAAAGTACACCGTCTGTCTTCAACCAAACGATCGCCGTTCGATGCGTTTGTGTATGTCAATCGGATACCGGTCCTCCCCGAGGCGGATGAAACTCAGGAGGATCTGGCAGGACGTATTCTGGGGCGTCTGGCGAACCAGGAAGGCAGAATCCAGTTGAAGCTCCCCCCGGGCATGAATCGTCACGCGTACCAGGGATTCAAAAGTGCTTTGGAAAGTGGCACGGAACGTCATGCCGGACGCTGCTTTACCTGTCACCGCCTGCCAGGCCTTCAGCACTCAACATCAAAACCGCCGACCCCGACGCTACGCAATCGCAGGATCACAAAGGCGCAACTACAAGCGGTCCTGGCCAACGAAACTCATCGCGGCATCAAGCTCGACACGACAGACACCAATCGTTTGTACGCGTTGATACAGACTTTCATCGACGTCCCGGATTCAGAATTTCGGAACCTGATACTCAATACCACTGTACTGGACACCTTTGGAGATCCCGAATGAACCGTTTGCTTCCTCTGCTTTGCCTGGCATTTCTAATCGTATTCGATGTCAATGCGTCGGCCGCCGATGCCACCGGTCATTCGATTCGTGGCCTGGTCGTTGATTCGTCAGGCGACGGCGTCGCAGGCGTCATGGTCTCGGCCATTGACGATGAGCACAGAAAATGGACGTCCGTGTTCACGCAGAAAGATGGATCATTTCAGATTTCCGGCTTGCGGCCTGTGGCCCACAACATTCGCACCCGGCTGCTGGGGCTCTCCGACGAATGGACAAGCGGCGTTGCGGCAGGAACCAAAGACATGGTGATACCAACTCGTCCTGCTGTCGGCGCTGACCTGGAACTTCAACGTCCGGCCAATAGTGCCTTCAGCATGCTCGCCTTCGATGACCCACGCGACAAGCTGAATTTCAAGATGAATTGCTCGTATTGTCACCAGCT
>JBDONA010000799.1:0-2197 GCA_039831575.1 Fuerstiella sp. | reverse complement strand
GCAGTGTCGAAGTCGCTATCTCTGATGCTCAGGAAACCGCCCTGAGTGATCTCGGGTTTGTGCCACATTCGCACTGTAAAGATACGCCATATTCCGTCTTCTATTCCAACCAGTCTGTTCACCAGCCGAGAACGTATGACGATCCGGCTGCGAACGCGAACGCGAAGATATCCGCGATGTTGCAGTACGTGTTGTGCTGTTCGCGAATCGCCCATTATCTCAAGGTGAAAGCCAGAACGACGATTGGTTCGCACCAGAGTCCCATGGAAGTTCAGAACGAACTGCAGAACTGGCTTGTTGACTACGTCACGCCTGATGAAAAGGCGCCGCCATCCATGAAGGCTCAGTTTCCTCTCAGAGAAGCCGATGTCGAAGTCACAGATATTCCAGGGCAACCTGGAAAATACATGCTCACCATTCGACTATTGCCGCACTATCAACTTGACCAGCTTTCCTCCAGCATGACACTCGTCGCACGGCGCGTAGACCTCAAAGAATAAGTTCGAAAGGAACGAATCGCGTGAGCACAGGCTTAGAGTTCTTTCAATTGGGTAAGCTTTCGGACGCCATCGCGGCGACCACCGAAGCTGTCAGGGACAAGCCTACGGATATTGCTTCTCGCAGTATGCTAAGCGAACTTCTATGCTTTTCCGGCGATCTGGAGCGTGCAGACAAACAGCTTGATGCGGCCGCCCAGGTTGATCCGGAGTCGCTGGTGGGTGCTTCGATGCTGCGGCATCTCATCCGTTCAGAACTATCCCGTCGCGAAGTCTTCGATAATGGTCGTGTTCCCGAGTTTCTCACGCAGCCATCGGAGGCTCAGCAGAAGCGGCTGAAGGCGCTGATGAGTGTCCGGGAAGGTGACTTTGAGACAGCAAACGGATTACTCAGTGAGGCAGAAGAAGCGGAGTCGAGTATCGGTGGCGAATGCGATGGCACGGCGTTCGACGGTTTCCGTGACCTCGATGACGTTCTGGGGCCAACAATCGAAGTGTACACCGCAACCGGAAAATACTACTGGCTCTCAAGCGAAGAGGTCTTCTCACTGGAGTTCTCTTCCGTAGAACACATTTCCGACATGTTGTGGCGGGCCGCAGAAATTGAAACTGTCGGAGATGTCGCCGGTCGTGTTCACATTCCCGCCCTGTACCATGGATCGCACGAATCGGAAGACGAACGCATGCGAATTGGTAGGGCAACCGACTGGATTCAGCACAACGACGCAACTCCGGTGCGAGGAATTGGACAGCGAGAATGGCTTATCGAAGATGATGCGATCCCTATCACATCGGTTAAATCCATCACGTTCCACCATTGATCCTGCGTTTGCCGATCTGAACAGTACTTGTGGTTGTTGCAGCCCTGCCAACAACATAACGGTTACGGGCAGCCGCGCCGCTACGAACACGAAAGCGAACATCGTGAGTTCCGGACACTCAGAACGAAGCACCATTAGACTGTCTCTGCTGGATCGGTTGCTCGACGACGCTCCGAGAAACTCGCAGGAAGTTCCTCCGGACGATACGGAAAAGCTGCGAATTGTTCAGCGTTCTGTTCGACGAGATCTGGAGTGTCTGCTAAACACTCGATATCGCTGTGTTTCGTGGCCACCTGAGCTGAATCAGATCGACAATTCACTCGTCAACTACGGCATGCCGGACTTCACGGCCGCCAGTCTGAATGCCGCTGATGATTCCGACATCCTGATCAATGCTGTAAAACAGGCCATCGATTTCTTTGAGCCACGTCTTGTTGGTGTCAAAGTCACGGCGGTGCCAAACGATCATTACTTCGACCGTACATTTCGATTTCGGATTGAAGGAACTCTGGTGGTGGAAGATGGTCGTCATCGCGTCAAGTTTGACTCCGCCATGGAGTCCGCCACCGGAAAGTTCGAGATAAAGTGAAACATCGATGAGCGAGTCACTCGAAGCATGGTATCAGGCGGAACTCGACTACTTCCGGCACAGCGCCAGTGATTTTGCGGAGCGATTTCCGAAGATTGCTGACCGCCTGAGCCTGAGCGGAAGTGACATCAGGGATCCGCACGTTGAACGGTTGATTCAGGCATTTGCGTACCTGAACGCACGCACGCGCCGTAAACTCGATGACAGTTTTCCGGAGCTGGCCGACGCCATGCTCGGAATTCTGTATCCGCACATGCTGGCTCCGGTCCCATCCGTCTCTGTCCTGCGGT
>JBDONA010000549.1:0-8432 GCA_039831575.1 Fuerstiella sp. | reverse complement strand
TGCATTGAGTGTGACATTGTGCGTGTCATCACTTCCTGCGTCAGCGGCAAGAATGTTGATACTGGCGCCGTTACCACCAGTACTGACGCCTCCCCCGGTTGCATTTCCGCCTGAGGAATTGATAGCAGCAAGAGTAATCGGGCCGTCCAGTGTGCTGATGTCGACCTGACCTCCAGAACTTGCCGTGGCAGCAACCATCACATTATCTGCTCCAGATGTGTCTATCATACCTGACAGATTGACCCCGGTTCCTGCCGTGATTGTTACGCTACCGGAATCTTCGTTGGCTTCATTTCCACTTGTCAGAAGATCGTCACCAACCCCACTTCCGAAATTCCCATCTGTCGTGGCCTGAAAATTACCTCCGAATGTCTGGACCTGGGTCAATAGCGTAATGTCAACGCTGACGTTGTTGGAGTCGCTGACAATGATGTCGACTGAGGCGCCTGGCGGTGCTTCAAATAGCGACTGAGCGACTCTCAATTCTGTCCCGCTGACCTCATGCCCATCGGCAGGAAGGCCAGGGTCCGTGTCCCATGTGTTTGCGTCCAGCGCAAAAACAAATGCATCAACGTTCGCCCCGTCAATGCTGGCCGTGCCCATGGAAATGCTGAGGTTTCCATCTCCGACGTCAAAACTATCTAATGTCAAATCCACGCCCGTCAGCGCGAAACTGGCATTCAGCACGCGCCGGTCCTCCAGTTGCAGAAGCCGAAGGTGCCGGACTCTCTCCCGTGTGACACTTTTCTTCGGCGAAAACAGGCGACGGATTCGTGCCACAAATGACGAAGTGGTCATATGTACAGGTTCCTCAGCGGAGGTCCGGTTGGTTGGGAATTTATGACAGCACAGTGTTTCTGATCATTAACTTCGGAACATTCGTTTCCTTGTATTCAGCTGACGGGTAAACGAGGACAAAGAAACTCCATCTTTGCCCATTTCCTGTCAAGTTTGCGTGCTGTAACGATTAAATAGAATGCACACGTTGAATTAGTCGAAAACTGAATGATATCGTTAGAAAGCACCCGACCGTCATGTTTTCCGAATGGAAGTGCCGCATGAATCCCGAATGCTGAGATAGATGTCGTTTCGTCTAAGGCGAAACCCAAACGCTCCGTTTTGGAATACTTGAGCATGACTAATTCACGGGTGTTTCCGATTACCGCCCTCGTGGCCTGTTCTCTTGTGGTTCAGGCAATCGCAGATGATGGCAGGCGTGAGTCCCGACTCGCGCCGGTCAGGTCTGACACGGCAGGGATAACAAAGAGGGCGTCGCCCGGAACGCCGAAAACGTCAGAAACACATGCAGTTGCCACCAACGGAAGTCGGAAGCATTCCACCTCGCACGCAAATGCGCCAGATGAGTGCACAAAGTCAACGGCTGTCGCGGACGACGTGACTCCCAAAGTACGTATCGCTGAATTTACGTACATATCGCGAATCCCTGCTGCACGAAAGGCGGGCACCGCCAGTGCCAGGCCTCTGGCAGCCTCTGGACCGGCTGCTGCCTCTCACGAGTCGGTCGCAAAGGGCCCGCTGTCGGGCCCCATCAGAAATTCGAAAGGTATCGGAGTACAAGCACGTGTGAAAGTATCTGTTCTCCCATCCATACCGGCAGTTGTTGCTGCACGCCTGCGATCGACAGGTGCTCAAAAAATTTCAGCCCCGCCGAAGGTGACCGTTGCCACAAACAAGTTAGATACTAAGAAGAACTTACCTTCAACGTGGCGGGCAACTGGCGCGCAGAAGTCAGCCGGGGCAATGAATCCTGCTGCTGCGACCCTACCTGCTCCGCAATTCGTGACAGAAAGCCAAGCCTCGGTCGCCCGCGCTTCATACTCGCCGTGCGGCCTGACATCACTGCGAGTTCGTTCGGAGTCCAAAACGACGCCGGTCCCATTGCTCTGCACGCCGAATCAGTCGAGTTCAACATCTCCGATTGGGGAAGCAAAATCACTGCTGAATACAACAAAGTCAAAGTCGGTTCCGCAACGGGCTGGTCAGAAGAACACCTCAGAACAAAACGTGGCTCATTCTTCTCGGTCGTACATGGATGATTTAAGGTCTCTGGTCAGCACGGACAAGACGACTGCTAACACAGGTAACTACCTGACGGATCTGAACCATTTGCTGGGCCGACAGTCCCAATGGATCATCGCGAGGGGTGCCGTTATGGATCTTGCCCCCGGTGAACCACAGCCAAAAGATTACGCCGGCAGGGCCACGTATATGAACGATCTTCAAAAACTGATTGGCTCATCGCAGGCTGGCACACGCCGCCGCCCCGCAAGGTCCCTCATTGCCTATTCAGCATTTCCGCAGGATGCTGCCACAACATACGAGATTCCACCGGAAGAACCATGCACAGCGTCAGGCGACAAGTCTGTTTCCGGACTTTTCCGGCCGGTGAAGGGTATTGATGTCCACGGATACAGCACACAGCCGCCAAAGGAACGGTTGGAACGCCGCCCAGAAAACGTGAGAGACCCCAGGATTGAACTGGCGTGCGACTTCCTGGAAACAGAAATGCCTGGTTATTATACGACTCAAGGCTACGGCTACCGTCGGGCGCCACGTAACACTCACGAATTCTACCATCACCCGCTGTACTTCGAAGATCCGAATCAGGAACGATGTGGTCAATCAAACGGTTGCCTGACGACGGCCTGCTCGGCCGTCCGTTTCACCACAATGTTGGCGCTCACCCCGTATCTGACCACAGCCGATCATCCGCGCGACTGCGTGCGAGCGCTGCCTGACTGCCGAACATGTCAGTCGTTCGGAGCCGATTCCTACTTTCCGCGATGGTCGTGGAAAGCCGCTGCTGTTCAAACTGCTGCAGTGACCGGATTGATCTTCATCATACCGTAAGTTCAGGCAATTGTTTCGCAGACGAAGCTTTGTGCAGAGGTTGTGGCAACTGGCCCGTCAGCACCCACGGCCACAAAGTGCGAACTCAGTGGGCGACGTGCCAGGACATCGTATGAGCGCAGAACGCAGCTGTGTCAGAGTTCAAAAGCAAAGGTGTGTGACAGGATTCGCAAACACCTTGCCGCCAATGATTTTGGCTGGCAGCGAATTCGGGCAAAGCCCGTTGAATACAACGGTGGCGTATTCTGACCGTCATTGCGGTTTACCCGCACCTGAGCAGTAAAGACGGTGTCCGTAAGTTGGCCTTCCGGCCCCGTGGTTGCCAGCATACCGGTAGCCACAATTTCCGGTGGAGCCAACGATTCAGGGGCACGGCTAAGCTGAGCGACAGTTCCGCTCAGCGATTTTCCGGGCAGCGAGTTGAACGTCAACACCACCGCTGCATCGGATTCCACCAACTCGACATCCTGCTGCAGCACGAAAACGATGGCACGAAGTCGATCAGAAGAACCGACCCAGCAAAACAACGTTTGTTCAGACAGCCAGGTTGTGTCGTTGGGCTTGTCTAACGGTGTGCCGCTCCAATACGTCTGCTCCAGACTGGACGGGTTTGCGGACGGTCTGTTTCTCGGAGCGTAGACGACCCCCGCAGTCGGGCTTCGCAGAGTCAGTCGGTTATATTTACTGTTCAGTGTCTCCAGACGTGCCCTTGAACTCTCGACCGCTGTTTTTGCAGCTGGTATTGCTGCCGCGGATGTTCCGGACGTGGAACGAGTTCCTGCCAGGTAAGCAACCCGAGCGACACGTAGTTTCAGCTCTCCTTCGACCTGTGCAATCTCCAGCTTAAGTCTGGGATTAGTGAGAGTCGCCAGTTCCTGACCATCACTGACGCGTTCACCGGCGATGATGGCGGAGTTCACATACCCCGGTGCAGTGACAAACACGGGCGCACTCAACCCCGGAGAGAACGTAAACGGCACCTCGATTGAATAAGGCAGCGGCCACAAGAGTCCAAATCCGAGACCTAACACGAAAACCGCAAAACCAACGACTGTTCGGGCAGACACTGCTCCATCACGGCGAACCGCCTGAACGCGCTGACGTATGAACACCATTAGTGACACAAGCACTCCCATGGCCGTGCTTAGTGCCAGAACATAGCTAATCCCCTCCAGGCGATAGGGCTTCAAAGCCGTGTGGATGACAACCAGGATTGTCACCAGAACAATCAGGCGGTAAGCCACTGTTGCCGCACCAAACAGTGGCAGCCACATCCTTCTTAATGCAGACGTGTTGTTCGCGGTCGGCGGATTGAGACCCAGGACAACTCTGTCGAATACGGAAGTTGCCGCAGCGCGAGATTCGGAACCCAGATTTGGTATTCGCATCAGATCGCAAAGAACAAAATAGCCGTCATACCGCAGCAGCGGATTGCCATTCACCAGCACTGTGCTTAACGAACAGACCAGCATGACGTTAAAAAAAAACGTATGGGGAACCCCTGGAATGCTGGCCAGCCAGAGCATTCCGAAAACGGCCGCCACGAACAGCTCGACGGCGATTCCGGCAGCCGCAACGTGAATTCTATGCATACGGTTTCGCTGCAGCCACGAATCCGATACGTCGCAGTACAACAGAGGCAGAAATCCAACAACAATGCAGCCCAGTTCGTGACATTCGCCACCATAGTGATGGCAGGTCAGACCATGACCAATTTCATGCAGAATCTTAATGAAGACAATCGTCCCTCCCAGCATGAAGACACTGTGAGGCGTCATAAGCTGACTGATGGACGGAAGTTCGGCATGGATTTGTGACCAGCGTGAAATCACAAGAATCGTCATCAGGCCAACGAAAATGACGGCCGCACGAAGACACCAGGGACGAAAAATCCAGCCGAAACCGCGATCCAGGACTCGAAACAATGCCGTGGGATCAATGCCACGAAATCTGTGACTGATCAGAGCGAACAGTTTCATGTAAATGGCTGAAGACCTGGCCTGCGATGCCTTTGCTGCAAGACGGACACCATGTCCGATGTGGACTGGCGTCAGCAACTCACTCCGGATCGCATGCGCCACAAACATTCGTAAATTCTGACCTGAGAATGTCGTATCGGGAAAGCGGTCTGCCAGTAGCTCCGCGGCCTCATTCCATGATCGACGGCCGTCCAGCAACTGCAGCAGCCGTAGCTCCTCAGCTTCGACTCGAAAATATAATAGGCGTACCGGATCCTTGAGCGTCCACGTTGTGTCGTCTTCTTCAGAGGGGTAGACCTCAAGATCCCTGCGCATTCGCCACGGGATGGCCGCATCTTGTGGATCTGCATCAGGCATGAATCATGGAATCGTCATCTGCACAGGCTGTCCCGGACGCAGTGCCAGCGCGGGATTCGAAATCTCGGCTTTGACCTCAACCTGCCCGTTCACGGAGTCAATTTCGGGGCTGACAAATACAATCGTGCCGGCGACCGTGATTGGCCCCTGACGGCTTTCACCCGTTACGGTAACTGGCCGGCCTCGGCTGGATTGATCGACCAATGCGGCATTGACATAGCCTTCAACATAAAGCCTGTCGATTCGGATGATGCGCAGTACCGGTTCTCCGGCCTCCACCCATTCACCTCGGTGCCGCAGTTTTTCGACCACAATTCCCGTCAGCGGTGATCTTAACTGCCGTCTGGACAGTTGTTCCTTTGCAACCTCTACAGATTTTTTCGTGCGTTCCACGGTGAGTGATGAAATTCCGAATTCGCTGGTGGCCCTTTCACGTTCCAGATTTAACCGCGTGACAGCGATCTGCTGTTGTTGGACGATCACGGCTGCACTTTGGCTGCCCAAAGATTGCAGACTCTGTTCATGCCGCGCCTGCTCAATATCCATGCCACTTCCGACAACGTCCTGCCGCAACCGCGCCAACTCCAGATCTGAAACGCTTGTCGCGAATTCTTTTCTTGACGCAATGGCTCGGTCAAGTTCCTCCTGAGCCAGCTGGTTTGCAGATGTGGCTTTACGAATGGATATGTCCGACGCCGCCGTTTTTCTGGCAACGCTCAACTCCAGCTCCGCCTGCTCAAGCAGTTTGGCAGACTCGTCCGCGGTAGCTCCGGCGATTTTGACCGCGACCGATTCCTTCTCACGTTTCACGGCCACGGCGAAGTCGATTTCGGCCAGTTGCAGCGCCAGACGTGCTGCCGTGTCGTCCAGCGATACCAGAAGGTCCGATTCGTCAACCTTATCCCCGACTTTGAAATGAAGTTCCTTCAGCACGCCCTGTTCGCGGGCGGGCACGTTCGCCTGTTCTTTCAGGCGAAGAAAACAACCGGTGGCCTTAATGCCCGTCCTCGGACTCTGTGCCGAGGCCACCGTCGGTGCCGCAATACTCATGATGCATGCCAACAGGAGGCAGTACGCACCGCGGCTGACGGTGCAGGACAACAGACGGTTGATTCTGCGGAAAGTCACGAGTGCCGAATTGGTCGTGCAATTGTGAAGTGACATAGTCCTATCGCTTGTGAACGAAAGTATGGGTCGCGGAGGTATTACCATCATCCGGCAATCGCGACAAGACCGCCAGGCGACGACCGGACGATCTCTATAGCCATGTGTATCGCTGGACAAATTCAATCACTTTCCGGAACCAGACATACGCGGTTGCGCGTTTTCCACAGTGTATGTAAGCGATGACGCCCGTGCCCGGACGCTCATTCTGAAAATCCGCGTTGCCCACTCGTGCAATGGCCAGAGTTGACAGCGTTCCGCGCTCATCAATATCCGTTGACGCTGCCAGCGATTCCAATTGGGTCTCACGAAGCGTCTCAGGCGACGTTTCCAGAGCGAATGTAACCGACAGATTCGTGTCATGCGCGCCCATCGCGGCAAGAACATGACGCGCATCTGCTTCCAAGACTCTGAGATCCAGCTGCCAGTCAGCCGCCGGATTAGCGATTTCAAACAGAAACTGGCCGCGTTGAACGGGGCGTTGAGTCAGCAATTGTTTCAATCGATCACCGTAAACGCGTCCATCAATCCGCGACACGACGTTCAATTGTTCGATGCGCTCCATGACGATCTTAGACTGCAGCGCAAGCGATGCGACCCTCTGCTTCAACTCGACCTGCTCTGCAGACATCAAGCTGTCGTTGTTCGATGTACGATTCCCACGCATGGCATCAATTGCCGCAATACGCGCGCTGACGGCCGCGAACTCCCCGTCAATGGATTGCAGCTGTACTTCGAGGTCTTCGTTCTTCAACACGCAGAGCGTTTTCCCGGAGGCGACATGACTGCCGTCGTCGACATTTACGTCTGTAATTGTCCCATCGTCCGGCGCAAATACAAAGGCCCGCTGAGTGGGCACAAGCTGGCCGTAAACTTCGATGCGAAGTTCCGTCGGAATCAGGCAGAACGCGGCCAGGGCGACAAAAAAGACCGTCCAGACCGGACGAGTAAGCCCCTTCAGGCCGCGTCTGAGTTGACCGATCAATGTTGACTGCTGAAGTGTCTCACAGTTGGCGAAAGCCATTGACGCATGGTGACAAAGCCGCTCAACACGCAACCGATCCTGGTCATCAAGCGGTTCGCCAGCGTGAACAACACAGGCCCATGTGGCATCATTCCAGCTATTTGACGCGACCAGCGGCTGAACGATGGTCGGTCCGTCATCGCCTGGGTTGCCAGCCTCCACATCATCGATCTGTGAACATATCTGTCGACTGGCATCGGACCGCTGATTGGGTCGACTCACTCCTGTCGTCGCCACGACATCCCAACGACGTCTGCCATCGCGACGCGCCACGGCCAGTCGCCGACAATCCAATGCCGCTGAACCATCGGTTGCCAGAATTTTTGCAACGACATCGCTGCTAAGGGAGGTGTGCAACTGAGCAATGACCGCGTTCAACCTGCGATCCGTCTCTGAGTGCTGAAAGTGCCGATCCAGTATCCGACGTCGCTGCAGATCCGCGAACACATCTGCCAGACGGACGAATAGACCGTGCTCGGTTGCCGGCTGCCCCTCAGTGGCGCACAAAATGAGCCGGTGCTGCCCTGCCAGCACTGATGCCGTCAGCAATTGCCGCCCGCCGGCGTGCGACGCTGGATTCGATTTCGCGAAACAGACCTCACCGATCGGGGCGGTACAGACAATGTCTGTACTGAGCTCAGCACAACTGTCGTCACCTAACCGAGCAAGCAGCGCCGCGCCATTACCGCCGCTTGTCCACAATGCAATGCCGCTTAGTCTCAGGTCCGTCGCAGCCTGCTGCAACAGCACGGGTAAAAACTCCTGCTCAGCCCCGTCCTGCTGATGCCGAATGCCGGCAGACTCAAGTATCGACTGCAACACATCACTCATTGATGTCTGCCCTTACGGATTCACGTGACCCATTTACAACACGTACCTCAGTGTATCTGACTTTCTGCGGTTCTGCGATATGAACACGAATCTAAATGTACGCAGGCTGATTCCGTCTACAGCTGCCGTATCGTTGTAATTTATCCTCGTGTGACGTGAGTCGTGACTGACCCGGCGGTTATTGCTGAAGCCTGTCGGGCAACTTA
>JBDONA010000621.1:0-2200 GCA_039831575.1 Fuerstiella sp. | reverse complement strand
CGACGTGCATCTGCTGCTGACTGCTGGAGACAACATCTCCAACACTCACCAACTGTGTGGTGCGGGAACCAAGGACTGCGTGGAAGCCTACGCCAGACTGATCGACCGCTACCCTGAATTGTTTCGCTCGATTCCATTCATGCCGGTGCTAGGCAACCATGATAAGGAGATGCGGCCGCGGGGCAGCAAACCACCAGTCGTACCGGTTTACGACATTGATGCCACGGCCTTCCGTCGCTTCTTCGAGTTGCCGGACGATGAGTGGAAATGGCATTTCGACGTGCCCGGTTTCGATGTCCGATTTGCTGCACTCGATCTCAATCACATCTCAGACTTTGGTACAACATGGCAGGCGTCTCATTCCTTCAAGAAGGACTCGGAACAATTCTGCTGGTACGACGGACTGATGGCAGATCGGTCACGAAAGTTTGTTGTAACGCTCTACAACGAGCGGAACGGGTCGATGCGTGCTCAGGAACAGGGAGCGTGGCATGACATGTTTCGCAAAGGCACAATTGCGATAACAGGCTTCGGTTACTACGCCGAACGAGCCGAAGTCGATGGCTTCACTTACTACAACACATCGCTGAGTGGGAAGGGCGATCAGTATGCAGATCCGAAATCGCAGTTCCTCAAGGGCGAAGACAGCTACATTCTGTTGACATTCACGAAGAACCCGATGAAGTTAGTTGTCGATATCAAAGGACTGGACGGAAACGTGCTGGACCGGCAAGACTATTCCGGCAGGCAACGGACAGATACGACGAACTGAAAAGAAGATCATCATGAACACCGTCATCCGAATTCTATTGGCAGTGTTGTGCCTCGTCGTGTTCGATGCGGCCACCAACGCAGCCGATCCTCAACCATTGATCGTCGCCCACCGTGGCCTGCTGCGCCACGCTCCCGAGAACACGATTGCGAACTTCAGAGCGTGCTTAGAACTTCGGATCGGCTTTGAGTTCGATGTTGAGCGAACCAAGGACGGCCACTTGGTCTGCATCCACGACAGCACAGTTGATCGAACCACCAACGGCACGGGCAAAGTCTCCGAACTGACGCTGACACAGATCCAAACGCTCGACGCTGGCAGTTGGTTTGATCCGACGTTTGCCGGTGAGAAAATCCCAACCGTTGATGAAGTTTTGAAGCTGATTGCCGAGTACCGGCAGCATGACGTGCTGATCGCAGTTGATCTAAAAGCTGAGAGCGTCGGGAAGGATGTTGTTCGACTGGCCGAGAAGCACAAAGTTCTGGACCGGCTCCTGTTTATCGGAAGAACGATCTCCGAGCCTCAAGTGAGGGGCCGAATCAGGACTGAATCGAAGAATGCCCACACTGCTGTTGTTGCCAACAATACTGAAGAGTTCCCGAAGGCTCTCGCCGAAAAGAATGCGAATTGGGTCTACTTCCGATATCTACCACCGAAAGGACAGATGGAGGCCGTCCGTGCAGCCCAAAAGCGAGTCTTCATCGCCGGTGCGACGGTTAGCGGCAATGTCCCTGACAACTGGGGGCAGGCTGTGGAAGTCGGAATCGACGGCATCCTGACCGACTACCCGCTGGAACTGCGAACGACACTTCGGCAATTGCAGGAAGACGACAACCAGTGGCAGAGCCTATTCGACGGGAAGTCACTCGAAGGCTGGAATGCCGAAGACCTTGATGAGTGCTTCAAAGTACAAGATGGAGCCATCGTTGCCGGTGGTGGACCTCTGGCTCGTCTCAGCTACGTAGGGCCAGTCAACAAGCATGACTTCAAGAACTTTGAGCTAAAGATCGAGGTACTGGCGAAACCCGGATCTAACGGCGGCGTCTTCTTCCACACCGGGCCGCAAAGCAAATTCTTGAAGAAGGGCTACGAAGCACAAGTCTGCAATTCCTGCGGAAGCAAAGGACAAACCGGAAGCCTGTTCGTCATTAAGGATCACGACACGTCACCCGTGAAAGACGACGAGTGGTTTGAGTATCACATCCTCGTGTCTGGTAAGCGGATCGTGATCAAAGTGAACGGTAAGACGACGGTGGATTACACCGAGCCAGCGAACCCGAAACGGCCCGACAGCTGGGAACAGCGAGTTCTTTCACATGGTCTGATCGCTCTCCAAGCACACGATCCCGACAGTACGGTCCTCTACCGGAAGATCAGAGTGAAGGTGCTGCCGGAGTGAGCACGGCACGGGAGCAGCGTTTGAAAATC
>JBDONA010000911.1:0-2200 GCA_039831575.1 Fuerstiella sp. | reverse complement strand
GTCACCAAACAGAGCGGAAAATCAAAGACTGTACATCGCCGATACGCCTGTCCGAAATACCTGAGGCAGACATTTCACGAGTTCGCGGATCACGCTCGCAAATGGTGTCCCTGGAGCAAGGCTTACTCCCTGCTGCAACGCAGTCGTGGAATGAAGCACCATGCCGCCATTCGAAAGCCGGCCTCTCGCTGGATTCCAATTCTGTTCGTCGTCTGGAAGACAAGAACTCCCTACGATCCACAGAAATAACTGATCACGATTCACGCCAGGAACCCCCCCATCGTACGCTTCCTGAACACGTAACAATTCCTGACATTTTCTCAACTCAACACTTGAAGAAACCTCAGATGTCTTCGTGCTGGTACGGCGGCCCCTTCCTGGGCCTTGCTCAATACGCACCGCCGCATCTCTTCACCCACGGCTGAATGGGACTTCAGGACATTCCGTCCGATGCCAGCAGTCTGGCTTCGGTCACGCGCCGAATCAGCGCGGCGATGCTGTGGCTCTCCAGCTTCCGCATAATGCTGGCTCGATGTTTTTCGACCGTTTTTTCGCTGATGTTGGTCTGCCGCCCAACGGATTTGTTGGTGTATCCCTCATACACAAGATCCAGAATTTCGTTTTCGCGCGGAGACAGGCGGGTCAGCTGCTTTTGTGCCGCACGTGCTCGCGCCAACACCTCCGGACGAAGTCGCGGGGAAGCTGTACCAGCAACGGTAAACATGCGACCAACTGGCCTTCCGCTGTGATCCAGCAGCACTGTCCGGTCAACACGGATCGGCTTGTTGCGTGACGGAAGTTGCAATGCTTCCAGGCCAACGTTGGGAGATGATTCGCAAGCCTCCATCAGCCAGCGGCGACTCAATCCCGCTTCTTCGAAGGCGACGGCAAGGTGAGGGCTGTTCAGCGAAATCACTTCGCCGGTCTGATCCGGCACTCCCAGCGATATGTCCCAGTACTTGAGAAACGCCATCGAGTAATGGCTGATAAAGTTGCAATCCGTGGGCACGAAGCACCAAGCGTCGCTGCCAACAGTACAAACTGCTTGCAGGATGGCATGCATCTGATCTGACTGGGATTGCTCCCTGTTCACGATAGGCAAGGCACCTGAAAAAACACGGGGACATTCCTTGCTGACTCCTCTGTCAAACCGATCGTAGCAACGTTCCGAATGCGGACCTCCCTTTTGTTTTTTTCCCACCGAAGGTCGACAACTGCCTCCAGGACACGAGAAAACGCTGGTTGAAACGACCGGAAACGATCCCTCTCGCCATGAGCTGTTCAGCAATCAACTTGACAGCAACCACGCCCAGTGTAGTACTTACATATTACACTAGTTCGGAGCAGCCGGATGATTTGTCATATCGAGGCAGGGAACGGGATCGCCATTTACGAGCAGATCGAACGACAGGTGAAGTTTTCCATCGCGAACGGCTCACTTGTGGTCGGTGAACGTGTCCCCTCCGTTCGCGAACTGGCCATACAGGCGGCCGTCAACGTCAACACGGTTGCTCGAGCCTACCGAGAGTTGCAGCAGCAAGGCGTTTTGGACTCGATCCGCGGCACGGGACTGACCGTTTCGGCCGCTGCGCCGGCCGCCTGTGCTTTGATGCGACTGGACATGATTCGTGATCGCCTGCGGTCCGTGCTGCACGAAGCGCTGAGGAACCAGATCTCTGCCGATGAAATCCGGACTCTTGTCAACGACGAATGGGAGAAATTATCGCACGAGGCAGGTGCCTCAGACAACACGAGCTAACGCTCGGAACGTTGACGAAACGTATGCCGGAATGAATCAACTCGCAGTGAGAACAACCGATGAAACCTGTTGTTGAGATCAAAAACGTCACCAAACGCTTTGGACAGACCCTCGCTCTGGACAATGTATCGCTGCAGGTTCCGCCAGGTGTCGTCTGCGCCGTGCTGGGCGCCAACGGTGCCGGCAAGAGCACTGCAATTCGCTTGCTGCTGGGCCTGGAAGATCCGGATTCCGGCAGTACCGAAGTGCTCGGTATGAACAGCAGGGCTCACGCGCTGGAAATTCGCGGGCGCGTGGGCTACGTCGCCGATCAGCCTCCGTTGTACGACTGGATGACGGTCAATGAGATCGGCTGGTTTGCGGCGGGGTTCTATCCGACCGGTTACCAGGCAGAGTTCGATCAGCTTGTTCGAAAGTTTGACCTGGACGGCCGCCAGAAGA
>JBDONA010000317.1:0-2201 GCA_039831575.1 Fuerstiella sp. | reverse complement strand
AGAATGATGTTTCGGGATCACCAAGGCGATCAACCGGAGCCTGGCAAGGTGCCAGAAATGGCTGGCGTGGTGGCAAGTTGAGGGGGAGGCGGCTGAAGCAGGTGGGCGCGGACAAGCGCAGAATCAAACTGAATAAGGACCATGAAACGGCGGACCTGAAGAGCATGGAGATTATCGTAACTGTGCAGGTATGGCAGGCCGGAGCAGATGGCATACGGAGAGATCATTGACCGAAAATGTTAAAAACCGTTAGAGTGGCAGCAGTTTCAGTGGATAGCACAACAGGGGACTGGAACGATAATTTAAAGAAAATCACCGAATGGACCAAGCAAGCTGCGGATTCTGGTGTTCATCTCATTCTATTTCAGGAGCTTTCGCTGTCCGGCTTCATCCCGAACCATCCAACAGGGGACCACGACCAATGGCTGCGTGCCACACTGAAACGAACAAGACAAATTGCGCAGCCGATTCCGGGCTCATGGATCGAAGGTCTGGTCAACGCCGCGAAAAAGTATGATATGTTGATTTCTGCAGGGATCCTGGAGGATGCCGGGAATTTGCTACACAATACACAGGTGATCGTTGGCCCCGGGGGATTACTCGGAAACTGGCGGAAGATGCACATCCCCATGTATGAGGCACCGTTCTATAATGGCGGTGGGATTCCTGAAGTCATTGAGACTTCCATCGGGCGACTAGGCGTCAATATCTGCTTTGATGCGATGCTCCCGGAATCGACGCGACTTCTGGCAGTACAAAGCGTGGATATCGTATTATTCCCTTTCGCTGCCGATCCAGCACCAGCAACCGTGGCAGCGTGGAGCGCGTGGGCCCGGCCCTTTCTGCAGGCAAGATGTAGTGAGAATGGTGTGTTTGGCATCGCGAGTAATTATGTTGGGCGCGTTGAATGTTTGGGCACCGAACAGTTCTTTCCGGGCGGCGGAATGGTTCTGGATCCTCGGGGAGAAATATTGGCAGAATCGTCGACTCCAACGGGCCAACCCGGGATGGTAATAGCCGACCTTGATGCGTCAGACTTACAGGCAGCCAGAGCGGAACCGGAATATGCATTTCGCTACCGGCGACCGGAATTGTATCATTCCCTGACCGTGGAAACACCCCCCACCGACTCCCTCCGCAAACACGGCGGCAAGACGGGTGCAGAATTGAAATGAATCAGTCCGCCTTGCGGGGAGCGATTCGTATCGCTACGCCTCCCTGTTTTCTCATAGAAACTTTGAGGACTGTCTTTGAACTGACGTGCCTGCGCTCGATGCCTACTTTCGTGCTCGTCGGCACTGACGTGTCATCGCGATAGATATATGCCACGAAGCGCTGGCCTTCTGGAAGGAAATCAAGGGCGACGTCGAGCGTACGCGGCTCAACCGCATTGAGGCATCCGATGAACCAGCCTCGGCTCTTCCGCCTCGCAATCACCGCGTACGACCCAATCTTGGAATGCAGGACCTTCGTTTCGTCCCAGGTGGTCGGCAAGTGTTTCCAAAACTCCAGCTCCGGCTCGTCTTTCGCCATGGCGGGGCGGTCATACCAAAAGAGGAACTGGATCGGACTGAAGAAGCAGACGGACTTGGCAAGCTGACTTGCGTGAGAGGAGGTTTGGTCGACATAGCCGTTGTAGTAGCAGAACGTGTGATCCGCCGGTGCGACGATCATACGCGTGAAAAGATTTGCGAGAACCTGCTCGTGCGGCGGACGGGTTTCGTCTCCGCCGATGCCCTCTGATGTCATGAAATTCGGGTAAGTGCGCTGCCAGCCAGTCATGCGGTATTCGTCGTGGACGTCGACCAGGATTCGGTACTTTGCGGTCTTGCGAATGGCGTCGTGCATCCACGCGGTCCACTTCTGGGAACCGTGCTGGACAAAACCGTACTTGATTCCCGCAATGCCCCACGATTGGTAAAGGGGAAGAAGCTCGTCAAGCTGCCGTTCGAGGTGTCTTCGGTTTACGTAAACGAAGACACCGATGCCACGTTCTTTTGCGTAGCCGATGACCTCCTTTAAATCTAGGTTAGTCCGGGAGACCGAGCGTGCGTCGGATGACACCTCCCCCTGAGGGCCATACCATCCCGCATCATACTCGATGTACTGCAGGCCGTACTTGACCGCAAAATCGACGCAAGCCTTCCCGCCTTCGGTGGTAAGCGAGACTTCGCGAATCACCTTGCCCGGACGAATCCAGC
>JBDONA010000002.1:0-9502 GCA_039831575.1 Fuerstiella sp. | reverse complement strand
GTCGGCAGGTCAACCAGCGCGCGAGCACCGCGGTTCAGTGCGACCATTCGCTTTTGAACCAGTGTCGTCAGCTTAAATCGTCCACCCACTTTTCTTGCAATCTCGTCTTCACGAAACTCGTCATGCATTCGATGCCGTCTCCTCAGACTTCAGGATCTCACAGATTTCACCGATGGCTCGCTCCAACTGGTCGTTGACCACAATGTGGCGATATCGATCTGCAAATTGTAACTCGCTGGCAGCAGTTGCCAGTCGTTTCCGGATAACTTCCTCATTTTCCGTGTCGCGAGACCGCAAACGGCGTTCAAATTCCTCGGCTGAGGGCGTCTTCAGAAATATCGTAACAGCATCCGGATATTGCTGCATTACGTTCAATGCCCCTTCAACGTCGATTTCCAGGAAAGCCCATGCTTTTTGGGTCCACGCCCGTTCGACCTCAGATTTCAGCGTGCCGTACAGAAAACCGGACGAAAACACTTCGGCGAACTCGAGAAATTCCTCTTCTTTAAGGCGGTTGCGGAAATCCTCATCTGTCAGGAAGTAATAGTCGTCGCCCTCCACTTCCTGGGGCCGCGGTTTGCGAGTTGTCGCGGAAACGGACTTCACCAGCCTCACCGGAGCCTCATTGATCAGCCGATTGACGATCGTCGTCTTTCCGCTGCCGCTGGGGCCCGACAGAATCAACACACGCCGATGAGATTGAAATTGTTGTCCGGATGTGTTCATTGTCAGGGGGTTATGTGTCCGGCTTCTGTGACGAAATGACTTCCTGTTCGTCACGGAGCATCAGCAAAGCAGATCGAGAGTCCTGTTCGGTGATCGTCTTCATTACAACGGCACGGTTCTTCAGCAGGAAAAAAATCCCGCCCCGTTGTTCTTCATTCCACGTTCTGCAGAACTTCTCGGATACGTTCAATGGCAGCCTTCATCTCAACAACACTGTGAGCGATTGTTACGTTATTGGCTTTGGACCCGATGGTGTTGATTTCACGAAACATTTCCTGCCCAAGAAACTCCAGCTTCCGGCCCAACGACTTTTTGTCGTCAAGAAAGCGGTGGAACTGCTGAATGTGGGACCTCAGACGCGTGATTTCTTCGTTGATGTCACAGCGATCGGCGAACAAAGCGACTTCGCGAATGACGTCTTTGTCTTTCAGCGGAACGTCGGTGTCCTGGATGGCTTTTCGGACACGTTCCAACAGCTTTTCACGGTACTCGGACACCACAACCGGAGCATACTTTTCGACTTCATCGACCTGCTGCTCGATGCTGTTGCACTGCAGTTTCAGATCCTGCAGCATTGATTCACCTTCTGTCCGCCGAAAATCGTGGAACTGTTCCAGTGTTTCACGCAGGGCAGCCTCAAGTGTCGGCCAGACAGATTCGACACTTTCAACGGACAGTTCAGATTCCGACACAACACCCGGCAACTGCAGCAGATCGGACAACGCGACCGGCGAAACCTTTTCCGCTGAGAGCTCGTTGGTGACTTCGGCCAACTGCTGCAGGTATGAATCCAAAACGCTGCGGTCGATGGAAAAACCGCTGGACTGAGAAGTCAATCGAACGCGAAACGAGAGCTGTATTGCGCCACGTGCGATGTTCTGGCGTACCAGCTTTTCGATGTCGCTTTCGAAGCGGGCGACGACGTCCGGCAACCGCATTGATACCTTCAGGTATCGATTGTTGACGGCTTTCAATTCGATGCTGACATACGCCGAGTCAGACTGACGCAACGCATTTCCAAACCCCGTCATACTTAACAGCACTGGAAAACCTCTTTCAGTACCGATCAAGATTCGGTGCAAATAGTTCGGAAGTCGTGACAACAGCGCGGCGGGAATCTGCAACGGATCGTGCAGTTTCATGCTGGCAGACGGAACACCCGCTGCCAGGCCTCGTTACTCTTTCCCGGCGTCGGCGTCATCCGCGTCAGGTTGTTCCGCAGACCCCGTGCTGTCGGTTGGCGCCTCGACGTCCCCCGCCTTCGATTCCGGTTCGGCAGCGGCCTCTTCCGAATCCGCTTTCTCACTGTCTGCATCTGTTGCGTCGGTGTCTGATTTCTCTTCGCCCGCTTCCGCTGGTTCAGCTTCGTCTGCCTTATTGACCTGCGCCGCACCTTCGTCGCCAGCAGCACCCGATGCTGCGATTTCGTCATCGCGATCCACAGCATTCGACTCAAATATTTCTGTGCCCGTCCCCTCACTTTCGGCGATGGCTCTCATTGAGATGCCCAGCAGACCTGCCACCATGACCCAGATCACAGCGACAACAATTGTGATTTTCGTAAACACGTCGCCGGCTCGAACACCGAGAGCACTTTGACCGCCCATGCCGCCAAATGCCCCCGCAAGTCCACCACCACGACCGCGCTGGATCAGGACCAGCAGGATCATGACCGAACTGGTAAAGACCAGCAGTGTCAACAATGTGTAATACACAAAACCGTTCGTCAACATTCGATTTACTCCGTGGCCCGCACGGTGAGTGCCAGGCAACTTTCGCTCAATAACAGAAGATCAGCAGTGGCCGAATTCGTTCAGGATCGTGAGGTGTCTCGTACGATGTCGGTGATTAAGTAAGGGGTTGTGTGCCAGTAATTCCGTGAGCCAGTAATTCCGTGAGCCAGTAATTCCGTGAGCCAGTAATTCCGTGAGCCAGTAATTCCGTGAGCGGCATGGCACTGGCGGAACCAGTGGCACACATCAGCATAGGGCTGATGCTGCGCCCGACGCCCAACCTCAGCTGTTCCATTCACCAACACTTTGTCCGCTCAAGTTGTCAACTCAGGCGGATGCCAGCTTCCGAGCCGCATCGATAATCGGTACGAACAATTCCGGTTTCAGGCTGGCCCCGCCAACAAGAGCTCCGTCGACGTTTGTCTGCCCCATCAGCGTTTCAGCGTTGTCCGCCTTAACACTTCCTCCGTAGAGGATGCGAATCTTATCTGAGAATGCCGAATTGTAACGATTGGCGAGCCATTTGCGAAGATGTTCATGAGCAGATTCCGCCTGCTCAGGGCTTGCCGTGACTCCCGTGCCAATCGCCCAGACAGGTTCGTATGCGATCACCAGGTCATTCGCATCCTGCTCAGAAATATCAGCCAATCCGCCCGCCATTTGAGTATCAAGAACCGATTCAGTATTTCCCCCTTCACGGTCGCTCAGCAATTCGCCTACGCAAAGGATGACCTTTACGCCGCCGGCAATGACAGCTTTGACTTTACGATTGATGATTTCGTCGGTTTCGCCGATAACGTGTCGCCGTTCGCTGTGTCCGATGATCACATATTCGCAGCCAACGTCCTTCAGCATGTCCACGGCAACTTCGCCGGTGAAGGCTCCGGAAGCTTCAAAATAAACGTCCTGAGCTCCGACCTGCACACCGCTGCCCGCGACTTTGTCGGCGATCGTCGTCAGGTACGGATATGGCGGACAGACCAGAACTTCCACGCCGTCTTCGGCGGCCGGCGAATTTTCTGCCAGTGCGGCGGCCAAATTCTGACCGCTGACGCGATTGGTGTTCATCTTCCAATTACCCGCAACGAGAAATCGTCGCATTTATCTACTTCTCCTAAATACGGCGTGGCCACGACCAAAATGCAAGCTAACGCTCAGGCCTCAAGGGCCCGCTCGACTGGTCGCTAAGGCTGACTCGACGACAACATATTTTCACCCGGTCAAAGCCGGAATTGACTTCCCGGGGTGCCGATATCAGCAAAATAGAAGGGGCATCGTACTGTGGGGCATTGACACGTCAACTGCGATCAGCTGAGGAACCGCAGCTTTCGCTCGTTGCACGAATTGGGTCTCAGGATCGGCAAAAAACGGGCCATTTTCGCCGTCGACACACCTGCCGCCAGGTTGCGTCCGGGCGAACTCCAGGAGAAAACCTCGAGGACTGGGCGTTCGAAGAGCCGCAAGTTCACGCCGCGACAACTATTCGCCCAGACTCAGTTCAAGGGTTCGCTGCGAGGATACGAGCCGAGGATCTCCAGCCGATCTGCCATCGATTCCAGCTCTTTAAGCGTGCGTTTGATCTTCGCATCGGTCACGTGCCCTTCGAAGTCCAGGAAGAACAGATAGCCGATTTCCGGAGCACGTAGCGGAAAGGACTCAATCCAGGTCAGGTTGACCTTGCACTTTTTGAACACCTGCAAGGCGTCCGACAAGGATCCGGACTTGTGTGGTATTTGCAGTAAAATCGCTGTCCGGTCGTGTCCCGTGGGCTCAGCTATGGAATCGCCGATGATGGCGAATCGCGTCATGTTGTTGCGATTGTCTTCGATGCACTCGGCAACGATCTGGATACCATATTGCACAGCCGCCTGCTGACTGGCAACGGCCGCCGCACCGGGCTTGTCACGGGCCAGCTGTGCGGCGGTTGAAGTGCTGGTGACTTCAATCAGCCTTGTATGTGACATGTTCTTTGCCAGCCAGTCGCGGCACTGCGACAACGCCTGCGGCTTGCTGTAGATCTCAGTGATGTCACTCCGATCGCACCGGGCCAGCAGGTTGTGGTGGACGTGCAACTGAATCTCGCCACAGATTCTCAGTGGTAGACGGGTAAACATGTCGAGCGTATCAACGATGCGTCCATCGGTGCTGTTTTCGATCGGCACCAGTCCGTAATGAACATGCCCTCGGTTCACTTCCTCAAACACCGTCGCGATGGTGCTGACGGGCAAAAGATCCGCAGACTCGCCAAATCGATTGATGGCTGCCAGATGAGTAAAACTGTACGCCGGGCCAAGATAAGCCACTCGGGTATTCTTGACACGTTGCCTTCCGGCACTTAACACGCATCGAAAGACAGACTTCAGTTCGACGGTCGACAGCGGCCCGCTATTCACGCCCTCCAACATCGTCCACAGCTTGATGTCATCCTGCACATCGAAGAGGGTCTCCTGAGGAGTTTCAGATTGAGCCACCTTCTGCAGAAAAGTCTCCACTCGCCGATTCAGCAGACTGACCAGTTCCTGGTCGATTGCGGCCAGCTGTTGATCCGGAGTTTCGGGAACGGGAGCCGATCGGGCCTTTGTTGGCTTGGTCGCCCTGGTCGGTTTGGCCGCCCTGGCCGGTGACGCAGCGGGGGCACGTTTCTTTGCCACTTTCTTCTTGACGGGTTTTGTGGCCTTTTTCTTCGCCATGATGGTCCTTAACAGCCGTGGCAGATATCGAAGCGGCAGCGCAGCCGCAGGGGAGAGGCGGGACCATAAAAAAGGAGGGTGTTCTGAGATCTTGTCCCGTAAAACGCTTGTACCGGTGACTTTTTTCATTTTCAAGGTGAGGCATCTTCTGATCTTAAAGGTTCCAACAAACCCGGCCTAAATACCTGAAAATCTTCCGCCAACTCTAATGACTGGCCATATTGGCACACATCCTGAAGCCTCACATGGTGCCATTTTGACACTCGACGGATCGGTGGCGTGACTCCGCCTTCCTGCCACATTGACAACTCTGCTACCGAATAGGCAGATTGAGATGGGCATAAGATGTTACTGACAAGATGCTTAGGACAAGAGAAAGTATTTTGGCGCGCATTGTGCTTTTGCAGATTTGCAACGTCAGAAGCCTGCCCGCATGCGAAGTAGTCACAGCGGCTGGGAATTGAGCCGTTGGGCGCACGGGGTAGCCGCGCTTGCTTCACACAAGAAACTGGCGTTTTCCAATCTCGCTGACAATTCCGAAACGGTTTCGGTGCGCCAGCCCAACCTGCCCTGTCCGGGTATGAACACACACGAGACCTCCAGCATCTCGGTAATCAATCGATAAAAGAAGTCAGGAGCTCACAGATGGCAGTCTCAGGTGAAAAAATCATCGGCATCGACCTCGGAACTACAAATTCGGTTGTGTCGGTTATGGAAGGTGGCGAGCCCAAAGTGATCGCCAACCAGGAAGGCAGTCGCACGACTCCCAGCGTGATCGCCTTTACCGATAAAGGCGAAACACTGGTCGGCGATCCCGCCAAGCGACAGGCCGTGACCAACCCCACGAATACGATTTACTCAATTAAGCGATTCATGGGACGCCGGCACAGTGAAGTGAAGTCAGAAGAGAAAATCGTCCCTTACGACGTCGTTGGTGGCGAATCTGACTACGTAAAGGTCAATGTTAATGGCAAAGAGCACACACCGCCGGAAATATCAGCTCTTGTGCTTCGCAAGCTTAAGGAAGCATCCGAAAGCTACCTTGGTCACAAGGTAAACAAAGCGGTCATTACTGTGCCCGCCTACTTTAATGACGCTCAGCGGCAGGCCACAAAAGACGCAGGGCAGATTGCCGGGTTGGAAGTAGCTCGAATCATCAACGAACCAACTGCCGCGGCCCTGGCATATGGTCTGGACAAGAAGCAGGAGGAAAAGATTGTCGTCTTCGACCTTGGTGGCGGTACGTTTGACGTGTCGATCCTGGAAGTCGGCGACGAACTGGTGGAAGTTCTCAGCACGAACGGCGACACGCATCTGGGTGGCGACGACTTTGATGAAGTGCTGATCAACCACATCGCCAACGAGTTCAAGAAGTCTGACGATATTGACCTGCGCAGCGATCCCATGGCGCTGCAGCGTCTGCGCGAAGCGGCTGAAAAGGCGAAGCAGGAACTTTCCACCGCACAGACGTCAGATATCAACCTGCCGTTTATCACGTCAGTCGATGGCGTTGCCAAGCACCTTCAGATGTCAATTAGTCGAGGTGACTTTGAGCGACTGATCGATCCGCTGGTGGAGCGTTGCCGCGGCCCGGTGGAAAACGCGCTGAAGGATGCCAGGTTGAAGGCCGGTGACATCAGCGAAGTGGTTCTGGTCGGTGGCTCTACGCGCGTTCCCAAGGTTCAGGCCTTCGTAAAGAAGATTTTCAGCAAGGAACCGCACCAGGGCGTGAACCCTGACGAAGTGGTTTCGCTGGGTGCAGCCATCCAGGGCGGCATCATTTCCGGCGACGTAAAGGACGTCGTTCTGCTGGACGTGACTCCGCTGTCTCTGGGAATCGAAACCGAAGGCGGAATCATGACGCCCTTGGTCGAACGCAACACCACGATTCCAACCACCAAGTCCGAAACTTTCTCCACCGCTGCCGACAATCAACCGGCAGTGACGGTGCGAGTGTTTCAGGGTGAACGTCGCATGGCCACGGACAATCGTCTGCTGGACCAGTTTGACCTGGCAGACCTGCCACCCGCGCCGCGTGGTGTGCCGCAGATCGAGGTCAAGTTTGATATCGATGTGAACGGCATCCTGAGCGTTTCCGCGAAGGACAAAGCCACTGGCAAAGAGCACAGTGTTGAGATCAAGCAGTCCAGCGGTCTGTCTGACGATGAGATCGACCGAATGCGAAAAGACGGCGAAGCCCACGCCGAAGAAGACAAGAAGAAGGAAGAACTGGCGAAGGCGAAGAACGAAGCGTCAACGCTGGTTCACCAGACCGAAAAGACGCTGAAGGAGCACGAAGACAAGCTGGACGAAGGCTCGAAGACAGCAATCACAGCGTCCTGTGAAAAGGTGAAGGCAGCTGCGGAAGGCGACGATGCAGCAGCCATCCAAACCGCTCTGCAGGAACTGACTCAGGCGAGTGAAGCGTTGTATCAGCACATGGCGGCTGCGGCCGAATCAGCGGATGGCGAAGACGGTGAATCCGTCGGGGCAACCGCGGGTGGCGGCGATGACGATATTATTGACGCCGACTTCGAAAAGAAGGACTAGTGCCTGTCGCACAGACGTGGAGCGTGGCCGGCCAGCAATTTGGCGACTGAACGGTGGTGGATGTCACTACACTTCGGTGAAGCGCTCTCTAACGGTGTGCGGCGGAGCAAGTGAAATGCCGCAGTGTCGCAACAGCGCCTGGCGTGTTGCGTCCCGCGGACTCAATGGCCACAGGAGACGCCGACTCAACTGAGTCGGCCGTCGCCCTCTCGTGTTAAGTTCATGGCGATCAGCTGAATTCGTTGCTGCGCGATACAAGCTCGAAGCGCAGGCGAGTGGGTTCCGTGCGTTTGAGAAACACTCTTGCTGGCGCTGCGGGCTTGTACCAAAAACGGAAAGGCACCTCGGATGGCATTCAATCCCGAAAAACTCACCGTCAAAGCCGGACAGGCGTTGCGGCAGGCTCAGGAACTGGCGGAAGAAAACAGTCACCGAATTCTGCGGCCTCTGCACATTCTGAAAGCGCTGCTGATCGAAGACCATGGCATCATGAAACCGCTGCTGCAGCGTGTGGGCGTGAACATCGCGCAGCTGGCTTCGATGGTGGATAGCGAAGTTGCCAGGCTCCCGCAGTCATCCGGCCATGATGATCCTGTCAGTGCCGGACCGGAGGCAGTCAAAGTCCTGAACGCTGCCGACAAGCAGGCCCGCGGTATGGGCGATGAATACACGTCGACCGAACATCTGCTGATCGCACTGACTCAGGTGGAAGACCAGGCAAAGCGACTGCTTACGCTGAACGCTGTGAATGAAGCCGACATTCTGGAGGGACTCAAGCAGGTGCGTGGTGGGCAATCCGTGACAGACCAGAATCCCGAGGAAAAATATCAGTCGCTGGAAAAGTATGGCGTGGATCTGGTTCAATCAGCCCGCGACGGAAAAATCGATCCGGTGATTGGCCGCGATACGGAAATTCGCCGGGTCATCCAGGTGCTGTCGCGACGTCGCAAGAACAACCCGGTGCTGATCGGTGAACCTGGCGTCGGTAAGACGGCAATCGTCGAAGGTCTTGCTCATCGCATTGTCTTGGGTGACGTCCCGCAGAACCTGAAAGACAAGAAGGTCTTCGGGCTGGACCTTGGCGCGCTGGTGGCTGGAACGAAGTATCGTGGAGAATTCGAAGACCGGCTGAAGGCGGTCCTGAAGGAAATTCAGGATTCCAACGGTCAGATCATCATGTTCATCGACGAACTGCACACCGTGGTGGGAGCCGGCAACAGCGAAGGGGCCATGGATGCGTCCAATCTGTTAAAGCCAGCGCTCGCACGCGGCGACCTGCATTGTGTGGGCGCAACGACGCTGGATGAATACCGCAAACACATCGAAAAGGACCCCGCGCTGGAACGCCGATTTCAACCGGTGGTTGTCCAGGAACCGAATGTCGAGGACACAATTTCGATCCTGCGTGGTTTAAAGGATCGCTATGAATCACATCACGGAGTGCGCATCACCGACGATGCCATCATTGCGGCAGCCACACTTTCGGACCGCTATATTTCCGACCGCTTCCTGCCCGACAAGGCGATCGACCTGATCGATGAAGGCGCAAGTCGGTTGCGGATGGAGATCGATTCGATGCCGGCCGAGATCGACGAAGCAACTCGGCAGCTGACTCGCATGCAGATTGAAGCTGCGGCTCTGGAAAGGGAAACCAGTGACGACAGCAAAGAACGCCTTGCCGACCTGCGACGCCTGATTGCGGAAAACGAAGAATCCACCAATCAACTGAAAGCGAAATGGGAAGTCGAGAAGGCGGCGATCTCCGGTCTCAAGCCGCTGAAGGAGGAAATCGAAAAACTGCGA
>JBDONA010000421.1:0-2205 GCA_039831575.1 Fuerstiella sp. | reverse complement strand
TGCCGTTCTTTCACAGCTATGGACTGTCAACGAACCTGCTGGGCGGCGCCGCCATGATCGGCACCCTGATCATGGACCATCGTTTCAGCCCAAGAAAAGTGATTCGATTGATCGAACGACACCGCCCGACAGTCTTCCACGCCGTACCGGCAATGCTGGTCGCGCTCAACGAACAGTTGCGTAAACGTCCAGCGGATCTGACTTCACTTAAGTGGGTGATTTGCGGCGGAGCGACATTGCCGGAGTCGATTGGCCGCGAGTTTGCGGAACACACCGGAGCACTGGTGGTCGAAGGTTACGGTTTGTCGGAAGCATCGCCGGTGACTCACGTTGGTCCGTTAAACGACGCCTCGCGTTACGGATGTATTGGGCTGCCCTTGCCAGACACCGAATGCCGTATCGTAGATGTAAAGACAGCCAAAGTGGATGTCTCGCCCGGCGAAATCGGCGAGCTGTTGGTACGAGGTCCACAGATCATGCTGGGCTATTGGGATGAGTATTCTCGCAGGGCTGAAGGGATGGAAGAGGAATCAGACGGTCAGCCCGTGGTCGTCGATGGCTGGCTGCACACGGGAGACCTGGCTCGACTGGCTCCCGATGGCCTCTACCAGGTCGTCGAACGCAAGAAGGATATGGTCATCACATCGGGATTCAACGTTTACCCACAGGAAGTGGAACAGGTGTTGAAAAATCATCCTTCGGTGCTGGACGCCGCCGTCGTGGGAGTGCCGGATGAACACAGGGGCGAAATCGTGAAGGCTTTTGTCGTGCTGTGCAGCGGAAGCACCTGGGACGAAGACGCGCTTTCGAAATACTGCCAGGAACACCTCGCCGTGCACAAACGTCCCCGAGCATTCGAACATTGTAAGGCCGACCTGCCGCGAAGTTTCTTGGGGAAGGTGATTCGAAGGAAACTCAGGGAACCGGAATTACCGGTTGATTCGAGCTGACGCGATGTTCGCACTGTTCAGCGAACGCGCAGTGCACAGATCTTCCGACCCCGCGCACAGTATGTGCGGAATGACAGCAGGAGCAGGATGATGAACACAAAACCACTGGCAATTCTAAGCGGCATGCGGACTCCGTTCTGCAAAGCTTACGGTGCAATGGCCAATATGCATGCCGTTGACCTTGGTGTGGCCGCAGTCACAGCAGCATTGGAAAAGACAAGCCTGACGTCGGACGGTGTTGATGAAGTTGTGATGGGCAACGTTTCCAGCCCCCCGGATTCGGCCAACATCGCCCGCGTGATCGGACTTAAGGCCGGCATTCCCCAGGACCGCATCGCTCATACCGTCAATCGCAACTGTGCGTCAGGCATGGAATCCATGCTGGCGGCATGGCAGATCCTGCGGGAGGGCCGAGCGAAGACGCTGATCGCCGGCGGCACCGAGTCGATGTCCAATATACCGCTGCTGGTGCGTCCTGACGCAACTCGTCTACTGATGGAACTCGGTCGAGCCAAATCACTAACGGCGAAGCTGAAAGCCGTCGCCAAACTGAGACCACGTCACTTCAAGCCACTTCCCGGAGTCATGCTGGGGCTGACCGATCCATTCTCCGGTCTGAACATGGGGCAGACGGCGGAGTTGCTGGCTCGCGAATTTGGTATTTCACGGGAAGACCAGGACCAATTTGCGCTGGACAGCCACAGGAAGGCCGCGGCTGCCCGCGAAAGGTGTTTTCTGTCAGGAGAAATTGTTCCCGTCGTTCCCGCGGGCGCAGAGGACAACGTCATTGAAAAAGACAACGGGCCCCGAGCAAACCAATCCATCGCGGCACTGCAGAAGCTGCGGCCCATCTTCGCAGAGGACGGAAGCGTTACCCCTGGCAACAGTTGTCCGCTTACCGACGGAGCCGCAGCTGTTGTGCTGACCAATGCCGACTGTGTCGATCTGGCAGCCGACAAACCACTGGGCTACGTAACCAGCTACGCCATCGCTGGCTGCGATCCGTCTCGTATGGGTTTGGGGCCTGTCTACGCCACAGCAAAACTGCTGCAACAGACCGGTTTGCAACTTCACAACTTCGACCTGTTGGAAATCAATGAGGCGTTTGCCGTGCAGGTGCTGGCCTGCCTGGCAGCCTTTGAATCAGATTCGTTCGCGAAGAAAGAGCTCAGCCGATCAAAGGCACTGGGAAACTTCCCGCACGAGCGGCTGAATGTTCACGGCGGAGCCATAGCGTTAGGGCATCCGGTTGGAA
>JBDONA010000701.1:0-2207 GCA_039831575.1 Fuerstiella sp. | reverse complement strand
GGAGGATCTGGCGGAGGCTGCCCAACAACTTCAAGAACATTACGCTGAACTTCGAGAAGCCGCCCGCGATCAACTGGGTTCATTGTTTGACTCGGAAGATTATCCTGCCAGTTTGCAGGACCTGTTCGCCGTCTCGTGGGACTTCCCGAGTGTCGAGCCGCCGCCATACTTGCAGAGACTCGCGCCGGAGGTCTATCAGCGTGCCTGCCAACAGGCCACGACTCGCTTCAATGAAGCAGTTGAGCTTGCTGAAGCGAGTTTCCTTGGTGAGCTTCAGTCTCTGATCGCGCACTTAACTGAAAGACTGTCGGGCCAAAGCGATGGCAAGGCAAAGACCTTCCGCAACAGCGCCGTCGAAAACATCACGGAGTTCCTCGCGAGGTTCCAACAACTCAACATCGGCTCGTCGGCACAACTTGACGAGTTGGTCGATCAGTGTCGTGATGTTGTTCGAGGCGTGGAGCCTCAACAACTGCGTAACAACGCCGCATTGCGGACAACCGTGTCAAGCGAACTCGGGCAACTCTCGAACTCGTTGGATGCCATGATGGTCGACCGACCTCGCCGTAACATCCTCCGTCGCCCTCGATAGAAAGACACCGTCATGGAACTTTTGATCAAACCTAATGGATCGGCTGCGTGCGTCTATGGGGAAGACATCGACCTTGCCACTTTAGGCAGATTGACGATTCGACGAGCTTCACATGTGGAGCCGACTGAGGACGGCCGGTGGACGGCGGACATGTCGCCTGTCTCTGGTCCAGTCTTGGGGCCATTCGACCGACGCTATGAAGCACTCGACGCTGAACGTGTCTGGCTGTCACAGAACTGGCTGCCGACAGATTCGTTGCTTTAGCCGCCGGACATCGTGTCCCACGCCATCTGGACGAGATTGTTCCATTGTTGGTGGAGACATGAGTGACTTTGATTGTTTTGCCTCTCGAATTCCCGGGAGGCATTTTTCGTTTCTTGGTATCTGAAGAGGAACACGCCGTGCCCCTAGCCCAAGCTGAACTCGATTGCGCAGTTGCTTTAGCCACCGGAGAGAGTGTTCGCACCATCGCCGATCTGGGATTCGTACCGCTGACGCACGTACCTTTCGAGCGGGAGTGGGATCGCGATCCACTCTGGGTCGATTGGGATGAGGTCGACGCCCAACGGCACGTGCTGCATCCAGTCCAGTGAATCATTCGTTTCATCTGCGGCACGGAGGCCGCCTGTTTTTTCAACACAAGAGAGGTAACGCAATACATGCCAATCAAACTCAACATCGGCCTTTCCCGGAAAGTTGGGCAACCCGATTATTCTTCACTTGGCGCGAGTTGCCACATCGAACAGGAACTTTCAGGCTCGATGCTTCAGAACGACCTCGAAGGATTCCACCTTCAAGTCAGAAATGCCTATGTCGCATGCCGCCAGGCAGTTGATGACGAATTGTCGCGGCAATCAAGCGACTCCCCAAACCCATCTACAGCGACATCCAACCACAACGGAAACGACACACACGCAGCACGCAGCAACGGCTCTACCAGTCGCACCGAGCATCAGGCCAGTGACAAGCAGCTCAACTACGCCCGCCGACTGGCTTCGCAGATTGAGGGGCTGGGTCGATTGGACTCACTGGTCGCCCAAATGTTTGACAAGCCAACGTCCGACTTGACTAGCTTCGAGGCCAGCAGTCTGATTGATCAACTTAAAGCGATCAAGGATGGAACGGTTCGCCTGAATGAGATCACAGAAGGGGTGCCATCATGATATCGAGTACCGCGACGGAGCAGGTCGAATCGACGCACAGTTCTGGGGGGCTATGGGACTATGTGTCGCCGTCGCGATTGAATCTTTGGCTCACTTGCCCCAGAGCGTTTGAATTGCGGTACGTTCATGGAATACGGTCACGGACGTCACCGAGTCTCTTCTTTGGCAAGCAGATTCACGCGGCGCTTGAACAGGTATATCGGCACCGGCTACTCGACTGTGTTCTGCCGGGCCAAGCCGTCGTTGCAAGGCTTGAGGATGGGTGGAATGACGCAGCCGACGCGGAGGACGTTGCCTTTCGGAGTGCCGATGAACGTGATGCGCTGCGAGAGAAAGCACGTCGCTTGATGCTGGCTTACTTGGCGCAAGTTCCCGAAGATGAGCCACGACCGCTCGCCGTCGAAACGATGCTGGAAGCGCCAATCGTTGATCCGGAGACTGGCGAAGACCTT
>JBDONA010000565.1:0-9526 GCA_039831575.1 Fuerstiella sp. | reverse complement strand
CAGCAGGCCAGATTACGATAAATCCGTCTTCGTCGGTCGATACCAGACTGCCGTCAGAAGCGACATTCAAAGAGGTAACGGCTACGTCGTGAGGATCCTCAAAGCCGTCACCGCTGAGTCCTTCCAATTCCGCAAGGTAGCCAAGCGACTCGACCTCGTCAGAATCAGGGTCGCTCATTTGCCACAGCAGCACCTTGGAATCTGCACCACCTGTGATGATGTTGTTCTGCCGGTCATCAAAGGCAATGGCTGTGATTCCGCCAGGTTCCACGTTTCCCTGCTGATCGCTGCGCTGAGCGACGCTGTGTTGATCTGCAGCACTAATAGTGGCGATGTGCTTCGCGCCGCCAGCTGAAATCTTCCAGACGAAACTACGGCTCTCCAGATTGCCATCCTCTGTGTACGCCAATCCACCAGCCGTCAGCATTGAGTTGTCGGCCGAAAAAGCGATGCAGTTGAATGTGTATTCAGCCCCGACCGGAAGTTCTATTTCGACTTTAACCAACTGGTCCTGCCGAATCTTCCACATCTGCAATTGCCCGCGTTGAATGGCCACCACGAATTGTCCGTCATCGCTCCAGCGTATCACATTGGCCACTCCGATCTGTTCGTCTTCAAGCCATTCGGCCACTGGCATAGACGGTTCACCGGTCTGGGCAATCGGTTTTTCAGGAGGAGGCCCACCGGCCTTCCAATCCCAGACTTTCACGGCACCTGCGCTATCGATACTTGCAAATCGGTAATCACCCTCGGCGTGACTGAAGCACACATCATCGATGAGCCTGCGGCCTACAACCTGCCGGGGCAATCGAAAAACAGTTCGACCGTGTTCCGGACTGTTCTCGTCTGCGTTAAACACGCGTATGGAATCACTACCTGTCACTACGAACTGGCGATCAGCAGAAAAGCTGGCACGAACCTCCGGACCATGAGACCGAAATTCGGCAAGGTTCTCTCCGGTCTCCAGATCCCACATCTTCGCGAATCGTCCATCAAATGTGGCAATTCGTGAACCACCATCAGCGCCGGGAGCGAAGGCACCGCGAACAGCTGCCTGCGTGCCTTTGATACTGTGCCCGCTCTTAACTTTCCATGTCGTCGCATCCAGGACAAGCAATCTGCCATCGTGGACGTACAGGACTTCGCTGCCGTCTTCCGACCAGGACATGTCATGACGATACGGTTTGCCAACGTCGTCTGTCGACGCAACGATCCCGAACGGCAATGTCCTGATCCAGCCTGTGGCCGACGACCACACGTTGAGTTCCAGGCGATATGTATCACCCGAATCCTTTGTCAGATCGGACGTAATGAAAGTACTTCCGTCCGGACTTGGTCGCAGCCTGATGACGAAATCCGGATTGCGTTGTCCGTTTGCACGGGCCATTACCTTTGAGTCCAATTTGTCTTCGCTAATCGTCCAGCGACGAACCGTTCCGTCGAACCCAGTGGAAACATACTCATTGTCGGATGTGAAAAAGACACCGGAAACGCCGTCTGAGTTGTGCGCGTTGAATATTCTGGCCAGGACCTCTCCTGTCTGAACATCCCACAACACAAACTGACCACGCCGCCCGGCTGTGATAACACGATCACCGGACGGCGAAAATGCTGCAGCCGTGATGCGGACGTCGTGCTCGTTTTCCAGCTTCCGAAAGTGAGTCGGCGCGACCGAAGCGCCCAGGTCTTCAGTTTTCCAGATCATCGCAAAGAATTCATCCTTGGACGTGGCGATGTCTGGATTGTTATCGTTCTTCACGCCCCCGGAGACAATATATTTTCCGTCTCGGGAAACAGCGATTTCGCACGAGGAATCCTGAGGCAGCAGCCGCGATCGTTCGAAACCGATTCCGTCTTCGTCGTCCTTCGCGTCCCAGACCGAAATGGACCCGAAATAGTCGGATGTAAGCAGCAGGTCACCATTCGGTGGAAGAAACCGAAGGGAAACGATTTCCGGAAGATGCCCTTCCAGAAAGATGTTCTTCTCTCCTTCAAAAAACAGATCCTTGAAGGGAACCATCGATGCCGTGCCGGTCTTTTCTCCCGTCTTGCTGTCGAAAACGTGGGCCGCCAGATCGTTGGCCCCGATGATCAGCCGCGACGAATCCTGACTGAATTCGGACGAGTAGATCTTTCGAGCCTGGCGAAACTGCCTTGCCGTGTTCAGCGTCTCCTGAGGCGCTCCGGTCAGAATATAACGGCTTGGTCGCGTAGACGGTGAGACGGCGATTGTGTCAGAAGATAATGGTGGAAGACGTTTTCCCTGATTACTGATGCCCCGTTCGCCACTTGCTGCCACGGCGATCACCGCGTGGCGGCCTGCTCCGTTCCCCGGAATATGCGACATTGAATCCGGCCGGGCTGTCTGTTGCCCCAAAACGTGCACCAGCTCCTTCATCTCTTCAACGTAGCGAGGATACGTTTTGACGTCCCAGACTCGAATCGTGTCGTCATCGGCGTGGGAAATCAAACGATTGCTGGATTGACCTAAGAATCCGGCAAACCGGATGCGATCTCCATGACCCGCCAGACTGTTGCCCGCGTAGAGGCCGTCGGCCGGGCTGGAAACATACGTATACGCGTCCCCTTCCCGTTCCCATATCTGAAGATAGCGTGACTGACTCGTCACAAATCGTGAACTGTCGAACGAGAAACATGCCGTCGATATTACGTTTGTGTCGTATTTACACTTGATGATCTGACTCCGGAAACCCTCAGTCAGTCCGGGCCGAAGGTATGGAAACTGGTCAGCTCCGGCATTAGGATCTCTACCCAACACAAAGAACCTGGTACCGTCAATCAACGCCATTCGACTACCATCAGGCGACAGAACAATCTGTTCGGGCTTGAATCGAGTACCCTTGTGCTGGCCAAGGTCCTTGAGATCGTTCAACTTCGGAAACACGGCGTCAATGTTTCGTTTGCCCTGTTCCGTAATATCCACACCGTCAGGGCCCCATCGCATGGGAACAAACCGACAGTTATGGTTGCCCGTTGCGACGATAAGGCCCGACTCCTCGGGCAGCAGTGCGACAGCGACGGCACCTTTGACGGCACTGCTAAACAGCGGCTGTCGGGCCAGCAGTCTGGCCGTTCCCTGACTCACCTGATAGACCTCAACGGTAATCTTTGATCTGTAGTCCAACAGGTACAGGTGCTTCTCATCGAGCGAAAAGATGCACTGCTGGAACGTCGCCTTCGAATCGCCCGCAGACGAATCCAGCGTCAGGTCAGCATATTGAGTTTTGTTCCAAACCCATGCCTGTGCCAACCCCTTTCCCACCGCACACACAACGTTGCCATGGCTGGAGACCTCGATATCGTTAATTCGTCCCTTCGCTGTTAAGTGAAGTTGATGGGCATTACCGGAAGCTACGTTCTGGTCATCGCCGAAGTCACGATAAACCGAAATCTTCTCTGCCGACCGCAGAACCAAAGTGCTGCCGTCGGAACTGGCAACGACGTTGTTGAGTTTGTCCTCGACCTGAAAAGCGGCGTTCCCGCGCGACCTTTCAATTAGCATTTTTTTTCGTCTGAGGAACTCTTCGTTTTCCTTAAAAACGGGGTTGTTGGTGGGGTTTTCAAGTGCCGTTTCGATCAACTTCACCATGTCATCAAAGTTTCGAACGAATTCCAGAGACCCCAGTACTTTGATCAGGGCGTCATATTCGTCCTGTGCCGCCTTGGCCACTTTATCGTCAGCCTCGGCCTTGACCTTTTCCGCGTCGGCCTTCGCCGTAGCGGCAAGCTTTGTTGCTTTATCTGCCTTAACCGTGGCTGTGGCTTGTTTATCTTCGGCAAGTCTGGTTGCAGTTTCGGCAAGTGTGGTTGCAGCTTCGGCCATATCCTGTTTCTTTCTTGCCGCCTCCGCCAAACCTTCAGCCTCGGCGACTTTATCGTCAGCCTCGGCCACTGCAGCCTTCTTATCCGCCTCAGCGATCTTGGCTTTATCTTCGGCCCTCTCCTGGGCTGCCGCGGCAATCGTGGTTGCTTCTTCGGCCTCAGCCTGTTTTTCCTCAGCCTCGGCCATTTCTGCCTTTTTCTCGGCCAGCGATGTGTTGGCCGTCAGCAGTTCCTGGTCCATCCACACCGTTACACCCGTAAGCACGACCATAGAAACAAACAGAAGTGTCCATGTTCTACGCACGATCGTTCGTACACGTCGTGCCTTTTTCAGCTTGGAACGTGTTGCTGCGAAGCGACGATTGTCTTCGTCCGGAATCACCTGTAAGCCAAGGTCAATATCGCCTTTCGTGTGAGCGAATTCCGCATAGGCCTGCCGCGCTTTTTGGTCACCGTCGATGGCCCGTCGGTTGTGGGGCCATTTACGCAGAGCCTCCGCGTACAATGCAACCGCACTTTGATATTCCGAGTAGCTGGTGGTGCCCTTCAACTCGACCTTGTGCATCAGTTCTTCCGCACGCCCCGTGATACGGTATTCGCGAATGGCATCCTGAAACTGTTCCACGGACGAATAGCGGTCCTGAGGCGCGGTTGACATGGCCGTTCTTGCGATTTCCATCAGTTCACCTTCATTCATGACGTTTGGCTCAATTTCATTGTTAAGCACAGCTCGGATCACGGCATTCAGCTGTTCGTGCGGGTCATCCAGGTCCCACGATTCACGCAGCAGATGGGGCGGAAAACCTTCCAGAACTTCAAACAACATGGCTCCCAGCAGATAAATATCACTGTGCGGCCCGACACGACTCACATCTTCGTCGGCAAGTTCCGGCGGCATGTACACGGGCGTCCCGGCTCCGCCACGAAAGTCCACGACGACGCTGTCCTTTCCCGAAAACCTTTCGGTCGTGATTGCCAGACCCCAGTCCAGCACAATCACTTCTCCGTAGTTACCGACAATCACGTTTTCCGGCTTCAGGTCGCGGTTGATAACGCCCTGCGAATGGGCGAACGCCACGGCGTCGCTCACCTTCATCAGAATCTCAACGTTGTCTTCCAGCGACAGTTCTCGAACGGTCGTATTCCACGGGGTGCCGGTAACCTGCTTCATGGAATAAAACAGTTTACCGTCTTTGGTCCGTCCCATGTCGTGAATCGGAACGATGTTTGGATGAACAAGATTTGCCGTCACCACAGCCTCAGAAACAAACATCGCCTGATCATGGTCGACGTTCAGCGTGTCCGGCTTAAGCGTCTTAATCGCCAGTTCACGATTCAGGGATGTTTGTCGTGCCCGATACACGATTCCCATATTACCGGCACCAAGTTCTCCCGTCACTTCATACTCAGGCACGGAATCATCAACAGTCAACGCAGACTGCAGTCCGGTTGCCGTCGAGGGGTCTGTCGGTATCTCGTTCATCACGCCTGAAATGTCACCAGCAATCCCGCGTTCAGGGATACGCAGATTCCATGTACTCTTTCCGGCCACTCTGCGAGTTGACCTGCGGGGCTGCGATTCTCGACCCGATTCGGTCGATATCTGTAAAGCAGGCGCGGCAACCGCGAAATTCCCGGCATCCTGCATGGGCATAGTTCGAATCTGAGCTCTGGCGTCGTGCAGCACTTGAGTCAGTTGCGAATCGCCTGCTTGATACGTGCTCGAAACATGGCGCAGACTTTCCTGGGGCGGCAAATCACGTTGAACCTGACGCTGGCCGACTGCCTCAGCAATCGGTGGAGCCATCTGCGTCCCGAAGGCGGGACGCATCTTTGAACCTGCGTCCGGTTCACGTTCAGCCTCCCCAGCTGCGGGAGCGGACTCTGGCTGGTTCTTTCCAAACGCCGGAAGTTGTGTTCCGTAGACGGGACTCTGCCGGGGAGTTTCGTTCTCCGAAGGATTCTTTTTGCTCATGGCCCGCTGTCTCTGAAAATCCGGTTATTGAATGAACCCGGCGTGACGGTGTCAAACGCACACGGGGCCACACGTTGGCGGCGAAATGCTGATCCTGTGCGTCGGGATCGATTTTGAAACGGCCGACAGATGCCCGTGGATTCAACTTACTTCTGTTCTGTACCTCTGTTCAGAATTCGACTAATCATAGACGTGTGGGGCGACAACACGGCTTTTGTTCTGCGTTTTCGGCCCAGCAGTTGGGAAACCGCCAGACCAGCCATGGCCGACTGAGCCGCGGTACCCGAGACGCTGCCGATCTGACTGGTTGCTTCCGAACGTGGGATGACAAGAGCCTCAACTTCATCATCGTCGGAATTCACACGAACATCGTCCGCGTCATCCGGCATCGGGGTTGCATCCGTGTCCTCACCAGGTGCACTGTCAAGTAAATTGCCATTCTCGTCTACGTCCAATCGTTCCAGTCGCAACTCGGGAAGCAAATCAGGGATGCTCTCTTCCATCGGAAACGGCTGGTTGTCAAAGACATCGAATCTCAACACCGGTCGTTCAAATCTAACGGACCCGTCGTCCTTCACTTTCGTCGTGATCACCCACAACTCATAATCCGAGCCATTCAACCCCTCCTCCTGGACCCACTTCCTCAACCGGTTGGGCTGCAGGATTTTCCATCCAAGTTCGTCGTCGATGTGCTCATAGCCAGGCACCGGCTCATTACTTCCTTTCTGACGAAGCTGGAAGAAGTCTTCCGATTGCGTCGACAACGAAGTGGTCGGAAATTCGACCGGTTCGGCAGGGGTGGCGAGCACAGGATCAGGGACAGGAACCACAGGCTCTGCAGACGGCGGAGCCAGTCGATCGGGCGGATCGGCTACCGGATCCGGGATGAAGAAAGCGGGTGTCGGGAGAACAACTTCCAGCAGGCCGTTTTCGAAATGGAGGTCAGCATTTTGAGCTGTCGCGTCGACCACAACCGCAGCCTGCGTAACGGGGTCAAGAATTCCCGTGCCCGTGTCGGGGTCGTCAGTACTCGACAGCACACGTGACGAGACAGTCTCTGCCGTCGTTTGCGCCACATGATCACCGACCACACTGATTGAAGAGTGATGAGACACAGAAAAATCGGCGTCAAAGGTCGGAATATTGCTCAATGCCGTAGCATCCTGATTGGTGTAAACATGACCGATAACCTGCGTCATGCCTCCGTCCACCTGAAATGTCTGAAATCGGTTTGAAGTCACTTCCAAATTAGTTGTGGTGTCGAGGAATGGTCCGGTGCCGGGACCTGCCGGCGTCACATCAGCAGGGTCACGCCAGTCGATGTGGAATCTAAGATTCTCTTCTCCAGTGGCTCCGATCAGCACCTGCCACTCAGAACGGAAGTTCAGCTGATCAGTTGTATCGTTCTGCAACGTCGACGGAATTGGATTGGCGCTGAATTCAAAGAAGGCTGTTCCGAGTCCTGTCGGAAACGGACGTGCCGCAAACCGCATTGCCACACCACCGTCTGTGCGAATGTCGACGGTGTCACCGACACTGAACAGTCCGCTGGTGGGAGTGAAGCCATGTGTGGCCCCCGCTCCTGTTCCCGTCAGATCAATCGCAGTGCCGGCAATTGACGCAAGCCGGATTGTATTCGGGTCCACAACAATCACGACATAGTCTGTTTCCGCCGTCAGGCCAGGAATATCCGCACTTCCACCATTATGATACGTCAGGTGATCACCATTCTGCAGCCCATGACCTGGAAGAGCTATTTCATCAGTGGCGGGACTGACCGCTGTCGGGGCATCGAAAGTGAACGGTATGTATCGAGCCGATGCACCTTCAACATTAGCCGTGAATGAAAGACTGTCGCCGGTAACAATTGAAGATCCAGCATCTTCGTCGGTGGAGATCGTCACTCCGTTTTCAATGATGATATCACCGTCGACAGACATGACCGCCACAAATTCACCACTTCCGGCAGTTGCATCGACGAGCCTGAATTGGTGTCCACCCCCGGATCCTGTTCCCGTCAGATCAATCTCCATGCCGGCCACTTGATCGGCAACGCTTGCAGCCAGCTGGATCGTGTCGGGATCCACAACAATAACTACATAGGTGGTACCTGACGTCAGACCAGGGATTGTTGTACCTCCACCATCGTCATACTTCAGATGATCACCATCTTGCAGTCCGTGACCTGTCAGAGCAATTCCCTCAGTAGCCGCATTGACAGCCGTCGCAGCATCAAACGTGAACGGTACATCCTGGACTGTGATGTCACCTCTAAGATTGACAGTATCATCCGTCGTTATGGCGACAGAGGGTTGATACTCGGTCAGAAAGTGTGTCAGGCCCGTGTTTGTACCTGGCGCCAGATCAATGGCGGACCCGTTCTGGGCATTGGCGAACGTCGCCGCCAGTTGGATGGTATTTGCGTCAACAGTGATTACGTAATACGGCTGACCGGAATTCAGTCCCTCCAGCGGCTGCAGAGGTGGAGCATCCGGATCTGCCAGATCCACAGTACGATAAACGACGATATCCCCGGTGTTAAGACCGTGACCGGTCAGATCGATTTGATTGGTGGCGTCTGTCACGTCGGTCATCGGGTCAAATCCGGTGTGCGTCAGCGGATTATTGGCCGGACTTAGAATGTCCACACCATTCAGCGTAGTGTCGCCGGTACCCTGCTGCTGTATGAGTCGAGTCGCTGTCACCTGAGCCATCGCCCAGACGTCGTCACCGTCGGCAACGGTCAGCGTGCCCAGCCTTTCGACCCCGCCGACCGCCCCCACGAATGTAACGTCCCCACTGGCAGGTGATGCGTTGACCTCGGTGTCTCGCGCGGTGATCGTCAGACTCTGCAGCCCCGTATCTCCATCCAGCGTCTGCGTAAACCGAACATCGCCGGCACCGTTGCCCGACGTCGTGATGTTCACATCTGCTCCAAGAATGACGGGATCCACGAACAGAATACTCGCACCGACACCGGACTCTGGCAGTGTGACAACACCCAGGGAAACACCGCCAGCCGACGTCAGGTCTCCCGTCAGAGTAACGGTATTGGCCGGATTGCCATCGAGCGCCGTAATTGAAATCACACCGGCATTACCACCAACTGCAGCCCCCGCCACGTCCCCGCCGGAAGAGGTGATGTCACTCACCTCAATATTGCCGTCGGCGGTGGTAATACTGACATTCCCCCCGTTACTGTCGGCCGCCCCGCCAGGATTATCCCGCCCACTGGTGTCGATGTCGCCCGCCAAAATAATTGCTCCGTTCAGAGCCGCAACCGTCGAATCAATCGTGACGTCACCCGAATCCTTGTTGATCTTGTCTCCGGTGGTATTGATGTCCCCATTGTTATCACTGTTGATATTCGCGGCGGCATCCACGTCGACCGATGCGCCGCGTGTAGTGACGGCCGCATTGATGTTCACGTCCTCCTCGGCATTCAGAATCACGCGGATCGGCTTGGCCAGTTCGGTCGAGGTATCGATGGCTGCTCCGACCGTGATGTCACCCACATTATCCTGCACGCCGGCTCCTGCATCATTCGCATCCAGAGTGATTGTGCCACCTTCAACGTCAGGCACACCATCTGGCACAGCGTCCGCATCTCCACCCCGTGCATCCAGAGTAGCTCCCGCCTGTGTCGTAATATTGCCGCTGACCGTGGTGATCGTGATCGCACCACCTGTCCCGGGACCCGCATTATCG
>JBDONA010000274.1:0-2211 GCA_039831575.1 Fuerstiella sp. | reverse complement strand
GAGACGATGCCGTCCAATCAGGCCATCGTTAGATTCCAACAACGTTTCCCGACTGATCCATTCGCTGGCCACCGGAGGTCTTGTGTCGTGACGAAATCAGCCCTTTGTTTACAAAGCATGCGGACGGCCCGTCGCATGACGATCGTGCAGTTGCTCGTTCTTGGTGTCTGGTGGGTAGCTGCGGCACGCGGCGATGACGGACTCGTCGCTCATTGGAAATTGCAGGCGGATGCCAGAGACAGCTCGGGCGGTGGCCATCACGCAGTGAATCATGGCGTCCGATTCGACTCCGAAGGTTGCGCTGTGTTCGACGGCAGAAAGGCCTGGCTGGAAGTGCCCGTTTCCGGTGGGCTCAAACTTGGCAGGGAATCGTTCTCGATTGCCGCCTGGGTGCACACGGATCGCAAGCTCGACGATGTGCTGGGCGATTTGATGACGTGCTACGACCCGGCTACTCGCAACGGCTTTACGCTGAGCCTGATGAATTACGCAGGCGTCACGAACGCTCAGTCAAACTGGAGAAATCTTCTGTTCGGCATCGATGCCGGGCGTGTTGATCCAGCGTGGACCGACTGCGGACGCCCGGGCACGAACCAACAGGTTAAGTCGCTCACTGTCTTTAATGGCGATCTGTACGCAGCGGTCTGGGAGCCGGCTGCGGGAGAGTCAGGTCACGTTTATCGTTACTCGGGGGGCACTCACTGGGTTGACTGCGGCAGTCCCGACAAAGCCAACGCCATCGCCTGCATGGCCGTTTTCGACGGAAATCTCTACGTTGGTTCGGAACGGTACAGCGGTGGTGGATCGTCGCTGCCTTTGTCACCCAACGAAACCAACGGTGGCAGCGTGTTTCGGTATGACGGTGGCACGCGCTGGACAAACTGCGGCAAGATCGCGGACGTTCGGAGTGTCAGCGGGTTGGCCGTATTCAACGGAAAGCTCTACGCCGGAACCGGAACGACCGGTGCCTGGCGTGACACGCCGCGAACGCGCGGTATGTATCGCTATGACGGAGACGGCAACTGGACGTCCTGCGGTTGTCCAGATTTGCGAGTGGTACATCTGAGCGTTCACAACGGGAACCTGTTTGGCTTGAGCTACGATGCCGGAGGCTTCTTCCGCTATGACGGCGGAACAAACTGGACGCGACTCGGCCCGGTTCCTCAGACGGACCAGGTCTACGCAACCGCCATCTACGAAGGTCGCCTGCACGCAGGGACATGGCCGACCGGTTCGGTGTTTCGCTACGGCGGGCCCCAGAAGTGGACTCATGTCGGACGGCTGGGCCAGGAGAAAGAAGTGATGGGCATGGCCGTGTACAACGGCAAGCTTTACGCGGGAACACTTCCGTTTGCCGACGTGTATCGATACGACGGTGACAACAAATGGACCACAACCGGTCGGCTCGACAACACACCCGACGTGCGTTATCGGCGTGCCTGGTCGATGGCCGTCTTTGACGGAAAGCTCTTTTGCGGCGTGCTTCCGTCGGGACACGTGCTCTCACTGGAGGCCGGGAAGAGCGCGACATACGACCGCGCTTTGCCAGCCGGTTGGCATCACGTCGTTGCCGTGAAGTCGAGCGATCGACTGCGTTTGTACGTCGACGGAAATGCCGTGGCCGAAAGCTCAGAGTTCAACCCACTCGACTACAACCTGAGCATGAATGGCCCGCTGAAGATCGGCTTCGGCCAGCACGATTACTTCAACGGGATGATGAAAGACGTGAGGATCTATAACCGTGAGTTGTCACCGCATGATGTTGAGCTCGTGCGATCGGGTAGGGATTTGGACAGATGATAGGAGGCGTTCGTCGGATTCTCTTTGGCGTACGCGGCAGTCGGATCTGCCATCAACCATTTTCCCGAGACTGAATTAATGTCTCAAACAACCGTTAGTGTCGTGTCCGGATATTCGTGCATCTCATTTTGAATTCACGTTCGCCAGAGCCAGCTGAACTTTACATCCCTGTACGGAAATTCGATACACTCCCATCTTCCAATTCCTTCCGCGAGTGAGTGTGTTGATGAAGAAGACGTTGGTGAGTTGGGTTGGCGGACATGATTTCGACGCTGTGGCGGATCAGACCGACGGTTGGGGGCCGGTGTGCAATGCTGTGAGAGATCGCGATTTTGACAGAATCGTGCTGCTGTCAAATTATCCCAAATCCAAATCCAAATCCGATGGCTTTGTAGCCTGGTTGCAGGAGCA
>JBDONA010001020.1:0-37234 GCA_039831575.1 Fuerstiella sp. | reverse complement strand
GCACGGCATCACAGGCAACGACCCGTCACCGGATCCGTCAATCGGCCCCGCAGAGTACGCAAAATTGCGAGCTCGCCTGATCGCAAAACTGGATCGCTTCGACACCGTTCCGGAACTGCTGGCAAAGCAGGGTTACCTGAGCCACCAGAGCGGCAAGTGGTGGGAAGGCAGCCATAAGCGAGCCGGCTTTACTCACGGAATGACGCGAGGGTTCCCCGAACCAGGTGGGCGACACGGCGACGACGGCCTTGAGATTGGTCGCAAGGGCATGGCCCTCGTACTGGATTTTGTGGACACCGCCGTCGAACAGAAGAAACCATTCTTTCTGTGGTACGCACCGTTTCTGCCGCACACGCCTCACAATCCGCCGGAACGCCTGCTGAAGAAGTACAGGAAGGACGGTCGGCATATTTCGCTGGCGAAGTATTACGCCATGTGTGACTGGTTCGACGAGACATGCGGCGAACTGATTGACCACCTGGAAAAGAAAGGCGTCACTGACAACACGATGATCGTCTACGTGACTGACAACGGATGGATTCAGCGAACTCCCGATGTCCATGTGCCGCAGGGGTGGAGACCATCGTTTGCACCCAAATCAAAGCAGTCCCCCAATGACGGAGGAACACGTACGCCAATCATGGTCTGCTGGCCCAAGAAGATTCAGCCTGCCGAACGCAGCGAAGTCGTCAGCAGTATCGATTTGGTTCCGACAATGCTGAAAGCGGCCGGAGCGGACGTCCCGCAGGCGCTTCCGGGCATCGATCTGCTTCCGGTAATCAATAACGAAAAACCATTGGGCCGCGATGCGATCTTCGGTGAAAGTTTTGCTCACGACATTGCGGACGTGGATAATCCTCAGGCGTCCTTGCTGTACCGTTGGGTAATTCAAGGTCGTTGGAAGCTGTTGCTGACCTATGACGGTAAGTTGAATCGCTACAAGGCCGTTCACATGGGCGGCGACGGTCGTCCGCAATTGTTCGACCTGATCGCCGACCCCATTGAAACAAAGAACCTCGCCACCGCGCACCCGGACGTTGTTGCTCGCCTGGCAAGAAAGCTGGACGGATGGTGGAAGGTCACCCAACGCAAGGTGCTGACGACGTATTGAGAACCGCGGGTCAGAAGCCAAGTCCATTGGCTTCGTTGACCAGCGTCTGAACGCGAAGCCGAACGATTTCGACCTTCTTTGCCGTTCTCTCATTCAACTGCTGACGCAGAGTTTCCAGCCGCTTTTGCAGAGCAGCGATTTGAGATTCCCGGGATTTCGTGCGAATTTCGAACAGAGCTTCCAGTGCTGTCTGAAGTTCCTGCTGTGCCTGAGCACGTTTGTCCGGGGACACGGTCCGCAGCATATTTGTCGCACGGGTTACGCGGATATTCGCGGCAACTTCGCGACTGCCGGGCCTCTGCAAAGACGCGGAAACACCAGATCCACCGGCGCCCCCGTATCCACCACTGACTCGGCCCGTGTTGGGGGCAACAAATTCGACGGCTGTATTGGGCACAAAAACCGCAGTTCCATCGGTAAAGAAACTGTCACGGCGTGGCCGGACAAAATCCGGTGACACCAGTGGTGCGACGGCTGGCGGTGGTACGACGGCTGGCCGTGGTGCTGCAGGAGCCAGTTTGGGGGCTGTGCGAGATCGACCAACGGCGGCTCAGCACTCACCTCCTGCGATATCGGGTTCAGTGGCACCAGCCCGGCAGGTGAGGTCTCGACCGCTTTTGGCGTGGGCAGCGCTTCGCCCAATGACGGAGCGGAAAAATCCGGGGGTGCCGGCGTATAAGTACTGTTCTGTTGGGCGGCAACAATGCCGATCAATACCAGGCATACAAGCGAGGTCCAAATCGCAATACGCATCATCATTTCCTTTTTTCAAAACCTGAGTGGTGTCTGCAAGCGATCCTGTTCCATCAGTCGAAGTTCGTCGTCAATATGCTGCAGTTCCATGTCAAATGGTGACACGTTGCCGGCATCGGCTGGCGTGCCTGGCTGAAGACTTTCAACCCCGGCGACGTCTGCTGTGAATTGTTGAATTCTTGTATCGAAGCCGGCCCGTTCAGGAACTGACGAACCCTGCGGAGCTGCAACCTCGCGCTCCACCTTCAGAATTCCCTGCTCCAGAATCGCTGTCTCGGCACTCAACGGCGCCGTGGCGCTCACGCTGGATTTCATCGAAATGTCCGAAGCAGCGTCCCGATTCTCGGTTTTTTTCGCAGATAAGAAACCGCCATTCCAGGGTCCCAGGTCAGTTGGCGGGTTGACGAATTCCGGTCGCCAAACAGCAGCCACGACGCATACTGACAATGCCAGCGGCACGGCTGCGTACTTTCCGACCCGTCCCCAGAACACGCGCCGACGCTGGCGTGCAAACGGTGTTACCAGCCGGCGTGGGGCCTTCTGGATTGTCAGCTGCTGCAGGTGGGCACGGTATTCCTTCAGATACTGCTGCAACTCCGTAGCGCTGCCAAATCGCTCATCCGGTGACTTCGCCAGCAGCTTTTCAATGACCGCTTCCAGCTGCTGCGGAATCTGAGCATTCGCGTCCTGAGGCCGCAGCGGCGTTTCGTTGCAGACCTGCTGCAGCACACCCAGCGGCGTGGACGCTCGAAAAGGCAACTGCCCGGAGGCAGCAAAGTACATTACAGAACCCAGGCTGAATAAGTCGGAACGATGATCAACACTTTCGCTCAACGCCTGTTCCGGGGACATAAACGATGGGGTACCGGCAATGATGCCACTGCGAGTCAGATTCGCGTCATGCGCGGCGCGAGCCAGACCGAAATCTGTGATCTGCACGCGGTTGATTTCGTTTTCCAGAATGATGTTACCGGGCTTGATGTCACGATGGACGAGCCCCTGAGCGTGTGCCGCGGCCAGCCCCGAAGCGACCTGAATTCCGATACGAACCACGTCAACCGCATCCAGTGCACCACGTTCGTCGACGTATTGCTGCAGCGACAGACCGCTGATGTAAGGCATAACGATCGATGGCAGCGGCCCGTCCGTCCGTTTCGATGCCGTAAATAGCGACGACATTTTCATGAACCACAGCGGCCGCCGCTCGGCCTTCGCGAACGAACCGCTGCCGCGCTGTGCCGGTGGATGCCAGATGTGGCGCCAGCAGTTTGACCGCGACAGGTCGATTTAGTTCGCTGTCAAATCCTTTCAGGACGATGCCCATCCCACCGCGACCGATCTCACGTTCGATTTCATACTTGCCAATTCGTCCCAGCATCTCCGGGTGGCGAGGTGGTTCCAAAAATGCCTGCACGTCCGCCAGGCCAGCCTCCGGCGATTCATCCACAAGGGCAGTCACAAGAGTTTCCATTCGGGGCATATCAGGTACTGATGTTTCCGGCAGATCACTCACATACCGGCGAGAATTTTCCCACCAGAACGGTCGCGCTGCCAAGTCATCCAGTCGCTGCTGGCAGTGAGTGCAACCGTTCAGGTGCACAATCACCGATTCGTAGTCCGGGTGATCGGCATGGTCACTAAGAATCAGTTCCAGCGATTCATCACAGCAGGTATTCACGTTCATCGTGCCACCTCGCCGAGTTCTTTGTCACGTCGTTCGTTTTCTCGCAGAACTTTCTGTACCTCCGAACGAAGTTTCCGAATCACTCGACTGCGTGACACATAGACGGTTGCGACCGACAGTCCGGCTTCGCCCGCCACCTGTGCCGCTGGCACTCCGTCGACAGCGGTGCGCCAGAATGCCTGCCATGTGGAATCCTGAAACGAGCTGCGGATGCGTTCCGCGGCCCATGCAAAAACCTGGCGTTCGAATTCTTCATCAAACAACTTTGACTGCGTACTTTCCAGTACGGACTGCTGATCAATCAGCTCAGCCACAGCGTCCGCTGCTCCGACGATCGGATGTCGCTTTTCCCTGGCAAGAAAGTTGATCATCAGATTCCGGGCGATCGTCGACAACCACCCTCGAAAGCTGCCGTGTTCCCTTTCGCCATCCCAGCGTTCCACCGCGCCGGCAACACGCAGCAGCACTTCCTGAGAAATATCGGCAGCGTCGCTGTGCTGAAACCCTTTTCGGCGGGCCAGTCGAAAAACCAGCGGTTGATAAATCTCGACGAATTGCTGCCACGCATCCAGACCCTGGCGGTTTCTGAGTCGCACGATGAGGCTGGGTCTGGTTCCGGGAGCGTTTCTCATGAATCTTCCTGATGGCAATCGCTACCTGTGTACACCGGCCCCATGAGATTTTCTTGCACACATTCTGAATTTTTTTCAGCCGGGAGCCACAACTGCGAATCGTTCCAGAGAGGGTCGGGAGTCTTTTTCGGATTTATGACGATGACTTCAGGCGAGGCATTGTCCGAAAAAGACTCCCGACCCTTTTCCCACGTACTGACGCTCACGGCCTCGCAGTCTGGTCACTTGCTCGACCATTCGCCGTTTGTCATCGTTTAAGCCATGAAACACCTGCCCCCCAGTCATTGCCGTCAACTCTGGCGGACAATCATAACGATCTGCGCTGTGTTCTGCGCCGATGGTACAAACGCCGCCGAGTTCCCTGCGGCCCCGGACGGGACGTTCAGCATCGCCGTCATTCCGGACACGCAACACTATCGCAACAGCGTGAAGGATACCGGTGCCGAGGGCAACGAGAACGTCACCAACGCCGTCTTCGAATCCTACGTCGACTGGATTGCCAGCAACGTAACCCGGCAACGGATCGTATTTGCGACTCATGTCGGTGATATTGTGGACGCCAACAATCACCAGCAATGGTCGGTAGCGCGACAGATGATGGATCGTCTGCACGGCAAGGTTCCGTACGGAATCTCAGTCGGCAATCACGACATGGTCCGATCGGGGGACTCGACGCTGTTTCAGAAGTTCTTCCCGGACTCTCGGTTTGAAGAGTTTGGGTGGTACGGTGGCTGCTTCCACAGTCCGTCAGGTCGGTCGGCGATATCCGGAAACAACGCGAACAGCTTTCAGCTGTTCTCCGCCGAGGCACTTGACTTCATCATTCTGCACCTGGAATGCAACGCACCGGATGATGTACTGGCCTGGACGGACACCGTCCTTGAGCGACACGCAGATCGGCGGGCTATGATCACAACACACATGGGACTTGGCCCACGCGACAAGCCCAAAGTGGCGGACGATTTCTTTAAGGCATCGAAAGGCCGCATGACCTGGAAGAAATGTCACGGCGAACGCGGTAACTCTCCTCAGCAGATGTGGGACAAGTGCTTCCGTAAACACCCCAACCTGTTCATGATCTGTTGTGGGGACCAGAGCCGTACTCAGGCCATGCATCAGTCTTCAACTGGTGACAACGGCAATACTGTCCACGAAGTCCTGTCAGATTACGGCAGCCACGGTCAGCGTGTCATGCGGTTTCTACCCGGAAAAAACCGAATCGAAGTTCGCACATGGAATCCTGAGGCCAACGACTTCTGCCTTGAAACAAAAATCGTGCGCGACACGAACCAACACCAATTTGATCTTGAATACGTAATGACGGCGCCACGGACGCCGTAGACACACACCAGCTATGCCGCCGCGACCCGATTTCCACGTGTCGTCACGGTGTCTGCCAGTTGCTCGAGTGTGTCCTTCAGCAGCGAAGATCGTTGCTTGAGTTCGTGTTGCAGACGCAGACACCGGAGCGATCGTTCGACCGGTTTCACGGCATCGAATTTCGCGACCACTCGGCGGGTGTCACACTCAAGATTTGCCGCCAACAGCGTCACAAGCTGATACGGACTGGTGCGTTCGGCTCCGGCGATGTTGACATGACCGGTCATGCCCGCCGTCAGGCAGTCCACCAGCGACGATGTAAATGCAGCCTGAGCAATCGGCGTGGCATACGTGCTGGCGTCGACGGAGACGGATCGGCCCTTCTGCACGGCCCGAACAGCGTCCTGAACAACGCCTTTACCATCGACGATATTTGTGCGCACGATCAGTGAATTCTTCAGTCCCTGAACCTGTGATTCATATCGCCGCAACTGTTGAGCGAACGAAGCTTCAGAATGTGCAACGCTGTCGTCATCGTGAAACACCCACGGGCCGGAAAACACGGCGTCGCTGGAGACGAAGACCATCCGGCCGCCGGATGCTTTCGCAGCCAGGACGCACGGCGTCAGCCATTTGTCTTCCGGTCGGAACGTTCCAAAATTGCGATTCCATGACGATTGCGACGCAGCGCCACAGAACACAACCGTCGTGGCCCCCGCGACGTGTTCGCTGATCGCCGTCTTGTTGATTCTGGTGGCCGCACAATCGGAAACGTTTGTCGGTGTGCTGAACCAGAGTCCTGCCAGATCGCAGGTGCCCGAAAGCCTGTCCGCCAGCGAACGTCCGGCAGCGGTGTCAATTCCAACGATAAGGATTCGGTTCACGTCAAGCCTCCGGCAACAGGTGAACAATTACGGATCGCATTCATCCATGAACGCACAACACGGCGTCTGAGCCGATCCATGAATTCTATGGGACAGCCAGTCTTCAGACCAAGACGAGTTCCTGTTCTGACGGAAAATCATGGCCAACGCACGGTCACCGCCGTTGGTTTCGGAAGTTCGCCGCGAAGCCGGATACCACTCAAATTCACTGTTTGAACACTAATACTTTCCGGACATTGTCTCCGAAAAACGGTCGCTGTTCGCTCGTGCTGCAGCCCTGTTTTTCATCAGTGTGTCATGAGTGTCCATTAGTGGTGCTGCATTCAGACTTCCAAAGCAGGTTGAACGAGATCGGAACGTCGCCGCGGTGGGACGCCCCAGGATTATGTCCAGTGACTACGAAAGTCAGAATCGCTGAGAGGCGTTGGCTGATGCTCGGCCCGGGTGGACATCCAGCGTTGTTGTGATCGGAAAATGGTCGCTGTAACCGCTGTGGTTTTCACGGCGGAATTCACGAGGACGCCCCTGGCGAGTAGACATAATTCCAGGGCGAAAGATCTCGACGCCCGGGACGCCGGCATCGTTGCCACGTACCTGCAACCCCTGCAGCCCATACAGCAACCCACGCGACAGCAGGAACTGGTCCACCATTTTCATCGACTGTGTTGCGTCAGCAAAATAGTTCGTGCCCTGGTCAGGCTGGCCCATCAGCGACCACATCGGGTTATAAAGCCAGGGCGATCGCGACGCATAGGATTTGAACGAAGGCAGGCTGCCCTGTGAAAACCGGATGGATTCCTGAATATGGTCCTCTGAAAAACCAGCTTTCAGAATCTCCATCACGCTGCGATCCCAGGGTTCGTCATTCAGGTCCCCCATCAGCAGCACGTTGCGATCCCACTCAACATTCAACCGATGCAACGATGGTTCGTTGTCCTTACGCTGCAGGTAGTCCCTGCGCGACAGCTTCAGAATGCTGTCGACGATCTGACTGCAATGGCTGGCGACGGTCATTCGAAATGGTTCGGTTTCCAGACGCCCTCTGCGACGCGATGGCCAGTGATTCACCAGGACAACGAGGTCCGAGTTATTGTGTTTGACCTTAAGATGGACTTCAAATATGTCTCGAGTCGGATACCTCAGATGGACAAGATGGCCACGCATCTTCGATTCATCGACTGCAAAGTGTTTTGTGGAGTAGATCAGTGATGTGTCGATGCCCTGGATGTCCGGGTGTTCCACGTGTGCCAAAGCATAATCTTCCCGCCCAATCGCTTCGATCAGATACGCCGCAACACGTTCATTCTCGATCTCACAAAGCCCCAGCAGGTCCGGGCCGTGACCATCAAACATCAATCGAATAACTTCGGCCAGATTCGAAATCCGGGTTTGGAAAGCCCGCTTGTCCCATCCGTTGACCGGAGTGAATTCCAGGTCGGTCGCGATCGCTGAAGATTCGACACCAAACAGATTCTGCAGATTCCAGAACGCAACGTTGATCGAAGCCACACCGCCGGAGGTCGGTGAGACATCATTGCCTGATTGAGCCGTTCCGTCAGCCACCGAATTTGTTTTCCCTGGACAAGCAAGTCATTGTTGTCGTTAGCCGCAGTCGCAGCCGCACACAGCGTATTTCAGCAGAAAACAAAGAACACCTCAAAGCCAATTACTGACAAGGCACGCGACAAATCGTTCCCTGACACAACCTGCACGGCTGCGTCTCAATCCGGTGATTGTGGTTCTGACAGAGCAGGTCTTTTGCAAAACTTCGACGTGTTTCACGCAGCTTTACATTGACCACCAGGCGCAGAACAGCATTCTGGTGGCGGCAATGCTGCAGGTAGGTGCGGTGAAATGCGGGGACTGTTGAGATTACCTGTGTGACAGTTTGACAACGCATGTCGTGGAGCGGTACAAATTAGGTAATTGGCGGTATTTTTTCGGCAATCTGCGGATTGCCCCAAAACCCAGAGCAAAGTTCCCACACGGTCGAGGCGTGCCATGAAACATATCTACATTTCGGCCATTGCGCTGTGTCTGCTGTCGGTGGAATCAGTATCGGCCGGCTCCATGTTTGGGTACTACCCGACGTACAGCGCAGGATACTACGGCTGGGGAACGGGCTACGCCTCTGCGCGGCCTTTCTACGGCGTCAGCAATTATCGATACACCGGTTACGGCTACCGCAATTTTGGATACGCCAGCTATGGTGGCGGTAACTCAGGGTGTGGAACCTGCGGAACTGCAGTTTCGTACGGTGGCTGTAATTCAGGATGCGGTACAGTGGTTGGGTACGTTGGCTGCGGAGTAACGAATTGCTGCACGAACGCCTGCTACACAAACTGCGGCGCATCAACCTCAAATCGCCCGCAGACTGACACGGACACTGACACAGACAGTTCAAATCGCACCTTCGAAGCGGATGACGCTGAAGAGACCGGCCAAGGATACGACGACTTTCCTGCCGAAGATGAAAAGCCAGGGGGCGACTTCTCTGCTCCATCGTCATCGGGAACCGACTGGACCGAGCCGAGGAATCGTACGGGCGGCGAGTCATCAGATGACAGGTCATCAGCCCCGCCATCGCTGTTCAACCCTGACGGCAGTCTTCGCACGATCGACGATGGACTCATTCCACCGAACGAAGTCGACGACGTCCAGGACCATGGCGTCAACAAGCCTCCGGTGAGCGATCCTGTCGACGAAGATGAGGCCGATGATGCTTCCGGCGAAGAGAATTCGGCGGAGCAGGGTGACACTGGATTAGGCACAGAAGTTGACGTCAAAGATTTCCTGAGTCCGGATACATCCGTTGACCGAGCTTCCGTGTCCCGCTCCTTCCGCAGCAGCCATATCGACGTGCTCTCAATGCACAGACTGGCTGGCGATTCGCGAAATGCCGGCACCAGTCGCGTTCTGGTGTCCTCCAGCAGCCAGCAACAGCGACCGGCACGATGGATTTCAGTGCCGCTGCCAAATGGTCGAATTCGACTGTAAGTTCCAGGCGATTTATCACGTCACTTCGTGAGGACGTACAGGGCGACTGTTAAACACGGTCGCCTTTTCTATGCGCCCAAAACTAGCCGTTCTGCAGGTGAACTTAACGATTGCGGCGTTCAATTGGTCTGGACCGTTGTTCACACCGATCGGCTCAGGTATCTTTCCGCCGCAAGACGATTTCACACATAAGAACGGCGTTTCAATAAACTGACCTGACTGCCTGAACAGTCGGATCGCAAGGACGACAACATGCCAGAGCGAATCACGATCATTGGGTCCGGCCCCGCCGGCTGGACAGCCGCCATATACGCCGCCAGAGCAAACCTTGAACCAATTGTTTATGAAGGCGCCTTCAATGAAGACAACCGGCTGAAAGGGACTCTGCCGCTGGGCCAGCTGGCTCTGACAACGGAAGTCGAAAACTATCCCGGATTCCCATCCGGCGATTTGACGGCCTATCTGGACGATTCGATCGACGAGAAGAAGCGGAAGTACATGGCGCCTCATGCCAAAGAAGGCGTTTCCGGCCCGGAGCTAATGGAGTTGATGCGGCAACAGGCCATGAACTTCGGTGCACGCATCGTTACCGATGACATTGCGGAGCTGGATCTGTCGGAACGTCCCTTCAAATTGAAAAGCCTGGGCGGGACGGAGTTTGAAAGCCACGCGATCATTATTGCGACCGGTGCACGGGCCAACTATCTGGGTCTGGATTCGGAGGAAAAATTCAAAAACATGGGCGTGTCCGCGTGTGCCGTCTGCGACGGGGCCATGCCACGCTACCGAGGCCAGCCGTTGGTCGTTGTCGGTGGCGGCGACAGCGCCATGGAAGAAGCCACATTCCTGACAAAGTATGCATCAACTGTGTACATCGTGCATCGCCGCGACCAGTTCCGTGCCAGCAAGATCATGGCCGACCGAGCATTGGCCAATGAAAAGATCACGGTCAAATGGAGCTCAAATATCGATGAGGTTTTGGGCGACGACGAAAACGGTGTCACCGGAGTTCGCATCCGCAGCGCGATCGATCCCGATAAGACCGAAGAACTGGATGCCACAGGTTACTTCGCAGCGATCGGCCACACTCCCAACACGGACTTCCTGAAAGGGCAGCTGCAGACGAACGATAAGGGATATCTGATCTGGCCGGTGTCTCATCGCACGAATACCAGCGTGGAGGGTGTCTTTGCGGCTGGCGATGTCGCCGATGACCACTACAAGCAGGCGGTCACGGCAGCGGGCACCGGATGTGCCGCCGCCCTGGATGCAGAACGCTGGTTAGCGGCGCAGGGACTGGAATAGCAACGTTCGCCAGAAGCCGTCGTACAAGCACGCTGCGCCAGCAAGCGAGTCTGCCGCAGACGAGTTGGTTTGGTTTACGAATGGGTGGCCGGCGGCTGGACTGAGCCTGCGAAGGAAGCCCCGGAGTTTCACTCGTCCCTTGCTCCGGGACGTCGTTCGGCACCCTTAGTCATCGTTATCAAACGACCAGTCGCGTGAATTTTTTTGTCTCTTCGCGTTTTCTGTGGCCATCCCCGTCCGGCCCAGGCACAGAATCATCGCCACAAGAAACACAAAAAATACAGAACAGGTCCGCTCTCTCCAAACTCGGCCACGTGCCGCAGAGCAACATCAGTCCATGAAGATCCGCTTGTAGTCCTGGAAGATGACGTCCAGCAGGTCACGGCCGGGTTCTGTTGCTGAGTAGCAAACGTAGTCTTCGGTGCCGCTGGTTTCTTCCTGCACAAAGCGGACATCGTCGTCTTCGCTGTACATCCATGCCTCTTCCTGCAGGATGTGAAAGAAGCCATGCATGGCGTCTTCGCCGACGGGAATGAAGACTTCACCGTCCAGGAACAGCTGATAGGCGTATTCTTCCAGCTTTGGCCACGGCAGGTCCGCCGTTGATCCGCGGTAGTAGGGCTCCAGAACCGAATTTGCGTCCGGCTTCACGTTGGGATTGTGAAGCATGTCGATGGCGTTCCACGGACAGATCGTCAGCTGATAGAATTCGCTGCTGTCGTTGGGCGATCGATAACACATCTGACAGCCGATACAGCGGGCCGTGTCGATCTGGTGATAGCTTTCCGACGGGATGGGACTGACCACCTCATAGATGCAGTCCACCGGGCAGACGGTCGCACACGAATTACACGACGTGCAACTGTCCTTGTTGATCACGTTGATGTACCGAGTTTCCTTTTTCCGATCCGCTTTACGCGTTCGGAAGTAATCCGTCATGGAAATCGTCATCGAGAAACCTGTTAAAAACGGCCCGGTGTCAATAAAACAGTTGCGATCTGCGGAAGGCGAATCTGTTGATAAAAGTCGGCAGACAACGCCTTCGGGCGTTGGAATGTACACCGAAATTCAGGGCTCAACCAGTGGTTCCTGAAAATGCCCCCCGTGTTTTTGTGCAATCCGACCCCGTTTCCTGCCTCTGAGAACAAAACAATCCACTGCCTCGGCACGATGCCGTACTTTCGTGGACAAATTCTGTTCGCCTAAAGTCAACGAAACGCGTAGGAATCGTACGACGACGGACAATCTCCCTGTCCGCGACGTACCTACAGCACCAGGACAGTCACTCAATGCCCGTAGAAAGCAATCCGCCGGAAATACCGGAAAACGACGACGTTGTCGGCACGGCCATGAAGCTATCATTGGCGTTGCTGGCCACGGTGGCCGCCATCGCTGGTGTTGTTTTCATCCTGCAGATGGAGGAGCCGGCCATCGTGCCGGACGATGAAGACGTGCCCGTATTGCCGCAGGTACGAGAACTGCCGGCGCTGGAAATCCCAACGATTCGCTTCGTGGACATCACTGATTCGGCCGGCATCGACTTCGTCCACGAAAACGGTGCCGGGCAGGGGCCGGATGCCGAGAAGCTGCTGCCGGAAACTATGGGCGGAGGCGGCGCATTTTTTGACTTTGACGCCGACGGTGATCAGGACATCATCTGCGTAAATTCCAGCGTCTGGCCATGGGCCCGGCAGCAGCCGGAAACGGCTGCCACGTCCGCACTTTATAAGAATGATGGCAGTGGCCACTTCACGAATGTCACAGCCGGATCGGGGCTGGATGTTTCTTTCTACGGCAACGGTGTCGCCTGTGGTGACTTCGACAATGACGGGCTGGTGGATTTGTACATCACCGCTGTCGGGCCCAACCGACTGTTCCGCAACACAGGAGACGGAAAGTTTGAGGACATCACTGCTGCGGCAGACGTGGCGGGACCAGATGACGGCTGGGGCACCGGCTGCGGCTGGTTCGACTACGATCTCGATGGTGACCTGGATCTGTTTGTCTCCAATTACATCGAATGGTCTCGAGAGAAAGACCTGAGCTTTGGATTCAAGCTGGACGGAACTCAACGGGCCTATGGTCGCCCCACAGAATTCAGGGGAACGTTTCCGCTGCTGTATCGCAATGACGGTGCCGGAAAATTCACCGATATATCCAAGGCAGCCGGCGTCCAGATTAAAAACCCGGACACTGACGAACCAATGGCCAAGTCCCTTGGCCTGACATTCGCCGATGTCAATTCAGACGGCCGTCTGGACGTGGTCATTGCCAACGATACGGTTCAGAACCTGCTGCTGATCAATCAGCAGGACGGAACGTTTCTGGAGAACGCTCAGGCCTCAGGCATCGCCTTCGACAACAACGGAAAAGCGCGAGGGGCGATGGGAATCGATGCCGCCTGTTTCCGCAATTCCGATGCGATGGGTATCACCATTGGCAACTTTGCCAACGAAATGACGGCCCTGTATGTCTGTCAGACTCCGGGGTTGCCTGTACCGATTTTCCGCGACGAGGCGGTCAGCAACGGCATCGGCCCGGTGACGCGGGTCGAACTGACGTTCGGTGTAATGTTTGCCGATATCGACCTGGACGGTCGCCTGGACATTCTTAGCTGTAACGGACATCTGGAGGACGACATCCAGAAAGTCCTGGCCAGCCAGCACTACGAACAACCGCCTCAGCTGCTATGGAACTGCGGCGTCGATTATGACAACGAGTTCATGGTTGTGCCGGAAGAGAAAGTCGGAGCGGACTTTACAAGACGAATGGTGGGTCGAGGAGCAACACGAGCCGACATTGACGGCGATGGTGATCTGGACATACTGCTGCTGTCGTCCGGTGGAAAACCGCGCCTGCTGCGGAATGACAAGCAGACGGGCAACCACTGGCTCCGGTTTCATCTGACGGGAAGCAAGTCGAATCGGGACGCCATCGGAGCAACGGTGCGCGTCACTCTGCCGAACGACACTGTGCTGACTCGTACCGTGATGCCGACGTGCAGTTACCAGTCACAGGTCGAACTGCCATTGACGTTTGGACTGGGCGACCAAAGTGTCGTGAAGTCCGTTACAGTCACGTGGCCGAACGGCCAGAAGTCAGACATTTCGGCTTCAGTGGTTGATCAGCAGATTGAGGTCGTCGAGCAATAACAGGCGAAGAGGGTCGGGAGTCTTTGCCCACTGCCCGACCCTTTCGGTCTTCACCGTCCGATACAGTACGGTTGGGAATCAATGTGGGGAGACTGGCCGGTAATCATTTCCGAGATCAGTTTGCCCGTGGCCGGCCCCATGCTGAGTCCCAGCATGTTGTGTCCGGCAGCGACCCAGACGTTTCCGAATCGCGGTGTGCGGTCGATGTAGGGCAGCCCGTCCCATGTCATCGGTCGCCAGCCGAACCACTCTTCTTCCACGGGCTCAGCCGTGGGCTCAACAAGATACTCCGTGGCACCGTCACGCAAGTACTGCAATCGTTCGGGGCTAAGTCTCGAGTCGTAGCCGGCGAATTCCATCGTGCTGCCGATTCGGTATCCGTTGGTGAATGGTGTGATTCCAACATGGGCTTCTTCCAGCAACATCGGATAACGCGGACAGATTTTGGGCCGAGCCATCGTGATCGAGTAGCCCTTGCCGGGCTCAATCGGGATGTGGCACCCCAGTGCGCTATTCAGCATTGGTGTCAGCGGACCAGTTGCCACAACAAATTCATCAGCTTCAATTTTCTCTGAGTTGGTGGAAACGGCCGCTGCTGTTCCGGCCGTGGATGCCACAAAACCCTTCATTTCGCGTTGCGACAGGATCTGCACCCCCGATTCCAGCAACGTGCGGTGCATTTCGGCCATCAGCAGGTTGGGCCGCAGATGAGCATCATTTCTGTAGTGCCATGCACCGGCAAGTCCGGTCTTTAACGCTGGCTCCATCTCAGACAGCTGCTCTCCGCTGATCGGTTCGGCCACGACGTTAAATTCATCTCTCAATAACTTATCCGTTGCCCCGTACTTTTCGAATTCCGGCTTGTCGCGGTAAACGAACAGCAGCCCGTCTGTCGTCCACTCCACCTGCAGACCCTGCGTCGTGAAAACCTCTTCGTAAAGTTTCCGGGAAGATTCCAGTAGAGCCGTTCGCCCTCTCCCGGCCTGCAGCATGTCTTTGTGGTTACAGCGCAACGCAAACCTGATCATCCATTTCCAGAATGTTGGTGACAGACGTGGGCGAATCCGCAACGCCGCGTTGCGACTGATCATGCCCTTCAGTCCGCGACCAATCTGCCCCGGTGCTGTCAGCGGGAGAACATGGCTGGGTGAAACGTAGCCACAGTTTCCATGAGAACACCCGGCACCGAATTCCCCCCGATCGATAATCGTAACCCTGCGGCCAGCGGACGTGAGATACCATGCGCAAAATGCACCGATGACTCCACCGCCGATCACCACCGTGTGCTTTTCACCATTGCTCATCAGCAGATTCCATGACGAAACGGATCAGAATCATCCAGAATCAGCTCGCACTCACCGGTCACCCAGGCGGAACCGATAATGGTGGGCACAATCGCTCGTTCATCGTCTGCTGTCGCCGGCGACGGAACACCATCTGCTGTGAATTCAAAGCGGCCTTCAAACACACTGCCGACAATGCTTTCCTGCCGCCACGTTTCGCCCGGCAACAACTTGCCATCAGCCGCCAGGCAGGCCAGCTTGGCACTTGTGCCCGTACCACAGGCAGACCTATCGTAAGCGCCACCCGGACACAAAACGAAATTGCGACTGTCGGCAGTTTCAGGCTTCGACGGCGGCCCAAACAATTCGATGTGATCAATAACGTTTCCGTCAGTCCCCGTGATGCCGTTGCGCTTCAGTCCGGCACTGATTCGCTTTGCAAAGTCGGTCAATTCGCCGCAACGATTGAGCTCCAGCGACTGACCATGATCAGCCACCAGAAAAAACCAGTTGCCGCCCCAGGCGATGTCGCCTGTGACACTGCCGTAACCCTCGACATCTACGGACACTGCCTTTCGATATCGGTAGGATGGGACGTTCGTGACGGCCACACGGTGTGCATCCAGCAACGTTGCTGTCACAACACCAACAGGCGTCTCGATGCGATGTTCGCCGATCGCCAACCGCCCCATGTGAACCAGGGTCACAGCCAGTCCAATCGTGCCGTGGCCACACATATGCAGATAGCCAGCGTTATTGAAGAAGATGACGCCCGCAGCACATGACGTGTCCGACGGCTCGTACAGCAGACCACCCACCAGCACGTCTGAACCTCGCGGCTCCAGAATAATGGCCGTGCGAAGATAATCAAATTGCTCACGAAAACGCGCAACCCGCTCGGCCGGAGAGCCCATCCCAATATTCGGGGCGCCGTCGACAATAATCCTCGTCGGCTCGCCACCGGTATGAGAATCAATGACACTTATTCTTTGCATCGCACGTTGTTGGGCAGAGATATTCCGTTCTGTCGTGAAGTCAACAGCATAGCCCATTCAGAACATGATTGCGGCCCGGAGGCCGCGCGAATCACAAAGAATGGACGTCCGTCGTTTACAGCGTATTACGCTGACTCTTGGCCGCGAAAGACGCGTCCCGGCCTGACAGGATGGCCTGCCCACGAGCCAGAACGGTTCACGAGAATAAGTCAACGACTCTACTCACGCATACAGACGGCTGCAAAGCCAACTTCCGTGTCCAGTGCTTCATCGGCGTTCGATCGTCGAGCTTCGATACGAATTCCGTAGGACTGACGAACCGGCACCTTCAGACGCAACGCTTCGTCACCAATGCATTCACACTCGACGTCCGGCATACCCGGAAGTGGTGGCGAGAACGGAACGTGCACATTGGCCCGTTTCTGTCCCTTGTCAAAACGTACTTTGATCACACCCTCGACCACTTCGCTGCCACCGTCGTCCTGTGTCCGACGAAGCTCAGGTGATGACGGCCCTTCTGCATTGTGTTCTTCGGCTTCCGGTTGTGCGACCGGAAGCCGAAGAACGGCTTCGTATCCAGCCGGATCAGAAGATGAAGCCTGTGCATCAGTTTCCTCGTCCTCTGACGCAGGAACGTTAACTCGCAGGAACGCCGTGTCTTCACCCAGGATTGAGTCGTCCACGTCGTCCACTGTTGGCGACATTATCGTTGTCGCCGACACATCCGGAATGTCCAAAGACAGACCATCCCGAGCGACGGGCTGCTGCGATTGGGTTGCTGCGGACGACGACGGGGTGCTTTGACTGTCCGGGGCAGGGCGACTGTCGGCGACGGGATGACTGTTGAAGTCCGGCGTGCTGTCATCGCTGACTGGCTGCGGCGAGGGTAGCCGTATCGGCGCCAACGGCAGTACTGCCGGAAGTGCAGCTGTATCGTCGGCGACCGGGTTGGCGGTACGGCTGACAGGGTTGGGAGTTCGCCGATGTCGTCGGTGCGAGATGTCAGAACGACCATCGTCCGGATCGGGTTGACTGCGCCCCGGCTGCTGGCGAATGGCAGCGTGCTCACTGGTCGATTGCTCTGGAGCAACATCGGCGTCAATCAGTAACTCATCCAGTAAACTCAGATCAAAGTCTGTCCCCAGAATGTCGTCCACGTCCGATGCAGGCCGAATCGGCACCTGCCTGCGGGGTTCCGGCCGGACATTCTCGCGTTGCAGATATGACCGCGGAGCCAGCGATGGACGTTCGGTGTCAGCGACGATTTGCGACAGCTCGGTGAATTGGAACCACGCCGCATTTGGATCCAACGCCGAGCCGTTGACACGATCAAATGCGGGAATGGGGATCAGATAGGTGTGGCGACCTCGCGGCACCCCAATGAACTCATCGGGAAGACGGCTCAGGACTGCAATCACGCACAACATGAACACGGCGAATGCCAGCCAGCCCCGCAGCGGTGAATCTGCGGGCATCAAACAGAACCCGATGATCGGAGGCGGAAAAAGCGTCGCTGCGGCCGCAAGAAACAGTGACGGAGATTCCCTCGCGGATCGTCGGTTCGGATTGAACAGCATCCAGGCGAAAACGCCCACAATCGCGGCAAAGGACGCCAGCAGAAAACAGATCGGTTCTGCCACCGTTGATTGCATGCTGCCGGTCTGACGGGCGTCACACAGAAAGAAGGTGGTCAGCACCAAACCTCCCCATGCCATCAACGCGACGAATCTGCGATTCCTGGACGCTCGGTTGGTTCCACCCGGTTCAATCATGGCTCCCTGCCTTGCTGATGCGGCACAGCCGCAACCAAACCGTCTTCGACGGTTTATTCGAGCTAACGCTCGGAAGTTGCTGGTCCGCAGTCACTGCTCGCAGAAAGACCGCGAGAAACGGGCAGCGTTTTTCCAAAACATGTTAACGGAACGGTACCAGAATCTCCCAATACAAACTCGAAGTGCAAGCGAGTGTGTTTGCAGCGTTCACCCACTCGCTTGCGCGTCGAGCTTGTGTTGGCTGCTGTTCGTACTGACCAATTAACTAACGGCAGACTTCAGTTTGTCGACCATGTCTGTGGCTTCCCATTTGAAGTCAGCTTCGCTGCGACCAAAGTGCCCACCGTGGGCCGTATGGCGGAAGATCGGTTTTCTCAGCCCCAGGTGTTCGATAATCCCCTTTGGATTCAGAGGGAAGATTTCCTGCACTGCCGCCTGGATCTTCTCTTCGGCGACCTTCGCAGTACCATTGGTATCGACTCGAACGCTGACCGGGTCGGCGACTCCAATAGCATACGCCAGCTGAACTTCGCACTCATCCGCCAGGTCGGCGGCAACGATGTTCTTGGCAACGTAGCGGCCCATGTAGGCGGCGGAACGGTCAACTTTTGTGGCATCTTTGCCAGAGAAAGCACCGCCGCCGTGGCGTCCCCAGCCACCGTAAGTGTCGACAATGATTTTGCGACCGGTCAGACCGGTGTCACCATGAGGTCCACCGACCACAAATCGCCCGGTCGGATTAATATGGTATTTCGTGTTGTCGTCCAGCAGGTCATTGGGAATCGCCTCCTTCACAACCTGCTTCACATAGGCAGTAATATCTTCCTGACTAACGTCGGGAGAGTGCTGAGTAGACACGACAATCGCATCGATCCGCACAGGCTTTGCTCCATCGTATTCGACGGTGACCTGACTCTTGCTGTCCGGTCGCAGCCAGTCAACTTCGCCCTGCTGTCGTTTTTCCGCCAGCAAATTGATGATGCGATGCGAAAACGCGATGGCGACGGGCATCAGTTCAGGAGTTTGGTTGCACGCATAGCCGAACATCAAACCCTGATCGCCGGCACCGTCGCGGTCCACGCCCTGCGCGATATCGCCACTCTGGCTGTGCAAAGCACAGAAAACCCGGCAGCTGTCCGCGTTGAAACCAATATCGTCGCTGGTGTAGCCGATTTCACGAATGACCTGCCGAGTGACCTCAACGTAGTCAATTTTGGCCGCGCTTGTGATTTCACCGGAAAGGACGACCAGGTCGGTCGTACACAAAGTTTCGCACGCAACACGCGACATCGGATCCTGTCGCAGCAGAGCATCCAGAATTCCGTCTGAAACCTGATCCGACACCTTGTCCGGATGCCCCATGCTGACGGATTCACTGGTGAAGAAATAATTGGCCATCTGTTGGTATTACCTGATTGTTCTGTCAATGCCCTGTGTGCTTCGGAATGGACCATCCGTTCCGCAGCAGACACGCGTAACGGAACTCTAAAGGAAACATTGCGAATCCAACTGCTCCGGTGGGGGGAAGTTTAGGAAAGCGGCGTAATGCTCACAACAGAGAACCGACTACAGCAAACTGAGATTCCCAGCGATGGAGTTCGGTCTTTACTGCGGCATCCGGCGGCCAATTCGCCTACCCTACGGCCGAATATCGTTCGCCGAAACGTGCTTCGGGTTGCCCGACCATCTCGGCGGCATACATCTCTGACTCAACTTTCCATGTGTCCGCTCGGAATTTTCCGGAAGTCCCAATGCCCAAGGATATCCGTCACCCGTACGATGCCCTGTTGTTTGTGTCTTTTGGCGGTCCGGAAGGCCCGGACGACGTCATGCCGTTTCTGGAAAATGTTCTGCGAGGCAGGAACGTGCCCCGCGCACGCATGTTGGAAGTGGCCGAGCACTACAACCATTTTGGCGGCGTCAGCCCGATCAACGAGCAGTGTCGACAACTGATCACAGCCCTGGCCGTTGAATTGCAGGATCACGAGATTGATCTGCCAATCTTCTGGGGCAATCGAAACTGGAAACCTCTGCTTCCGGACACCATGCGCGAGCTGAAGCAGGGCGGCGCCAGGAAAATCCTTGCGTTCGTCACCTCTGCCTTCAGCGGCTATTCGGGATGTCGTCAATACCTTGAGAATATTGCCGCCGCTCAGGTCGATGCCGACGCCACAGATGTTGAAGTTCACAAGCTTCGGGTCTTTTATAATCACCCGGACTTTGTTGAGGTCAACGTGCAGCACGTTCAGGCGGCGATCTCTGAATTGAATGCCGGACCGGACCAGGATTTCCACGTTGCCTTTACGGCGCACAGCATTCCGAATTCAATGGCGGAAACGTCCGACTACGTACAGCAGTTGACGGAATCATGCCGCCTGGTGGCTGAGTGCTTGCACCTGCCAGCGGACAGGTGGAGGCTGGTGTATCAAAGTCGCAGCGGGCGTCCTCAGGATCCATGGCTGGAACCTGATATCTGTGATTATCTTCGTGAACTCAGGGACGACGGCGTTACGCGGGTTGTGGTGTCTCCCGTTGGATTTCTGTCCGACCACATTGAAGTCCTGTACGACCTGGATGATGAAGCAAAAGCTGTGTGTGAGGAAATCGGTGTCCAGATGACTCGCGCAGCCACGCCCGGCACACACCCCGTGTTTGTGCGAATGATTCGCAAACTGATCCAGGAGCGTTTACAGGAAACGACTCGGGAATGTACCGGCCAGTTCGCCCCCAACCACGACGTCTGTCTGTCCGACTGCTGTCCAGCTCCTCGCCGACCAACGCGCACACGTACCTGACCGGCGACGCATTCGTCATTCGTCATTCGTCATTCGTCATTCGTCATTCGTCATTCGTCATTCCGCTTTCCGCTTTCCGCAACTCAGGACGACGGTAACGTCCCGAATCCACCTCCGCCCGGGGTTTCGATTCGGACCACGTCACCAGGCGAAACGGTTGTGTGAAACGCCCCGCCCAGGTCCTGCGCGTCGGAAGCAGAAGCCTTGAGCAACGAGTTGCTGCCGCACCGCCCGGCTGCCGCACCCTGCAGACCAAACGGAGGATTGCCGTCGCGACGTTGCGACAGCATCGACACCTGCAGCGTCTTCAGGAATTCGATCTCACGCACAATACCGTTGCCACCGTGATGTTCCCCCTGTCCGCCGGAACCGTGGCGAATTTCGAATTTCCGCAGCCGCACGGGGTACCGCTGTTCCAGCACTTCCGGGTCCGTGAGTCGAGTGTTTGTCATGTGAGTATGAACGGCATCTGCACCGTGTGCCGTAGATGTTGCTCCGGCGCCGCCGCAGATGGTTTCGTAATAACCAAACGTGTTGTCGCCGAAGGTTAGATTATTCATCGTGCCCTGACTGGCCGCCGCAATTCCCAGAGCCCCCAATAAAACGTCAACGATTCGCTGTGAGGTTTCGACGTTGCCGCCAACAATGGCCGGAGAATCTTCGGGCGACGCGCCGACGGATGGATTCAGCAGTCCCTCGGGAATCACGATCGTCAGTGGTTCAAGCACTCCGGCATTGAGCGGGACATCTTCGTTCAGCAGGCAACGAAAACTGTAAAGCACGGCCGCGGTCGTGATGGCTCGGTTCGCGTTCAGGTTGCCCGGATGCACGCCACTTGTGCCGCTGAAGTCGACCGTCGCCTCGTCGCCCTTCAAGCGAATGGCTACACAGACTTTCGCGCCGTCGTCGAGTCGATCCTCGAAGCTGTAAGTCCGATCTTCCAGTCGAGACAGACACAACCGCATCTTCCTGGCAGCCGCAGTCTGAATATGCTGCATATAGCCCAGGACGGTCCTGACCGAATGTCGCCTGACCAAACTCTGCAACAACTGAACACCACATTCGTTTGAGGCAGCCTGTGCCGCAAGGTCGGCCAGATTATCGTTGATCGCTCGGCTCGGAAACGGCCCTGCGGCGAGCAGCTGTTGCATCTGCTCTTCACAGGATTCACCCTGGTCGACCAGCTTCCGGCTGCGAATCAAAACACCTTCCTGTGCCAGGTTCGTGGAAAACGGAGGCATGCTGCCGGGAACAATGCCACCGATCTCAGCATGATGAGCACGATTGGCGACAAAGAACGCGGGGCGATCAGATGAAAGATCATTCTGTGTCCGTCCTGTCGAATCACGCGCGAGCTGATTGCCGGGAATTGAATCACCGACAAACACGGGTGTCACGACAGTCACGTCCGGCAGGTGCGAGCCGCCACGGTAGGGATCGTTGGTGACAAAAACGTCACCACGCCGCATGTCGGGATGATCGGCAATGATCACTCGCACAGTTTCTCCCATGGCCCCCAGATGCACGGGAACATGCGGCGCGTTGACCACCAGTCGCCCGTCCGCGTCGAACAAGGCACAACTGAAGTCCAGTCGTTCACGAACGTTGGTTGACGTTGACGTGCGCCGCAGTGTCTGGCCCATCTGCTCGGCAATGGACACAAACTGATTGTTTAGAACTTCCAGCAGCACAGGATCCGGTGTGGCAGCGGCAGACGCTGCTGCTGTCTCGCTCACCTCCTGGTCTTCACAAACCTCAATCAGCACTGTGCCGGACGCGGTGATCTGTGCATTGCAACGGGGCTCGATCCAGATTGTCGACGTCGGTTCGCAAATGATCGCAGGTCCTGTAATGCGCATACCAGCCTGCAGGTCGTCGCGGTGATGGACGTCTGCGACGTGTTCCGTACCGTTCCAGAATGTGGTCGTCCGTTCGGGTTCGTGGGTTCGAGTATCCCGGGAGCCTGATACATCAGGGACAGGAATCCTGGAAACACTCCCGGACCGTCCAACCGTCTCGACGCGGACCGAAGCGATTTCGATCTCTTTATCCGGCCGAATGTATCCGAACAGACGCCGGTGCTCGAACTCAAACTGACGGCGAAAGTCTGCGTCGGTTTTTGCGGTAACCCACAACGAAGAATCAGTGCTGCGGTAGCGCAGCTCAAGACTTAGCGTGGAATGCTGAATCTGGTCTTCCGCTGCCCCCTGAGCCACGACTTCGGCCCGTGTCTGAGCGGCGAAGGCCTGCCGTGTCGACTCCAGCCGCTGCAACGATTCTTCAGTCAGTGGCTGCAGAACACTCGCCTGGCGAATCGCACGAACGTCGGCCTGGCCCATTCCGAACGCACTCAGAATTCCGGCAAAGGGATGGATCAGAATTTTTTTGATCCCCAGGCTGCGAGCGATGCTGCAGGCATGTTGACCACCCGCCCCTCCGAAACTCACCAGCACGTGATCTACCGGATGATACCCCTTCGCCACTGACACTCGGCGAATGGCCTGGACCATGTTATCGTCGGCAATCTGCAGCAGCCCCTCGGCAAGCTGACGGAGGGGTGTTCCCGGTGATGCAGCACCCGTGGCATTCATTTCGGACCGCAGTTTCACCAGACGTAATTCCACGGCCTGCACATTCAGTCGGAACGGAAAGTACCGGGGTAAAACGCGTCCCAGGAATACGTTCAGGTCCGTAACCGTCAACGGTCCGCCGGCTCCATAGCAGGCGGGCCCGGGATCGGCTCCGGCACTGTCTGGTCCCACGAACAGACGAACACCGTCAAACCCACAAATGCTGCCTCCACCCGCGGCGACGGTCTCAATTGCCAGCACGGGAGTCATGATGCGGACGCCGGCTTTGGTTGTTTCGTTTTCGACTTCAAGGTGGCCATCAAATCGGGCCACGTCCGTGCTCGTGCCTCCCATGTCAAAACCGATGGCGTTTGTGAATCCTTCGTCGACGGCGACCTTCGCAAATCCCACGACACCCCCCGCCGGTCCGGACAGAATGCAATCGCGACCTCGGAAACTGTGACTCCCCACCAGACCGCCGGCGGACGTCATCACCTGAATGTCGCTGCCAGGCAGATGGCCGCGAATCCGGTTGAGATAAGTACGCAGCACCGGATTAAGATAGGCATCCAGCACTGTAGTGTCACACCGCGGTACAAATCGGATCAGTGGTGAGACTTCCGAGGAACGACTGACTTCGGCAAATCCGGATTGTCGAACAAGTTGCTCCAACCGTTCTTCATGCACTGGGTTGCGGTAGGCATTCATCAGGCAGATGGCAACGGAATCGAAGTCGCCAATCGCCAGCCCGACGTCTTTAAGTCGTTGGACCTGGTGTGTTGTCTCCAGTGCGCGCAGGGCGGTCCCGTCGGCCGTCGTCCGTTCGTCGACTTCGAAGACCTGCGAGAACAACGGCTCCGTTTTTTTGATTTCCAGGTCGAACAGATCAGGACGATCCTGATTGCCGATCAATGGCACATCAGCGAAGCCTTTCGTCGTGATCAACGCCGTCCGGGCGCCCGTTCGCGTCAGCAGCGCGTTGGTACCACGAGTCGTGCCGAAGCGCATGCGAACTCGGGGGCATTCCGCACTCGGTGGCAGTCTCAACAACCATCGAATCGCCAGCACGGGCGCCGACACGTGCAGGTCCAGTTCATAAGTTTCCACGTCAGCCGCGGAGGCTGCCATACCATCGGCCATCGTTAACCGGCCGGAAGCAGCATCAAACATTGAGACCGTCGTCACATGAAGTAGTTCTGCACCCGCAGAAAACAACCGCAGTTCGGCCCCAACCCAGAAGTCATCAGGATCCGCGATCCGAGGCGGATCCGTGATGGTACCGTTGACGATGTCGGCACGTGTCCCCTTCGTGACACCGGAACTGAGCGTCTTGAATTGCCGCAGTTCGCCCTCCGGCGTGATCGCAATGCAGTCGGTAAACGTCCCACCAACGTCAATCCAGAATTGCCAGGGCTGTGACATGAAGAATGCAGGACACGAAGGACTGAAGTCAGGAACCACTCATTGACACTCATACGAACCAGCGTTGATCGCGTCGTGCGCCTTGCACCCAGGCTCCGGCCTGGGAGCACCTATCCTCGAAGCTCCGCTTCGGCGGAAAACATGCGACTATGACTCATTTACAGCGAAGCAGAACTTCAAGGACATGCGGTCCCAAACTGGTGTTTGGGACCGAGAATCGGAAGCGACCGCTTCTCAGCACAGCATCCGGCAACGAAATTATTAGTGTTCAATCAGTGCACATTAGTGGTTTGATGCTCCAACTCAAATCACAAAACGAATCCACTCCACTTTGTCCAGTGGAGCAAAATTGACAAGATAGCCAACGGCCGTCTTAGTAATCCTCATATAGTTCAGCAACTGCGCCTTATGTTCCGGCAGGAGAATTTTGACAGCTTTGAGTTCGACGATGATACCGTCGCGGACCACCAGATCCGGCTCGTATCTCTTCTCCAGTTGCTTCTCTTTGTAGAACGCACGGATTCGTGGTTTTCTAAGAAAGGGAATTTTTTCGATCCGACAACTCGAATTCCAGGCTCTCCTGATAAATCTCCTCAGCCATTCCACCGCCGAGTTCTCGATGAACGTCGAACACGGCGTTCATGAACTCATACCCTTCATTCTGAAACAGGTTGCGTTCAGAGGGTGATGACATCGGTTGCCGCTTCTGAAGACTGAACACAGAACCACTCATTGACACTAATCACACACTAATACGAATCAGAATCGCGGAAGCCACAGGAACAAAAGACGACGAATCTTTCAGCGCACCATCCGGCAACGAAATCATTAGCGTTCAATCAGTGCACATTAGTGGTTAACGCCTTACCACAGCCGATCAGCCCCGATGCAGCCATGAAGCTGCTGCAGGTAGTCAGGCGACGAAAGTTTTTCCAGCTGAGCATTCGCCTTTTCCATTCGTGAATTCAATCCCAAACGCTCGGCGTCGGAGGCGAACTCGGGCTGATTCAGGTAGTTTTGCAGGTAGCTGACGTGACGTTGCCAAAGCTGCTGGTCACGCTGCCGCCGCGTCTTCAGACGTTCCACATACCATTCCGATTCCAGCATGGACTCAAGAGTAAACAGCTGACGAATCTCAGGGTCATGAACGTTTTTCCCGTTGTAGTTTCCCTCTGCCATGATGTGCAACAGAGCTCTCAGTGGCGGGCAGGCAAGATCAATGGATCCGTCATCAAGGTAATTACGAGCCACGCGTTCGTGAGCTTCCGCGATGTACAGAACCCCATCGGCAAACGCGGCGGCGTCCTGCGTCTCCGGTTGCAGAATCGCCTCGTCAAAAACCATGCTGGGGTTGTCAAATACGCGTCCGGCAAATCGACGGATGAAACGCGAAGTGACTCGATAGCCCAGTCGACTCGCGGGAACCTGTTGGCCCTCGTGCTCGAAGTCTTCGAGTTTCTCAAGCAACTCTTCGTCAATCAGATACTGCGGTGTGCGTTCCTCAGGACTTAATCGGCACCAGATTTCGGGAATCAACAGACTGATGTCATGGTCAATTCGCACATTGGTACCGATGTGCCCGGCGGGAGTTGAAAACCCGTGCAAACCGGTCAGCAGGTAGCCGACGAACGCAGCGTTCAGATCAGTGATCGGCAACAAGGCGTTAAATGGTCCCTTGGTCAGAGCTCCTTCGCTGCCGGCGCCGGTCGTGGATGGACTCTTTCCCGTCAGAGCGCTGATAAAGTCCATAAACAATTCAGGCAGTTCCTGATAGTGAATCGGATTGTGAACAGCGAGCGGGCGGATGCCGTTGTCGTAATCAGCGGGATTATTGCGTCGTCCGGCCAGCACAGCGTTCACCGGCTGCAGCACAGGCTTGTCGGCCGGAACAGCCCGGTAAAGTCGAGCGCCCATTTCGGCCACGTAACGATTGAACGGTGTGATCAGATCCGGTCGAGCCTGCAGATAGCGCGGGTTCTTGCTGTTTTCGCCATCAATTTCCCGAGGCGTATTGGAGCAGACGACGTAGCCGCCACCGGCATCGCGTGCATCGCGCAACAGATCCTGCATGGGATCCGTAAACTGGCTTAAGTCCACCGCTCGTTCGCAGATTTCGTTGATGCGCTGGCGAGACAGCGGTTCAAAATTGACGATAAAATTGTCGCTGCGAGCGAGGTCTGCTTCCGTTTGTTTGTCCAGACCTCGGTGAATCGCATCGTCCGGTCGCTGGAACAATCGGTATTCACAGTTCTCCGAAAACTTGTAGCTGGTCGCCTGCGGGGCGAATGGACTCAGGTGTTTCAGGCTGGCGCCCGGCACCACCACCGATGCGGTGATATCGTCTTCCATCTGCACCTTTTGAGCCGGTTCGAAATCCTGACGCAGTTTAAATGTTCGCCACGTCTTGTCGTCCACCAATCCCACACGCAGATAGCCGCCAATGACGTTTCGGTCGCCGTACTTCAGTTCGTGGCCTGGATGCCCATTCACAATGTCGACGGTAAAATCCTCGCGCCAGTTTCGCCCGGAATCCGGGCGATAGAGCCGTTTGATGATAAAGACGATGGCATAAATATAGCCAGGAATTGATTCCAGCCATTCATTGTACTCTTCCGTATAGTCGGCCGAAGGTGTGAGCAGCTTGATGACGCTGCCCAACGATCGATTGGAGTCCAGCACTGACCGCGTCGGACGCTTCGCATAGTCCGGCTGGACGGCACCGTTCGGATCCCAGCGCTCAGAGTAATCGTGATCGAAAATCTGCTGCACCAGAGCCAGATCCTGTTCAGCGTCCGCCACAAAAATCGGGCCGTGCAGCAGGTAGTCGGCAATGGACTTGCTGATTTCGCTCTTGCCACCGCCGCTGACGGTACACGGTTTGTGGCAGAAAACGCCTTCGGACAGTGTGCCCACCAACCGCCAGGACGGCGCTGCCGGATGTTCCTCCAGCCGCATTTTGTAACCGGACGGCGTAATGTAAACGTGCCCCGGCGTCAGTGGAATGGAATGTTCAGTGCCATTTTTGGTCCAGCTGATTCGCTGTTCCTGTACGGTCGCACGAGAGTCTTCCGGGACGTAGACCAGTTCCGGAAAATTGCGGTCGACGCCATACCCTTCAGACTTCACGTCGACAAAGTCCGCATAGTCACGAGCCACGTCATCAAACGTTCGCTCATTGTAACGACGCGTGTCTGCGTCAAATTCTGAACCCATATTGTAGCTGGCGAACGCAATCGCTCCGCCCGCATGCTCTTCTTCGTAGTTGCCCGCAAGATTAGCCGCGTAGCTCAGCTGAGTTTTGACTTCCTTTTTGCAGTAGCCGAAGTAGTTGTCCGCAATCAGTGTCACGATGACGCCTTCTTCGTTGCGACAGGTCAGTTTAAAGGGCGTCCCGTTATTGTACTTCTCGTCTTCCGATTTCCAGCACATGCCGTCTCGACGCTGGCGCTCTGTGGCTTCATCATAAGCAGGCAGCCCGGCGTCCTTCTTGGTCACATCGCTGAGATGCGGCGCCAGAATCACGCAACCGGTGTGCCCGCTCCAATGTTCAACGTCCAGGCCGGCATCGTTTTCCGGAAGGAACGGGTCTCCTGCATTGCCAAAGATGGACTCAACAAAGTCCAGATTACTGACCAGCGAACCCGGGGCAAAAAATCGCACCTCCATTGTCTGTCGGCTGCAGAAGCCTGCGACTTCCGGGCACAACAGAGGACGCAGCAGAAGTGAAACGAACAGGTTCGCCTTTTGTTCCTGCTTTGACGTGAATGGCAATTCCAGGTCTTTCTGAGGTGGGCGCATCGCCACTGCAAACAGATGAGCAAAGGTCTGCTTCGGCACAGCCTGTTTGTCTGACGGAATCGGCAAACCACCTTCACAGACGTGAAACGTGCCCTTGGTCGTTCGGCGATCGTGGCGAGGATTGTGCAACACGCCGTTGTGGACTCGGTAGGAGGACACAAATTCGTTTGCGTAGTCCTCGCCGTCAATCGGCAGCGAAAGTTCGCGAGAAATGCCGTGTCGATCCAGAACCAACGCTACGTCAGGAAGCTTTAGGTCTCCTGCGCCCGGTACACCGACGAAGTGTCGGTCCAGATACGTCTCAATGCGGACATCGGTTGCACACCGAACCGCTTCCAGATGCTTCATCCGCTGGTGCCACGTATTCAGAATGCGTTCGGCTCCCAGCGAGTCGGACTTCCTGAGCCGCGCCGGAACCGGCTGACCGTTGGCGACCAGCTTCAGGGCGATGTAATCATTAACATCGTGCCGAATTTGTTTTTTCTCTTCAGCAGACAGACAGGAAACGTCACCCAGGAAATTTTCAACATCGTTATTTGTCATTTGAATAACAGAACTCATAAGGGTCAGACTGCGATTTCGGATTGATCAAGGCCGGACTGTACCTGATCCGGGGAATCCTGACAGCGCGCAGTCGAAGTGCAAATTGGCTCACTTGCCAAAAAAACACACCTGCGCTGGCCGCAACTTCGAACGCAAACACTCACGGCTCGGGTATCTCACTCCAGCCACTTTCGAAAGTCATCTCAACCAGCCAGAGTAAGCCCGAGACCTGTACGTCAAACTGTCACCACCTTACAGCACCTCGAACGCCACCAGACGACGCTTGGCACAGGTGACGTCTTTCGTTGGGCGCAAGCCTGACTCATGGACAACACAAATTCATGAATAAGACTCGCTGAACAGCTGACTCCAGCGCCCAACAACTCATGGGCATATGGGTCGGGCCATCACTTTCCCACGCCGTTTTCCGCCAGATGCTGCTGGAACCATGAATTGACCGGCCCTTTCTGTGTCGCGGGATGATACTGCGCATTCCGTTGCGGCAATTCCCTGCGGAACTGTTCCACCAATTTCTGGTGCGGGCCAGACGAGGCAAGGTTAGTCCATTCGTGGGGATCGGTCGAATGATCGTACAGTTCTTCGCTTCCGTCTTCGTATCGAATGTATCGATGCTGCTTCGACCGCAACGAATGGTTGCCCCGAGCGTAGGTGGTGGGAATCGCAAACCGCCATTCAGGCTGCGCTTGGTTCAATAGCGGAACAAGACTCACGCCCTCGTTGGATGATTTCTGCGGCAGCCCACACAGGTCGACCAGCGTCGGATAGATGTCAATCAGTCCGACCGGCAGGTCGCATCGCGACGCTTTGATTCTGTTCGTGCGAACAACGATTAATGGGACTCGCGTGGATTCTTCCCAGAGGCTGTGTTTGGAAACTCGATTTTTTCGCCCAGGTGATAGCCGTGATCGCTGAACAGAACGATGATTGTGTTATCCACATGCTGACTGAAGGCCAGAGCCGTCAGTACGCGTCCCACCTGATGGTCGACAAAGGCGGTACACGCCAGATACGCCTGCACGCACAAGCGAAACTGTTCGTTGTTGTTTCGCTGCAGATAATCCAGTATCGGATACCTGGGCATTTCGTGCATCTGCCGACTGATCTTTGGAACGTCGTCAAGATCATCACGACGCACTTCCGGCAATTGAATGTCGTCCAGTGGAAACATGTTGAACCATTTCTGCGGCACATAAAACGGAACGTGTGGCCGAATGAATCCGACGGCCATGAAGAATGGCTTATCGCGTGGCTTTGCCAACTGCTGTTCCGCCCACTCCGCAGATTTGTGGTCGGGCATTTTGCTGTCGACGTCCGGAAAGGCGCCCCAATCAGTTTGTGTCCCCGTCCACGGAACATCCGGCAACTGATAATGGAATCGGCGGCCATTGGGTGGCTTGGGCCCGAATCCGTCCCACTTACTTCCGTAGCTCTGAAACGCCATGTTGTCCGGATAGCCGTGACAGATCTTGCCCACCGCCAGCGTTTCGTAGCCATGCTGTGCGAAGTACTGTGGTAACAACTGACCATGAAAGTACTTGCTGTCCAGCTGCATGTCTTTCTTGTTGGGCTGCTGGTAGACGCCGGTGGTGAACGGATAACTGCCCGACAGCAGACATGCTCGAGACGGTCCGCAGATCGGCCCCTGGCAATGAGCATTCGCAAACGAAACACCGCCCCCTGCAAGGGCATCGATGTGAGGAGTTCGCGCCTGCGGATGTCCTGCCAGACAACCGACCCAGTCATTCAGATCGTCGATCGCAATCAACAGAACGTTGGGACGCCTGGTTTCGTCAACTGCATGTGCATTGACCGTATACTGCAGTGCAATCAGAACCACGACAGCCGAGCGGATTTGTTGATTCACGATGGACGTCTTTCCACGATTTTTTGTCTAAAAAACAGAGACCGGGGCGTCTTGCTGCACAGCAACTGGCGAATGACAGGTCACACGTCACTTTCTGAGTGCAGAGCCAGACGATTGCCTTCGCTGTCCCTGATGATCGCTCGAAAACCATGCGGGCCAATCGAGTGAATGGGTTCGACAATTGAACCGCCGTGCGTCTCCGTCTTCGCAACAGCATCGTGAATTCGACCGTTCGCGTTCAGATACAGCAGAATGCCGTTGTCCGAAACGGCAACCTCGGAATGCGGGACCAGACACCCTCCGTTGCCTTCACTGTGGTCAATGACAGCAAATTCGACGTCGTCAAATTTTCCCTTCGACACGCCGACGCCCAGCACGGCGGCATAGAAAGCGACTGATCTGTCCAGATCAATCACCGGAATATCAAACCAGACGGCTCGATTGTGTTTTGAATTGAATTCACTCACCTGCGGCTACCGGTGTTGAAGGTTTTCACGACTTCCGATTGATTCGGTTGTTCGACATGTAACAGAATCAATCACCCATCCTGCCACATCCGCGACGTTCTTTTCAGGATGAGTGCGTGAAAAGTGCCTGAACTGCGACATACCTGGTGTAGCGCCGATTCGTAATAACAGCTGAGTCAGTATCTGCAGGCAAGGCGACATTGAGTGAGAACGGTAGAGGGCGAGCCATGAAGAATTCAGGCGACAATGTGCTCATCGATGTGATTGCCGTGCTGCAGTCGCGTAATCAGGACATCCGCACCGTCAAACTGGAAGACGCAAAGATCCTGACGCTTCAAGTCATTCGGAAACGGCGGGCGTCGACGACCTGCAGCGCGGCGGGGCACCGACCATCCATTGGCGTCCTCGGATGTTACGTCCCCAGCAATTCTGTCAAGACATGTCGGTAATCGACGTTGCCACGACATCGATCCGGTTCTGACCACAAATCAGGCGATAATCTCTAGTGCCTGACGAATGCAGGTCCCGATCCTGAACGTCACTACAGTCTGTGTTTCTTTCTGTACCGCCCCACGTTCAGAAAACAAAGTGTTCGCTTGCGCCGCATCGTTTGGAACGCAGCCGCAACGGTGATACGCTGTTATGGTGGCGGGTGGCTGGACTGACCCTGCGAAGGAAGCCCCGGGGTTTCGCTCGTTCCTCGCTCCAACCGCCGGCCACCCTCCCGGTATCACAACATCCCGTTATGGCTGCGTCCGATACGCTGTTATGGCGGACGTAACCCGGACACGGCGGAACAAGACCCAACACATGAAACCAACAACCATTGTCGTTCTGTTGTTCTGCGCGTTGATCGCCGGCATCGTCATACTCGTCCTGCGTTCTGACGGGGGACATAACAACCAGGGTTCTGCTTCGAACGACGGCTCGGCAGACACCGTCATACTTCGTGGAGCTTCACAATTCGACGAGACTCATGCATTCACCCGCACGATTCGAAAGTTTGAACAGCTCGTCGGCGAATACTACAACGGCCCCGTCAAATTTGAGGTCTATCTCAACAGCGAACTCGGTCTGGAAAAGGACTATTTCGCTTACATGAGTCAGGGTATTTCCGTGGATTATGGAATCGTTTCCCCCGCGCACATGTCGACATTTTCCAATGCGGCTCCGTTGATTGACATGCCGTTTCTGTTCCGCGACATCGGTCACTGGAACAAGGTGCTGGACAGCGACGCATTTCAGCCAATCGTCGACGAAGTGCAGCAGAAAGCCGACGTGATGATCATCGGCTACGCTGGCGGAGGAACCCGCAACCTGATCGTCAACAGACCCGTGAGAAACATGGCTGATCTGCAGGGCCTGAACCTGCGAGTTATGGGAGCTCCCATCCAAACCCGCATTTTCCAGGCGATCCACGCGTCACCAACGGTGATTTCCTATAGTGAAATTTACAACGCCATCCAGACCGGCGTTATCGATGCCGCGGAAAACGAGGCGGCCGGCATTCAGCAGATGAAGTTCTACGAAGTGGGTCCGGAAATCTCGCTGACACAACACGCGATTACCGTGCGTCCGTTGTGCTTCAGCGCAAAAACATTCCGTCGCCTGCCCATAGAACTTCAGTCGGCGATAGAACGAGCGGGGCGCGAGGCCGGGGCCTATGGCCGTCATCTGGAATCAACCGAAGATGCGGAGATTCTTGACAGGATGAAAGCCGACGGCATGCTGCGTCTGCATCAGTTCACCGAACGTGACGAACTGTTGCGCCTGGCCGAGCCCGTGAAAGCGGCCTACGCAAAGGAGATTGACGCCGTAGACGTGCTCTCACGCGTCAACGCAGTACAATAGCCGCGTTCGTCAGCCGTTTGGCGGTTGACGCGGGCTGACGCCCGAAAACGGGGTGCGACTTTGCAACTCTGAATCTCGAGTTTCGCGGAGACTGATCCACTTCAATGAAACATGCGATCGACAGCTACTACCGACTTCTGAAAGTCGTCATTACCCTGCTGATGGGGCTGATGATCTTCCCCGTTCTGCTGCAGATCGTGTCCCGCTACACAGGGTATATTCCGCGCTATATCTGGACGGAAGAAATCGCGCGGTTCTGCTTCGTGTGGGTCATCATGATTGGCTCGATGATCGCCGTCCGCGACGCCACACACTTCGATGTGGATCTGTTACCCGCGCCCGAAACGCCACAACAGGAAGCCGTCGGCCGACTCATTGTGCACGTGACGATGACGGTGCTGGCCCTGATGTTTGCGTGGTACGGATATGATTTCGCGAAATTCGGATGGATTCAGAACTCGGAAATGAGCGGCATTAACATGCTCAGCATCTATATTTCATTCCCGCTGGCCGGAGTCACCTGGATTGTATTTTTGGCGGAAAAGATCGTGACGGACATTCAAATCATCGCAGGCCGGGAGCCGGGAGCATAGGTATGGGACCGGGCGAAGTCGCCGCGATACTGTTTGGCACGTTTGGCATCCTGATCGTTATTCGCGTTCCGGTGTCGTTTGCCCTGGGACTGGCCTGCATTCCGGTCATTCTGGTCGACGATCGGCTGACCCCCGTTCTGTTGATCAACGAAATGTGGAAGTCATACAACAGTTTCATCCTGTTGGCCGTGCCGTTTTTTCTGCTGGCTGCCAATCTGATGAACTCGGCTGGCATCACCCAGCGGCTGGTGCGGCTGGCCACCGCATCGGTGGGACACCTGCCCGGCGGACTGGGGCACGTGAACGTGCTGGTGAGTATGCTTTTCGCCGGGATTTCCGGTTCGTCGACAGCCGACGCAGCCGGGATTGGTGCGTTGATGATTCCCGCGATGAAAAAAGAGGGATACGATTCCGGCTTTTCGGTCGCCATTACGGCGTGCTCGTCAGTGATGGGCGTGATTATCCCACCCAGCATTCTGATGATTGTCTGGGGCGGGCTGATGTCGGTCTCAATCGGCGGCCTGTTCATGGCCGGAGTCGTGCCAGGAATTCTGATCGCGCTCAGCATGATGGGGACAGTGCTGGTCTATGCCAAACGTCGCAACTACCCGATCTATCAAAAAGCATCGCTCAAAGAGTTTCTTGCCGCCGTCAGACAGGCGTCGCTGGCACTGGTGACGCCCGTCATCATCGTCGGTGGTATTGTTGGTGGGTTCTTCACTCCCACCGAAGCTTCTGTCGTCGCGGTGATTTATTCGACCGTGCTGGGTGTTATTGTGTACCGTTCGATCGGACTGAAGGAATTCCCGTCAGTGCTGTATGAATCTGCGCGGCTGGCGGCGATATCTTTATTCTGCATCGGGACAGCCTCAGCGTTTGGCTGGCTGCTTGCCTGGTTTCGTGTGCCGCAGGCTCTGGTGGATGTGATGGCCGGGTGGGGCACGGGCGTGGCCACAACCGGATGTGTCGTCGCACTGGCATTTCTGTTTGTTGGCATGTTTATCGACGCGATCCCGGCAATTATCGTCCTTGGCACAGTGCTGCTTCCGTTGGCCGACAAAGCCGGCATGCACCCCGTTCATTTTGCGATCATCGGTGTCATCTCACTGGCCATCGGGCTGGTCACTCCACCGTATGGACTGTGCCTGTTGATTTCGTGTTCGCTGGGAAAAATCAAGGTTGTCGACGCCCTCAAAGACGTGGCCATCATCCTGCTGCCCATGCTGGTCCTGTTGATCGTCGTGGTCTTCTTCCCCGAAATCGTGTTGTTTCTTCCACGACTGCTCACGCCTCAGTTTCTGTGATCCGACCACGGCGACCGTTACAAGCTGCCGCCGCAAAGTCTGGGCTCCGTTCTATTCTGCGGACGGACGTTTTGGTGATCGGCGAAACCAACCGGTCAACTTTCCAAACATGCGCGGCCCGGCGAGTGCGACACCACTCCACCATGTGACCTGCACCGCTGCAAAAACGACACCGCCAAGCACCGTTTTTTGCCACGTTGTCAGTGGCAGAAACGGGATAGCAAATAGCGCAAACCACAGGACACCAGACCCCACCATGAGACCCACACCGAATTGAGTGCGGATGGGCCGGCGACGAGCAGGCGAGATCGAACCGTCTTCCGTGTCGGATTGATTCATGTAATGCTCGCACTCCTGGTTCTCGGACGCTCTATGATACGCGTGTGAGTTATATGTGGCAAAGGGTCGGGAGTCTTTTTCGGTCGTGGATCCCCACACATGGACATTAGCTGATCCGAAAAAGACTCCCCATTCTCTTCCCGATTCGACGACGCAATTGTTCCATCAACCGGTCTGGGAGTCCGCAGTTCTTTGCGGCAACTTCAGACGCGTGCGAATCTCCGACTGGACTTCATTCGGAGGTAACGCGCCGTCAACGTTCACGATCAACTCTTTCTGGGCAAAGAGCTTCACAGCCGGTTTGGTTTTTGTGTGATAGGTTTCCAGACGGTCTCGGACCGCCGCTTCGTTGTCGTCCGCCCGAGTGACCAGTTCGCCACCGCACACATCGCACTGATTTTCCACCGCTGGCCGATGATGAATGACGTTGTAGTCCAGCCCGCACTGGCTGCACAGTCGGCGTGACAGCACTCGACGAAGTACGACGTCATCGGACACATCAATATGGATCACGGCATCAATGTCGTAACTTTCAAGGAAGAACAGTGCCTGCCGCCCATTGCGAGGAAAGCCATCCAGAATGTAGCCGAAGTTCCAGTCGTGATCGTCCAGGCGTCTTCTGATGATTTCTTCAACGATCTCGTCAGGAACAAGTTGCCCCTCGGCGATAATGCGTTTGATGCGTGCGGCGAGTTTCGTATGGTTCTGGATGTTCCATCGAAAAAGGTCGCCCACACTGATGTGGACCAGGTCAAAATCTTCGGCCAGCATTTTGGCCTGAGTACCCTTGCCGCATCCCTGCACTCCCATGATGACATACTTGTGCATGACGTCCCCGCTTGTCGGTTGTAGAGAATGTAATTGTGAGCAGTATGACGTTTAACGCCAACACCGTGCAATTCACTACAGAGATCATCGTGACTTCTGGGTGCAGTAACGGATTGTGGCTCCGGACGGGTAGGTGGCCGGGGGCTGGACTGAGCCTGCAAAGGAAGCCCCGGGGTTTTACTCGTATCTTGCTCCAACCCCGGCCACGCCTTTCCAGTTCATAACCATGCACTTACGGCCCCGGGGCCGGATTGTTGCTCATTCTGTCAGCGTACGGTCGGACCTGTTCATGACAGAATCTCGTTCACAACGTTTCCGTGGACGTCGGTCAGTCGGCGGTCGATGCCATTCTGGCGGTAGATCAGTCGCTTGTGGTCGATCCCCAACAGATGCAATACAGTCGCGTGAAAGTCGTAGCAGTAGGTTTTGCCGGCGGCCGCCTTGTAACCCCAATCATCGCTTTGGCCATAGCTGACACCCGCTTTGATTCCCGCACCGGCCAACCAGGTGACGAATGATCCGCCGTTGTGATCTCGGCCATCGCCGCCCTGAGCAAACGGCGTACGACCAAATTCGGTCGTCCAGATCAAGAGAGTGTCGTCGAACAGGCCGCGCGACTTCAGATCACGGAGCAGGGCGGCGATAGGCTGATCAACCGACAGAGCAATCGGCGGCAGCTCTTTGGGAATGCTGCCGTGATTGTCCCAATTGCCGGTGGCTCCCTGCTGACCGCTCCAGACCTGCACAAACCGCGTGCCTCGCTCAACAAGCCTGCGTGCCAGCAGACAACGACGTCCGAAGTCTTCCGTCGGCTTGTTGTCCAGACCGTAGGCTTTGTGTGTCGTCTGGCTTTCCATTGAAACATCAAAGGCCTCAGGAGCAGACAATTGCATGCGGGCCGCAAGTTCGTACGACTGAATACGTGCATCAAGTCGCGAATCATCAGGATTG
>JBDONA010000622.1:0-2217 GCA_039831575.1 Fuerstiella sp. | reverse complement strand
CGGCTGGGACCTGACCGAACTGAAACCATCATGAGATCCATACTGACCGACGTTTTCGGGCGATTCAAACGTCAGCTGAGAGACGTTCGAAAAAACGCAAGGCGACGCGGGCCTCGTGCCCGGCAACTAATGTGCGAGTTGCTCGAGGATCGCAGGCTGCTCGCAGCCATCCTTGCGCAGGATTTCGATACAGCCGGATCCAGCTATTCGCTGATCGAACCGGTGACGACAGGAATAAATGGCGTCACGTCCGGCGGTCCCAGGGGGAACTATTTCCGGCTGAACGGGACGACTTCCAACAGTTCGAAGAACGGACAGCCGGACCTGCTGCTGTTCGATGACACGCTTTCCCTCGCCGGACAGGCATTGCACGCGCAGTTCGACTATCGAGAAACGATTCACACGGCCGGCGGGGCGGAAGGCGTGCGGTTCACGCTGTATCCGGCGGACTCGATTAGCAGCGCGAGTGATGCGTTCCTGACGCACTCACCGCCGTACCCGATCGACATCGGTCGCGGCTTTCCCGGCGTGCTGCATCTGCACTTCGACACGTTCAACAACGCACAAGGGAGTTCCGATCCGAACGTTGCCGCAAGAGAGCCAAACGCCAATCACCTGGAGGTGAACTACAACAGCAATGCGAGTGCCTCCGGATGGCTGGTCAGTGAGACGGTTCCTTTCGACATCAACGACGCAGCCTGGCACACGATCGACATCTCGCTGATTCCGAATGGTCAGGACGGACTGCTGACCGTTACTGGAACTTCAGGCGGAACGATGCACACGATCATCGACAGCCTCAGCGTTCCCGGTTTTGCGTTCAACGACTACCGGGCGGCGCTCTGGGCCGACTACGGAGCCGCGATCTCGCTGCACGACATCGACAACATCCTGATCGAGCGGCCCGGCAATGAGGTTCCGACGCTGGATGCGATCTCGGATCTTACGATCGACGAGGACGCCTCCGAGCAGACGGTGAACCTGACAGGCATCAGTGCCGGTGGTGGCGAATCGCAACCGTTGCGAGTCACGACTACGAGCAGTAAAACCAGCCTGATCCCGCACCCGGCGGTAACGTACAGCTACACCACATTTGGAAATGCTTCGACATACACCGCAGGCAACACAACCCACGGCGTTGCGGTGGGAGATTTCGACGGTGATGGACACCAGGATGTTGCAGCTGTGAATCAGTTCAGCGGTACGGCAACAGTGATCTTCGGCGATGGCACTGGCAGCTTTTCTGCTCCTGTTTCGGTGGGCGTAGGAAACCAGCCATATTTTGTGGTGGCCGATGACTTCGACGGGGATGGCATAGACGACATCGTTGCATCAAACTTCGAGAATAATACTGTGACGATCCGTCTTGGGACTGCAGATCGCAACTTCGGGGGGGCGTCCAGCTTTGCGACCGGGAATGGTTCCGCGTGGCCAGCGTCAACGGGTGTCTGGGACATGGAGACGGCGGATCTGAATGGCGATGGCAATCGGGACCTTGTTACGAGTAACATTCGGCACGACTTTGTGAGCGTCATGCTTGGAAATGGCGCTGGTGGATTCGGTTCGCCAATCAAGGTGGATGTCGGCCCGGCCGGCCCCACCTCACCGCCTCACCAAGTTGGGCCTTACGGACTCGCGATAACGGACTTCAATGGCGATGGCAACGAAGATGTAGCTGTTGTAGTGATGGGAGCTGACGCCGTTCGAATCCTTTTAGGAGACGGTACGGGAGCACTGAGTGTCGCACAAAGTTACACGGTTGGCGACTTGCCACACGGCTTGACATCTGGTGATTTCAACAATGACGGCAATTCCGATCTGGTTGCAATTAACGAAGGAGACGACTCATTCAGCCTTCTGACAGGAAATGGCAACGGCACGTTCTCTGTTGGTGCAAGCCATACAATCGACGCCGAACTCTACGAGGTAACATCTGCCGATTTTGATCTGGATGGAAACCTGGACCTGTTGGTATCTACAACTGCAGGCCAGGTGTTTCGCGTCCTCGGAAACGGCGACGGAACATTTGCAACGGAGGAAGCGTTTAATCTTGGCAGTACCAGCCAATATAATTATGTTGTGGTTGCAGAGGACCTGAATCACGACGGACTCCCGGATGTAGCATCCGCTTTGTACCGTAACGGAGCGACTGGCGCAATTGGCATCCTGCTGTCTGAGCGTGTCACGACAGGCAGTCTGAAGTTCACGCCGGTAGCC
>JBDONA010000944.1:0-9568 GCA_039831575.1 Fuerstiella sp. | reverse complement strand
TGTTTGCTCATCAAGAGACTCCTATAGGGAGGGCGACGCCAGTAGCGAAGGAAGCGAGCTACCGCAAAGGCAGAGGGACGGTGGCTGGCGGGATGATCGAGGAAGGAACAAGGATCAGAGGATATGCGAAGTGACCCCCGATTGGCAACGAAAAGGCGGGAAGCCAAATAACCAGTCGACGGTACGTGGAATAAAAGAAGGACCCAAAAGTGTCGTAGGGAAAAAAAAACCAAAGAAAACAGCGAAGACCAAAGATCAGAGATTTGAAAACGGTGATAAGGGGACCATCAGGGCAAGCAGCATCAGTACTTATACTTTGCTGTAGATAACGGTCTAAGGAAGGGAAAGGCTTGCAGCAAGGGAGCGGCCAAAGGGAATCCGACATTGGTAACAGAGGGTCACAGCAGGTGACTCACAACAGGAATTAGCCATTAAAAGGCAGCGTCGTCAGTGTTCCAGGAGGCGGACGATCAGGAAGGGGGAGAAGGCGAATAGTGGGCTCTGCAACGCAACACATAGAAAACGTGATAGTCGGTCAGGGATTGGCCGGATCAGCGGTGGCGTGGACGTTGCACTGGGCGGGGCAGAGCGTGTTGCTGTTGGATAGAGCTGAACAGTATACAGCGTCACGAGTAGCGGCCGGTCTGATCACACCAGTGACCGGCAAGCGGATGGTGGTATCGGCGCAGTATGACCAGTACCTCGCGGCGGCAAAGAGCTTCTATCGGCGCGTGGAAACAGAAACAGGGCGGTATTTTTTTTCTGAAGTGGAGATGCTGAGACTGTTCGAAGACGAAGCAGGAAGGGCCGCGTTTCTGGAGAGAAGCGACCAGGCAAAGTTGTTGAAGATATCAACATGGGAAGGCCAACTGCAGGCAGGGAACGAAGTGCAGCAAGGTATCCGCATGCAGCAAGCGGCTCGATTGGACACCACGACCTACTTGTCAGCGACGCGAAGTTACTTTGAAGCGCTGGGCAGTTATCGTCAGACGGTGTTGGCGGAAGGTGAGTATCAACACGAAGAAGATAAGGCGGCTGGGGAACGGCGGAACCAGGAAAAGAACACAGACAAGACAGATAGTCCAACGGTGATCACTTTGGCGTCACAAGGCATAACCGCCAATCGGCTGATTATGTGCACGGGAGCAGCCACCACGAAATTGTTCCCCGAGGTGCCCAATAATCCAGCGCAAGGTGACATATTGACGGTACGTATCCCGGGATACATTCGACCGGAAGTGGTGCATCGCAGTGTCTGGATAGCGGCTGAGAATAACGGTCATCAGACGGTGGGCAGCACGTACGATTGGAACAACACTTCAAATGCACCAACAGAAAAAGGTCGTCAGGAAATCCTGGAAAAGCTTGGTCGAATGGTCGATGGGCCGGTGGAGGTGCTGGAGCAGGTAGCGGCAGTCAGACCAACGATGAAGGACTACGAACCGGTATTGGGACGACATCCGAAGCGACCTAATGTCTTTATTCTGAACGGACTTGGATCCAAGGGGGCTTTGAAGGCACCGATGCTGGCAAAGAAGCTGTGGGGAAGCATGACAGAGGCCACAGAGGTGGAATCAGAACACAGCTATGATCGGCTGTTGGCTAAGAGCACGACGTATCAGCGTCCGTTGACCAGTTTGGCCCAGCAAGCAGTGAGAGAAGTCCTGACGGGTGGAGAAACGGTGATCGACGCAACCGTCGGTAACGGCTTCGATACCTGTTTTCTGGCGGACACCGTCGGAACAGCGGGACGAGTGATCGGTTTCGATGTGCAGCACTGTGCGATCGAAGCAACAACACGGCGACTGGACGCAGGCGGGTTCGCCAATGTGGATCTGAAGCAACAAAGTCACGCGGAACTGAAAACAGCAGTCGAAGAAGAAACCGTGACGGCGGTGATGTTCAACCTTGGTTTTCTGCCACGCAGCGACAAGACCGTCGTCACAAAGGCAACATCCTCAACGGCGGCGATCGCGGCAGCATTGGAAGTGTTGAAACCGCACGGTATTCTGACGATACTCGCGTACCGAGGGCACGACGGTGGTCAGGACGAATACGACGCCGTTCACCGTTTGTTGCAGGACTATGCCGAACAGTATGATTTGCAGCGGATCGACAGCATTCCCGCCCGACAGACCGCCCCCGTGCTGTTCATACTGAGAAAGACGGTAAACCATGAGTAGATCGCCCCTATCCGACTGGTCGAAGTCGAAGCTGCTGACGCCGCTGTTCGTCATCGTGGTGTGTCAGACACAGGCTGGTGAAGTGTTCGCACAAAGGCCGAATGTTCTGGTGATCCTGACAGACGATCAGGGTTGGGGTGACCTTTCACTGAATGGCAATACCAACCTGAGCACACCAAACATCGATCAGCTGGCCGCCGATGGTGCCAGCATCGATCGTTTTTACGTGTGCCCGGTTTGTTCGCCAACTCGGGCCGAATTTCTGACCGGGCGCTATCATCCTCGCGGCGGTGTATACAGCACATCAGCCGGTGGAGAGCGGTTGGATCTGGATGAAAAGACGATCGGCGACACGTTCAAGTCGGCGGGATACCGAACCGCTGCTTTCGGCAAATGGCACAACGGGATGCAGTATCCGTATCATCCCAACGGTCGGGGCTTTGACGAATACTACGGATTCTGTTCAGGGCATTGGGGCCACTATTGGAGTCCTATGCTGGAACACAACGGCGAGATCGTGCAGGGCAAGGGCTTCATCATTGATGATCTAACGAACCACGCGATCGACTTCATGAAGCAGAAATCCGATGAGCCATTCTTCGTCTATCTGCCTTACAATACGCCTCATTCACCGATGCAGGTGCCGGATCGTTGGTGGAACAAGTTCAAGGATGCTGAGCTGAAACAGCACAATCGGGAACCAAAGAAGGAAAAACAGCAACACCTTCGAGCGGCTCTGGCAATGTGCGAAAACATCGATTGGAACGTGGGACGGCTGCTGAAAACACTGCAGGAAACCGGCAAACAGAATAACACGATCGTGGTGTATTTCTGCGACAACGGTCCCAATGGTTATCGGTGGAACGGCGGCATGAAGGGTCGCAAGGGGTCGACAGACGAAGGCGGTGTGCGTTCGCCATGCCTGGTCCGTTGGCCGCAGAAAATACCAGCGGGATTGAAAGTACGCGCCAATGGTGCAGCTATCGATCTTCATCCAACGCTGGCATCAATGGCCGGTATCACGACCGTAAACGACAAGCCGTTCGACGGGATAGACCTGACACCGCAAATCCGCGGGACTTCTCAAAACACCGTCGATCGAGTGATCGTGTCACACTGGAAAAACAGAGTCAGCGCGAAGCTAGCCTCTTATCGAATGGATACGGCAGGAAAGCTCTTCGATCTGGAAGCTGACCCCGGGCAGTACAAGGATATCGCCAAAACGAACCCGAAGATCGCAGCAACGCTGAAGGCCGCTATAGACAAGTTTAAGGCAGAGGTGACCCCCGGTTACGACGACGATCAGCGACCGTTTGTCATCGCTCATCCGGACTATCCACTGACTCAGATACCGGCTCGAGACGGCGAAGCACACGGGGGCATCAAGCGATCAAACCGATTCCCTAACAGCTCGTACTTTACGAACTGGACGAATACAGAAGACAATATCACGTGGGACGCAGAGGTTTTGTCCAGTGGGACGTATGAAGTCGAAATCTACTACAGCTGTCCGGAAGGTGAAGCGGGTTCCGACATAGAACTTAGTTTCAACGACAGCACGTTGAGCGGACGTGTCACCAAAGCTCATCCTTCGGACCTGGTCGGAGCGGCCGAGGATCGTTATGATCGAGCAGAATCATATGAACAAAACTGGACCAGCATGAAGTTGGGCCAGATTCGTCTTGCGGCTGGCAAGGGCACCCTGAACTTGCGGGCCACCAGAATTCCAGGCAGGACTGTCATGGATTTCCGCCTAATGATGTTGCGCCGCAAATGATCAGAGAATCGCTGGACTCTTCGGAATCGAGTATTCAGAGAATCAGCGACAGCGATCTCGGCCAGGCAGGAATCATCCAGGCGACCGTCAATCAGCAGACAACAGACGTTTTGACTCAGCAGAGTCAACCTATAAAGGCCCACGATGAAAATTACGCGCATAGCGGCTTACCAGATAGACCTTCCCCTGCACGAAGGCAGCTACAAATGGTCGGGCGGCAAATCGGTAGATGTTTTTGACAGCACAGTAATCCGGGTTGAAACAGACGACGGCGTGGTTGGTCATGGCGAAGTCTGCCCGCTGGGACCGTTTTATCTTCCCGCGTACGCGGCCGGCGTGCGTGCGGGAATAGCAGAGTTAGGCCCGCTTTTGCTGGGAAAAGACCCGATACAAATCGGAAAACTGAACAACTTCATGGACAAAGCCATGAAGGGGCACCCGTACGTCAAATCCGGCATCGACATGGCTTGCTGGGACATACTGGGCCAGGTCGCTGGGTTGCCGGTATGCGAGCTGCTGGGCGGGCGGTACGGCGACGATTTCGTGCTGTATCGAGCGATCTCACAGCAGTCGCCGGCAGAGATGGCGAAGAACGTCGAAAGCTATCGCAACGAAGGCTATCGTCGGTTTCAGCTAAAGGTGGGCGGCGACCCCGATGAAGATATCGAACGCATTCGGGCCGTCAGCCGGATTCTGCAACCCGGCGACAAATTGGTCGCTGACGCCAATACCGGCTGGCTGATGCACGAAGCCGCCCGAGTAGTCCGAGCGGTCAGAGACATCGACGTGTATATCGAGCAACCCTGTGAATCGTACGACGAGTGCCTTTCGATTCGTCGTCGAACAGATCATCCGTTTGTGATGGATGAACACATCAACGGGATCGCAGTGCTGCTGAAAGCTCACGCAGATCGGGCGGCCGACGTAGTGAACATAAAAATCAGCAAGTTCGGCGGACTGACTCGCGCCAGGCAGGCCCGTGATCTATGTGTGTCGCTGGGCATCGCGATGACAATCGAGGACAGCTGGGGTGGTGATATCACCACAGCCGCAATCGCTCACCTGGCGCATAGCACACCCACAGAATTCCTTTTCACCAGCACAGACTTCAACAGCTACGTCACCGTCAGCAACGCCGATGGAGCGCCACAACGGGACAATGGTCGCATGGCAGCATCAACGCAGCCCGGACTGGGAATTCAGCCAAGGTTTGATTTGTTAGGCGATCCCGGAGTAGATGTCAGTTGAGCCGCCAGACGATCGGTTTACTTCTCTTTACGTCGTCGTCTTACAGTCATCGAAGCCAGTGCCAGTCCCAGCAGCGAAGCACTCCTGCGGCCGTTCTGATCCAGGGAATCCTGTGATACAGCAGAAGATGTCACAGTCGGAGAGACGCTTTCGGTTGGCAGCGAAGCCGCTTCTTCGGCGTCGACCAGCGGCGTGTCCCACCAGTCGGCGGTCGCCAGTTCGTCCATGACACTGTCCAGGTCGCTGTACAGGACATCGTCGCTGCTGACAGCGGCAGCAGCGTTGTCATCTTTGACCAGCCTTGCGGCAGCCACAGCAGCGGGATGCACCGTGATGTTGACCACATCGTCAGACCATTGTTCGTTGCTCAGGGATGCCACGATCGTTTCGCGATCGAACGAGCTGTCATCGAGGATCGAAGGCAGATCGGCCGACACGACGCGGAAATCCAGAGGCTGGCTCCATGGTCCCGGAGCTCCGTCGGCGTTGATCCCTCTGATCCACCAGCGGTAGGCGCCAATAATCAGGTTGTTTGTCGCAGTGTAAGTGGCGTTGCCTGAGTTTGGATCAATGATGGGTGTGACCACTTCATTCAGGGCCGTTGGTTGTCCCGTGGCCAGCATGTTCTTCACAAAGATTTCATAGGTTGGCAGATTCAGCAGATTCAGCGGACTATCCGTCCATTCGAACAACGGCGTATTGTCGGTCGTGAAACCCAGGGGAGTGAGCAGAGTCGGAGCGTTGCTGATGGTCGAGTTCACATTGAAACTGATGGGGTTGCTCCATTGTGAAGCGTTTCCGTCAATATCGTGTCCTCTGACCCATGCTCGGAAGCTGCCATTCAGCAGCGGCAGTTCAGCCGTGAATGTCACATCGGTCAGGTTGGGTTCGTAGATAACTCGGGACTGACTAGTCGTATCGTTGTTAACCCAAAGTTCATAGCGAACGTATTCCGGGACACCAGTCCACGTGAAAGTCGGAAGGTTGGTGGAAGCCACAGTACCGACGGGGGCGGTCATCACAGGAGTCGGCACCCAGAAGGTCTCGGAACTGCTCCACGCCGCAGCCCCACTGTCCTCGCTGAAAGCCCGGACCCACCACCGATAGGTCGCGTTCCGAAGAACAACAGACGCATCGGTGTAGTAGATCGAGGTTGCTCCCTCCACATGGGGGACGTTGGTGTTGTGTATTACCCGTGGCGTTTGGGTATTCGAGTTATTGACCCAGATTTCGTAGTGCGTCGCACCAGCGAGGGCCTGCCATTCGAAGATCGGTGTCCTGTCGGTTGTCGTTGCCCCGAGAATCGGTGAGATCAGTTGTGGACCCTGATTACGATTCTTAGTGAAGTCGTACTGGTCGCTCCATAGACCGGCTTCACCGTCGTCGTCGAGGGCTCGAACCCAGAATCGGAAATCGCCGTCACCCAGCGGAGTACTCAGTGTGAACGTAGTGGCCTGAAAGACGACTTGATTCGTCACCAGCTGGCTGGAAGTCAACGTGACGACGTTGCCGCCACTGTCCGTCATAGTCCCGTTGATCTGACTAAGCCAGATTTCATACTGATTCGCACCAATATCTGTCCACGTGATAGTGGGAGTATCGTCAATCGTCACCCGCGCTACAGGTTCAGGACCGGTAACAGTCGGCCGCGTAATCTGAAACTGACTGCCGGCACTCCATGCGCCCGCATTGCCGTTGGTTTCAAAGGCCCGCACCCAAACGCGGAAGTATCCTTCGCTCAGGCGATTGGGCGGCTCCCACATGGCATTATTGGTGCCGAAGACAAGAGCCTGCTGAGCGTCAATGAAACTTTCGTTAATCGGAAAGGCGATCGTGATGGATCGGTCATCGGGATCAAGTTGAGACACCCAGACCTGATAGCGATCCGCGTCCGGAATGGCCGTAAAGGTAAACTCCGGAGACGTGTCGAATTCGATATCAAAATTGAGCGGATCGATCAGGGTGATGCGTTGAACAATGAACGGATGAGGGTCACTTTGTGCCGAGCCGCTGGCATTCGTGGCCGTCACTATGGCCTGGTAGTTGCCCGGTACCAGATTCGTGATTGGTGTGAAGCTGGTAGTGGTCAATCCGGTTTCCGTGATGACGGGCTGGCCCGTATCCACATTCACGACATCCAGAGCAAAAGTACCGGTGCCGGAGACCCATGTGATCGTCGGCGTCAGATCGCTTGTGCCGGCGCTCAGGGGACTGATGATCACCGGGGCCGACGGCGCAGAGACATTGATCAGCACAGTGGTAATATCAGTCGCAGCGATGTCGTCCGTGACGCGCAGGCCAACGGTGACGGGACCAATCGTCGGGTAGGCGTGTATCGCCATCTGCCCGGTCGCGTCGATATCAAACGTAATACCGTCATAGTCGAAATCCCACTCATAACTCACAATTCGGCCAGTGCCCGGAGTCAAAGTGTGAGTCGAACCGGCAGCGCTGAAGGAAACATTTTCCAGCTGCCCGGCTGGATTGGGTGTTGCCGCAATGATGGCGACGGGTTGACTGACGAAGAATTCAGAAGCACCAATGTCGATGACAAAAATACCGTCGTCATTTCCTTCCACCAGTCGTGGAGACAAAACACCATTACCCTGGTCGGATTCGGCAATCACAGCGGCATCCGTATCCGGAATCTGCAACTCGGTCGTAAAGACCGAGCGGTCGCCGGCGTCGATGGCGAAGGCTCCAGGAGCCAGCGTGTGCAGCCATGTGCCGTTATGTGGGCTGGTCGACAGAGCGTTCAGGCCAGCGACAGTGACACCGGCCGTAGAATCCGCTGCTGTATCAGTCGCCAGCAGCAGAGACAGTTCCGGTGTCCCATCCAGCGTCCCAAAGAAGTTGTAACCAAGAGAATCGATGGTACCGAACAGATCCGCCGAAGTCTGTGCCGTATTCAGATCAACAATGCTGTTGCCAATTCGAATACTGCGGGAAGTTTCCTGGTACAGACCACCACCGGCAGCGTCCGCATGATTGAGAGCAATGGTGGAGTTGACAGAATTAAGAGAGCCAGATGCCGCGAATGGCCGGATAGCAGTGTTCACAGCACTGGACAGGACTTCGTTATAAACGCCACCGCCGCGTGACACCGCAGTGTTTGTCGATATGGTGGAATTGATCAGGTTCAGGTCGCCATGATTGAAGACGCCACCACCACGTGAGCCGGCCGTGTTTCGAGAAATTGAAGAGTGCGAAACATCAACCAGACCAAGGTTGTAAATACCACCACCCTGATTAAACGCCTCGTTGTCAATAATGTTGACGTTCGTCATGCGGACGCGGCCCGTCGAATTGGCCATAATTCCCGTTGGTGTGACCAGACCTTCTACAAAAATGCCGGCACCGTCAAAGACCTGGCCACCCTGAATGGTCAGGTTGTCAAGAATCAGCTCGACACCAGGGAAGACATGGAAAATTCTGTCCAGCTGAGCGGCATCGATGACGGTGTCCAGAGCAGTCGTACCGGTTCCTCGGATCGTCAAATCGTCACGGATGTCCAGGTCGCCGGTCAGTCCGTCGTCTTCAAAACGGCCAGCCAGAGTGAGCGTATAGGTTCCGGCAGCAAGCGTGAGAATGTCCGGACCGGGATTCGCGTTCGTTTCGTTGATACCTGCACGCAGAGAGCGGTTGCCATTAACGTCCGCGATGTTGCCGTCATTCGGGACGTTGTCGATGGTGTCGCCCGGAAAATTGACGCTGTTGTCCACCGTCCACGACTCTGTTTCAGCGCCGACCGTCGCCAGACTTGCAAGGTCCAGATCCAGTACTCCGGAATTGGCAACGACGAACGTGAAAACGTAGTTACCATTTTCCCCGGTCAGGGACGGCAGGTTGGTGACCTCATAAGTAGCGGCGTCGATAGGATTAAAAATGGCTCCGCCCAGGCCAAACAGATCCAGCACGACGCCGTCTCGAGTCAATTGAAAATCGGTCGCGTCGACCCCCGTGACATCTTCACTGAACGTGACGATCAGATTGTTGATGGATGTGCCGATCGGATCGGGAGAAACCTGGGTAATGCTCTGAATAAACGGATCCTGATCGGCGACGGATACCGCCGCCGTCACGCCGGGACTGGATACCGACACTGTGACCGGAGCAACAGGTATTGATGGTGGTGCCGCGGCGAAGACCGGGACGGGACCGACCGGGGCAGTAAGGCTCAGCGAATAGCTGCGAACCGTGCCGATGTTGAAACTCTTACTGTCAATCGAAGTCAGCGAAGTGTTTGGTGTTTCATCGCTGAGAATCTCAACAAAGTAAGAACGGCCAGCAACGACGTTGACCGTAAGAGCGCCAGAGTTGCCGGCGGCCACCGTCGTCCGGACCGGCGATCCATCGGCCG
>JBDONA010000776.1:0-2219 GCA_039831575.1 Fuerstiella sp. | reverse complement strand
GCCACGGCGTGAAGTCGCTCGCCTCGTGCGGCCATGCGTCGCGTGGGTTTACGGTCGTCAGCTTGCCGAGGTTTATGGTCATTGGGCGGCTCCGTTCAGCAGGGAATGTATAGCGGTGGTGAGGAGTTGGGTGCGGGGGGATTCTCGGCGGGTCAGGGTCGATTCTAATCAGAATCACAGTTCTGGCCGAATGCAAGGCGGTAGAGCGCAATGCTCGACCATTCTCACGGCAATTTTTTCAAGTCGCCGTTGTCAATGAGTGATTGAAAATGGGTCGAAAGGTCTCTGGCCAACGCCGCGTTGTCGGTTCTCACGCCCGCTTCAATATTTCGTTGTTGGGCCGCTTCAGTGAAGTTGGCGGACGACAGGAAGACTTGCTGCTGATCCGCAATGACGAATTTGGCGTGGAGACATGCAGATTTGCCACTGCCTGAATCTTCAAGCGTTCGGGGATCGAAGAAAATTTCGGGTAGATCGACGTTATCTGGCCACTGGGTTTCTCTGAATCGTTTCCGGAAGCGGGCAACCAGTACTTCTGACGGTGTATGATCACCATGCGGTCGTTCAATATTCAGGCACATGCTTACATTCATGGCGGGTACGGCCTGCATTCGTTTGGCCAGAGCAGAGAATATCTCTTTGCCCTGGTATACGGCGAAGCCACAAAGAAAGATTGAGTGCGTGGCGTTCGTGAACATCTGGCGTACCACAACTCCGGTGTCACGAGTGAATGATCCGGGTGGTTCCGGGCCGGTCATGACCAATTCCAGTTGCGGATTCTCGGACAGCAATTCCGTACGCTGCTGCAGAAGAGCCTCGACAAGGACCAGCAATAAGGACGAAGTCAGTCCCTGGCTCTCGTGCTGTCGCAGGTCTTCCACAATTGAGTCCAGGAACTCAATGGGAACTAATCGGGAAAGAGTGAGCCTGCTGAACGGGGTCTTCAAGAGTCCGCTGCGTAGTGCGTCGCTCAACCGCACGAGACTACGCTCATTCAGTCTTGTCAGCGCGGAACCACTCATGCGTCATCCTTGAAAAACTCAACGCCCAGATTCTCGACGGTTGGAACGACAAGGGCCCGATCAAGGTAGGCGTTGTGTTGTTCGCACGACGTTTCTGCGATCAGCAGACAGCCGTGACAGGCAGCACCGTGAAGAAACCGTCGCTCGTGGAGATTGTTGGGCTTATGCTGGCAGCAAACTGGGTCATTCGAACAGAGTTCTGCCCGAGTCAGCGCGTGCCGCATATGTTCATGAATGCGGCGGCCTTCCTGTACGAGCCCTCCCAGTGTTCCTTCTGAATCAGGCGACCCGGTGTACAGCAGAATTCCATATCCGACATCATCGAACGCATAGATTCGTTCGCGAATGGAGCTCGCCGGATATCCGCATTCCAGAGAGATCGAAGTGATCAGCATGTGAGCCAGGGAATGGAGGAAGTAATACTGCAACGGCGGGAAATCAAGCTTCGAGGTCTGGTGTTCGGACCTCCATATTTCAAACCCCGCACTCAGTGTTTCGCCGTAGTGAAGGACTGTCGGCTTCGTTACCCACTCCGCGAGGGCATCGCTACTAAACTGGATAAAAATACCCTCGCCACGATTCTCAACGGCCGGCACCCAGCTCATTTCCCGGGCAAGCGGCGCTGGCAGCACGCCGATTTCCAACTCTCCCTCAACATTTGTTGTGGCGGCTTCAAACCGCGTGAATCCGGCCTGAGCAACGACCTCTCGTAAGCGATGCACAAGGACAACCTGTTCGACATGCTGCATCCAAGGCGCTTCCCAAACGGACTGGTCGAGCGCTCGTCCGTAAAAATCACCGTCGGGGCGGTCGTCTCCCTGTTCCTGTTCGCAGTTGATGAGCGTTTTCAGTTCATCCGGTTTGAGGCGTGATGATGAGTCTGCTGCAGGACTACTGCGACGCTCTATTTCTTCCCAGACCTCCTGGTCACTTAGTCCCTCAAGGACAGGAGCCACTCGGGCCTTCTTGCGCTCGTAACGAACGTCTTCGATGGACTCAGCCGCCTCCAGAAATGGCCAGGCCTGATCGACAGCTTCGGACACCGTCTCGTTTCGCTGTGGCAACGAAATTACGCTCAGCTTCTGGGGGAAGTACGCATTGCTGGCGGTGCGGATGAGAAAACGGTTCGGCTGTTCACAACGAGCCTTAGCGTATGGCCCCAGCCAGGGGCAACTGCCGTCACAAAGTCCAAGTGCT
>JBDONA010000025.1:0-2223 GCA_039831575.1 Fuerstiella sp. | reverse complement strand
GGCTGATCGCCAACGTCGTCACGATTTGGTTTTGTCTTTTCGTGATGGAAGACGCTGATCTCGGAGAAACGCAGGAGGAACTGCCTGCCGCGAACGAAATGGACTCAGTGACTGACGCAAAGGAAGGAGGCAGCAATGTTTGACACCTTCCTTCTGCAGTTACCGACGATGTTCGCCGCTGCCGGATCATCTGCCCTGATAACGTTTTGCGTGTACACGTTGGCTGTGTTCGGGCTGGCGGCTTTGTCCAGTCGCCTGCTGAAAAGTCGCGATTTTCTGAACGAGTACTTTCTCGGGAGTCGCAGCCTTGGTGTCTGGGCGCTGGCGCTCACATTCGCCGCAACCAGTGCATCGGGCGGTTCTTTCACGGGATTTCCGTCGAAAATCTATTCTCATGGCTGGGTTCTGGCGCTGTGGATTGGCAGTTACATGATCTTTCCGATCTGCACCATGGGACTGTTGGGAAAACGGATCAACCAGGTGTCACGCAAGACCGGCGCGATTACCGTGCCGGACATTTTTCGGGGCCGCTTTCAAAGTTCGTCGTTCTCTGTCCTGGCGACGTCGCTGATTGTCTTTTTCACCTGCGTCAATCTGGTCGGTCAATTCAAGGCCGGCAGCATGATTCTGCAGACACTGTTGGGCGAGAATGACTTCTATATAAGTGCCCGTTCCATCGTCGGTGATTTTCTTCAGTATTCATGGCCTCAAGGTGCGGTTGACCCCGGATACCTGCTGTGCCTGATCACCTTTGGCGTCGCCGTAATCATTTATACGACGTGGGGAGGTTTTCATGCGGTTGTCTGGACCGACGTGATGCAGGGATTCGTGATGGTTCTCGGAGTGATGATCATGCTCCCGCTTGCAATTTACCAGGTCGGCGGAATGCAGAACGCGACCGAAGAGATGGCCGCCATGGTTGCCCCGCATCCGGCAAGAATTGAGATCGAAGTACCTTCTGCGGATGTCGAAGTGCCGCTGGGAACATGGCTGCGTACTGACGATGCTCCGGCCCGGATCTTTCGCCTTGCTGAGGCTGGAGAACCCGGTACGGCGGTTGTGGAAGCCATCGAAATTGTGGATGCCGGGGATCTCAGGCGAATTGAGTCCGGCAAAGTCGAAGTTGAATTTGCCGAGAACATTTCGATCCTTAGGATCGTGGAATCCCGATCCGCCGCGTTTCCGGCGAATGATCGTCCCGGTGGGTATGTCACGGCTCCTGGTCCGCACGCTGACGAAATCAATGGATTTCTGCCAATGAGTCTGGCGTTTTCAATGTTTTTCTACTGGGCGATTTCCGGAACCGGACAACCCAGCAGTATGGTTCGATTGATGGCGTTTAATTCCACGCGAACGCTCCGGATCTCCATCGCGACGGTGGCCATCTATTTTTCGTGCATCTATTTTCCGCTGGTGATCATATTCTGCTGTGCCCGATTGCTGTTACCGGGGATGGAAGTGGAATCAGACCGCATCATGCCTCAGATGGCCGTGACTTTGACGGAAAACATCGGAGCAGGATGGCTGGCGGGATTACTTGTCGCGGCGCCCTTTGCCGCCGTCATGTCCACGGTCGACAGTTTCCTGCTCATGATTTCGTCGTCCGTTGTGCGCGACGTCTATCAGCGGAACATCAATCCGAAAGCTTCCCGGAAAACGCTTGAGAGAATGAGTTACATTTGCACAATTATCGTGGGTTTAGGCGTCGTCTTTGCCGCTCTGAATCCACCCAAATATCTGCAGGATCTGATCGTTTACGTGGGCAGCGGACTGGCTGCGTGTTTTCTGGCACCCATGTCGCTGGGGCTGTACTGGAAACGCATGACCACAGCGGGGGCTTTTTCAAGCATGCTTGTCGGCTTCCTGTGTCACCTGTCTCTGTACGTCCTCGGGGACGGCTTTGACAAACCGTGGCGGCCGTTCTCGCTTGATCCCGTGGTCATCGGGATTGGTTCTTCGTTTGTGGCGGCCTTTGTGATGTCATGGCTGACTCCGCCGCCACCGCGGGACGTAGTCGAAAAGTACTTCTACACCAAGCGGGTAAAGACGTCGAATCCCGAACAGTAAGTCAGAGACCCGGTCTTTTGAAAAGACCGGGTCTCTTTGTCGGCGGGACTCGTCGTCAGCGTGGAATTACTTCCCGATGACATCGTCCGGCAGAATGTGGCCCATCTTTTCTTTTTTGGTGGCCATGTAGCTGCTTCGGCATTCGTGTGGCGGAGC
>JBDONA010000324.1:0-2224 GCA_039831575.1 Fuerstiella sp. | reverse complement strand
AAGAAGGGCCCCAGGCGATAAAACGTAGTGGCCTGACTGGTACGCGGTGAGGAGTACAAAGTTATGGGGCTGGCACCGTATGGGGAACCGGAATTTGCAGACGTCATCCGCCGCATGATCAAGCCGAAGGGTGATACGTTTGAACTGCATCTGGACTACTTCACTCATCACAAACGCGGCGTTCGAATGTCCTGGAACGGTGGTGCACCAATCATTGAACCGTTCTACAGTTCTCTGCTGGAAAAAGAACTTGGCCTGGCACGTGACCCGTCTGAGCCAATGACGCAACGTCACGATAATATTGCAAAATCGCTGCAGGTGGTGACGGAAGAAATTATCATGCACATGCTGTGCAGGCTGCACGAACGTACTCCGTCCAGAAACCTGTGCATGACAGGCGGTGTGGCGATGAATTCTGTCGCGAATGGCAAGATCACTCGCGAAACTCCGTTCGAAAACGTCTACGTTCCTGCCGGAGCCGCGGACAACGGCACGTCGTTCGGAGCAGCGTTTTACGTATGGAATCGCCTGCTGGATATGCCGAGGGGCTTTGTGCAGGACCATGCTTATCTTGGCTGCAAATCCTCGGAAGCCGAAGCTGTCGACGCCGCTCACGAATTCGGTGTTCCTTACGACATTCTTTCTGACGACGACCTTGTCACTCAAACTGCAGACCTGCTGCTGGACGGAAAGGTCGTCGGTTGGTTCCAGGGCGAAATGGAATTCGGAGCACGGGCGCTGGGAAACCGAACGCTGCTGGCCGACCCTCGCCGAACCGACATGCGGGACATCATTAATCTGCGAATCAAGTTCCGTGAAAAGTTTCGGCCGTTCGCTCCTAGCATGTTGGAAGAACAGGTCGGCGAGTGATTTGAGATCGATGAGCCGACACCTTACATGGAAAAGGTGTTTCCCATCCGAATGGAAAAGCGGGAGCTGATTCCGGCGGTCACCCATGTTGACGGCAGTGGGCGGCTGCAGACCGTTTCCGCTCGTACCAACCCGCTCTATCACAAACTGATTAGCGCGTTTTACGACAGGACGGGCGTCCCGATTGTGCTGAACACTTCGTTGAACGAGAACGAGCCCATCGTACGCACTCCTTCGGAAGCGATCAGCTGCTTTCTGCGAACAGATATGGACGCGATTGTTATCGGAAATCTGCTGATCGATCGGCATCGATCGGATTTTCCGCCACAGCTTCGAAAACGCGTCGATCGCGGTGTAGAACAGGAAGCCTGAAAAAAAGATTGCGTGGCAACCTTAGGTGTGCATGCGTGGTCACACTGGCTTGGGGCCAGTCGCTGTAGGAGGGGCCGCGACTCAGCAGTGCCGGTTTCGGAAGCGAAACTGACAACTACAGTCCCCCCTCAGGAAACAGAGAAGAAGAAATAGACGTACACAGGTATGCAGGCAACACTTCGGTGACTTCCGGTCGTCGAGGTGTTTTTTTGCGCCCATGGCGGCACCGACGTACTGTATTCAAGGCCAAGCGGGCTATACGCAATTTTGAATATTGAAATACAATCCTGGGGAAAGATAAGGGGCTAGAGCAGGTTACTTTTTGTCGTAGCGGAAGCCGCTAAGGCTTTCGACCTGTCTCTGCCGAAATTCCTGGCGAATTCCGCTACAGAACGGCCGCGTGATTGTGAAAACTACTGTAGGCGCTGACCCTCTTTCTTTCTTCGACTGCTGATCGTTCGCTTTAAAGAATGTACTCTGAATGCAATCGCGACCGCGAATTTTGTTTCTGAATAGATCCTACTGGCCGGACACGGAAGCCACTGGTCAGTTGCTGACTGTTCTGTGCGAGGGGCTGACGGAGCAATTTGATGTGCACGTGCTGGCGGGGCAGCCGAACGTCAGCTTCACTGACAGTGATTGGGACAAAGTTGATGAACGAAATGGTGTGACGATTCATCGTGTTCAACACACGACGTTCTCAAAGAAAAGCATGTTGGGAAAGGCGGTCAACTTTCTATCATTCGTGCGGGCCTGCCGTAAACAGATCCCATCGCTGCCGCAGCCTGATATTGTCGTGTTTGAGACCGACCCGTTTCTGCTGCCATTTGTGGCCGACAGATTTCGTCGCCACAGCGGGTGCCGCATGATGGGCTACCTGCAGGATATCTACCCGGATGTCGCCGTGGCACTAGGTAAAGTCAGTAACAACTGGGCCATTCGCAGACTCAGAAAATCATTGTTCGACATCTACCGTCGCTGC
>JBDONA010000796.1:1828-2227 GCA_039831575.1 Fuerstiella sp. | reverse complement strand
TCTTTCAAGCGGATCAAAAAGAAAGGGGCGTCCTCCGTTTCACTCGCTGCGCTCGTTCCACTACGAACACCCCTTTCTTTCCCTTGCTGCTGACGCAGCTTTTACAGAAACAATGTTACGCTACCGAATCTTCTACAGCACGAATGTGAAACTGAAGCCGAAACAACTTCTCTCTTTGTTTTCCCTGCGTTGGTCGATTGAAGTAACTCATTTCGACTGCAAGCAGCATCTGGGATTAGAGGACGCTGCCAATCGCAAGGAGCAGGCGGTCCGGCGAACAGCGCCGATGGCCATGCTACTGTATAGCCTGACGATCGTGTGGTATGCGACGGACGGGCACAACGATTTTCAGATTCCGCATCGACCATGGTACTGGTGGAAAACAGAACCCAGCTTCGC
>JBDONA010000796.1:0-1818 GCA_039831575.1 Fuerstiella sp. | reverse complement strand
ATAAATTATCGGAGGTGTCGCTCACGACGACCCAGCGCAATAATAATCTGGACCAGCTAACCTACCTCGCTACGCTCGCCGGATGACATTCGAAAAGTGCAAAACTGGAACTAAGGATTTTTCAATGAAAACCTATCAGTCAAGAATCATCAATCAGAACTCATCATTCCTCTTCGCACTGCTGTCACTTTCACTCATGGTCGGTTGTGGCGACAAGACCGCAGAACAACCCACAGCGAAGCAACCGGCAACCCCATCGAATTCGGATAATGGTGATTTGGGCAACAAAGGCGGCCACAGCCACGGAGCCGGTCCGCACGGTGGCACCCTCGCCGACTGGGGTGGCGGCGCATATCACGTCGAATTTACGGTTGACCACGATAAGAAGGAAGCCACGGTCTACATTCTCGGTAGCGATGAGAAGACGCCCGAACCAATCATTGCTGAATCGGTGCTGCTGACAATCAACGATCCAGAGCTTCAAGCCGACCTGCTTCCTGTCCCTTTGGAGTCTGATTCCGACGGCAAGTCGTCACGATTCGTCGGCACGCATGAAAGTCTCGCGATCGTCCAGGAATATGGCGGCACCCTGAGTGCTGCAGTCGACGGCACACCCTATGCCGGCAACTTCATGGAAGTGGATGATAGTCTGGTGTGGGAAGGCGAGCCGAAAGAACACGCCGGTCTGATCATCAAGCTCGGCCATCACAGCAAGCTGCTGCATGTCGGTGAAGAAGTCGAACCCGCAGTCTCCATTACACGCGATGGCGAAGCCGTCAGCGATGCAAAAGTCTTCAACGCCCTGTTCAGTGCCGATGGCAAAACGGAATTGGCCAAAGAAGTCGCCACCGTGTACGAGCCGACGACCGAAGAAGAACCGGCTCACTACGCTCAGGGTGCTTTGGCGATTCCAAAAGGTGTCGCCAGTGTCGTCATTCGATTCCGACTTGTCCCTTCCGGTGCCGATACCGTGACTTTTAACGTGCCGGTAACCGTGGAGTAATTCAATCGCAACCAACCACATTGCTGTGGAGTAGACACATGTGGTGGAGAGCCATCATTGCCGGTCTCGTCGTGGCAGGCGTTTCGGAACTCGCCGATCGCTTACCGCGACTCGGAGCTTTATTGCTAACGCTTCCGATCGTGAGCATCGTGGCTTTCGTCGCCGTGTGGAACAGAGAAAAGGACATGACCACAGTCTCGCGTCTTGCCCGCGAGGCGCTGGTCCTTGTTCCGCTCGGCCTGCCTTCTTTATTCCAATGGCATTTCCAGAACGCCTCGGCCTGAGCTTCTGGAGTGCCTTTGTTGCGGGCATTGTTCTTGCCTCAGCGACGATCGGATTGTGGTTCTGGCTGGGTTCGTCCCTGCCGGTGTCAAGTGAATAGGTTCGATTCACCCAACTGCCCACCGGATCTGAGTTACGGATTTTCAGTCAGTAACACGTTTTGCTGACTGACGTGCAGCACTCACCACTTCTGTCCCCGGCGGGTGCTGCACCCTTATTTGTCAATGGCACATTCGTCATCGCAGACAAACCGGCAATCGCGCACGTTGCCTGTTGAATGCGGTGAGGGCGGTTCGTCGAGAGTGCCTCGCACGCCGTACCACGGATGTTGAATGCAATTGGCCGGTCCGCTACCGATCACTGCTGAACCAACAGCAGTAGTCATGCCAGCACGGCGGGAGTGAGAATCGCTCCCATGATGATCCCGTCGCGAGTCAGCACCGATGAGGTGGTGACGGTTTCAGGGACACCTGACTCTCTTATTCTGTACGTCAGGAAAGGACGTCAGAATGGTACGAAAGAAGAAGTCAACG